>JBBQXN010000005.1:0-75651 GCA_038209585.1 Burkholderiales bacterium
GCCGCGGCAGCCCTGGCCAGCAAGGCGTCTGCAGCTTCAAGATTGCGGACCACATCGGGTGTGGACACCATCTGCAAGGCGGCGATTTTCATCGCGCGGATTGTGCGCCGCTGCGGCCGGGCTGGCGCTGAAAGGGCCCGCTCGGGCAGGTACGCGCGCAGCGCGCTAACCTACGCTTCAAAGCAGAGACAAAAACCGAAGCGCCAAGCTGCCGCGCCCTGGAGTGACACGATGAACCAGCCGTCGCCGGCCACAGCCGGCGCTGCCATTGCCGCCCACAGCCGCTTCGTACAGCGCGTGCGCCGCCGATATGCAGCCGATCTGTCGTCGCTGCCCCCTGGTCTGCCCGGCTGGCATGGCATCACCGAACTCGTGCAGCGCCTGCAGGCCGGCGGGCGCGACCTGGCCAGTGCCTTGCGCGTGACTCGGCAGTTGGTGCTGGAACGCCTGGCCACGCTGGACATCGAGCAAGGCGCGTCACTGGATGCCGTGACCGGCTGCATGACCCACCTGGCCGAAGCCACGCTGGAAATCGCCCTGGCCGCGGCCACGGTCGAGGCCGACGAACGCCACGGCCCGCCCTTGAATGCACAGGGCCAGCGCATCGATTTCTGGATCGTCGGCATGGGCAAGCTGGGCGCGCGCGAGCTGAACGTGTCTTCCGACATCGACCTTATCTACGTCTACGAAGACGAAGGCCAGACCGCTGGCACGCGGCCGGTCTCAGCACACGAATACTTCAGCCATGTGGCCAAGCTCTTGTTCGGCCTGATCGGCGAAACCGGCGACGACGGCTTCGTCTTTCGCGTTGACCTGGCGCTGCGCCCGAACGGCAACAGCGGCCCGCCTGTCACCAGCCTGGCCATGCTGGAGCACTACTTTCTGGTCCAGGGCCGGGAATGGGAACGCTTTGCCTGGCTCAAGAGCCGCGTGGTGGCGCCGCGCGCGGCTGTTGAAAGCGGGCGCGCGCTGGCGCTGCGCGACCTGGTGACACCGTTCGTCTATCGCCGCTATCTGGATTACGGCGTATTCGAGGGCCTGCGGCAATTGCACCGCAAGGTTCGCGAAGAAGCCCAGCGCCGCGCGGCCGGCCGGCCGGAACGCGCCAATGACGTGAAGCTCTCACGCGGCGGTATCCGCGAGATCGAGTTCATCGTGCAACTGCTGCTGGTGGTGCGCGGTGGGCAGTTCCCGGAGATGCGCACGCGCAGCACCTTGCGTGCGCTGACCAGGCTGGTGGCTGGCGGTTTGATGTCGCCAGCCACAGCGCAAGCGCTGGCTGCAGGCTACAAGTTTCTGCGCCAGGTCGAGCACCGCATCCAGTACCTGGACGACCAGCAAACCCATCTGCTGCCCACCGACGACGCCGACCTGTGCTGGATCGCGCGCAGCCTGGGCTTGGGTGCGGGGGATGAGCAAGGCGGCAAGAATTCAGCCGGTCGCCAAGCCGCCGCCTTGCTCGATCACCTGGGTGAAGTGCGCGAACAGGTGGTGGCCGAATTCGACGCGCTGCTGCGCGAAGGCCGCACCGGCCCAGACGCCCCCCACAGCGGCAGCAACAGCCCGGGCAGCAACCCCAGCAACCCCAGCAGCCCCAACAACTGCCGCAGCTGCGGCCCGGGCCCGCTCGCGATCGACAGCGATGCCTTGCTCGACGCGCTGCCGCCTGATCTGGCCGCGCGCGTGCGCCCCTGGGCGCTATCGCCACGCGTGCAGGCGCTGCGCGATGAGAGCCGCTTGCGCCTGGGCCGTCTGATGCAGAAAACCGCCACCGCACTGCGCGACGACAAATGCACGCTGGTGGGCGCCCTGCGCTTCGTCGATTGGCTGGAGCCACTGCTCAAACGCGAGAACTACCTGGCGCTTCTATTGGAAAGACCCGACGTGCATGAACGCCTGGTGCGCCTGCTGTGCCTGGCGCGCTGGCCGCTGCAGTACATGTTGCGCCACCCTGGCGTCATCGACGAGTTGGCCGACGACCGGCTGCTGCACCGCCGTTTCGACCGCGCTGCCTTCATTGCCGAACTCGAAGAACGCCATGCCGCCTGGGAACGCGCTGGCCAGGCTGACGAGGAACAACTGCTCGACACGCTGCGCCGCGCGCACCATGCAGAAGTCTTCCGCACGCTGGTACGTGATGTGGATGGCGATCTCGATGTCGAGGGCGTCAGCGACGATCTCTCTGCCCTGGCTGATGCCGTGCTCGACGTGGCCATGCGCTGGTGCTGGTCGTTGCTCAAGCAGCGCCACCGGGAAGTGCCGCAGGTCGGCATCGTGGCCTACGGCAAGCTGGGCGGCATTGAACTGGGCTACGGCGGCGACCTGGACATCGTTTTTCTCTTCGACGACAGCGCCGCTGCCGGCCCGGCAGCGCAGCAGCAGCTGCAAGAGATCTACGGCGTGTTCGTGCGCAAGCTCATCAGCTGGCTCACGCTGCGCACGCGGGCCGGCGAACTTTTCGACGTCGACACCGCGCTGCGGCCCAACGGCAATTCCGGCCTGCTGGTGAGCACCATCGCCAGCTTCGAGCACTACCAGCGCGGGCGCGGCAACAACACCGCCTGGACCTGGGAACACCAAGCCCTGACCCGGGCGCGCTATGCCGCCGGCACACCGGCCCTGGCCGCACGCTTCGAGGCCACGCGCCGCGACGTGCTGGTGGCCCCGCGAGACCCCGCCGCATTGAGCGAAGAAGTGCGCGCCATGCGCATCAAGGTTCAGGGTGGGCACCCGGTGCCTGCAGGCAAGTTCGACGTCAAACACAGCCCTGGCGGAATGATGGATGTGGAATTCGCCGTGCAATTCCTGGTGCTGGCCCACGCCGCGCAGCATGCAGAACTGCTGGCCAATGCCGGCAACATCGCCTTGCTGCAGCGGGCGCAGGCTCTGGGTTTGCTGCCTGAAGGCATCGGGCGGGCTGCGGCTGACGCTTACCGCAGCCTGCGCCGCGCGCAGCATCAGGCGCGGCTGGATGAGAACTCCACGCAGTTCGACGCTGATGCGCTGGCTGCACCGCGCGACGCCGTGCTGGCACTGTGGCGGGCAGTATTCCCCTGAATACAGCAGCCTCGAGCGGCATGGCGTGGCTGACTGTGGCCACCGCTGGTTTGGCCGGCGCACTGCTGGCCTGGTGGCTGCCTGCAGTCACGCTGGACTGGCAGCCCGCGCTGGCCAGGACCGAACCCTGGCGCGCGTTGACTGCCGCCTGGGTGCACTGGAGCCCGCAGCACTTGGCGGCCAATGCCGCCGGTGCTGCCGTGGTGGCCGCTCTGGGCTGGGTGGCGCGGCTGCCTGCACGCGCCGCGCTGGCCTGGTTACTGGCCTGGCCGCTGACGCAAATCGGCCTGCTGCTGCAGCCCGAACTGGCGCACTACGGCGGCCTGTCAGGCGTGCTGCACGCAGGCGTGGCCGTGGCCGCTGTTTTCCTGCTGCGCAGCGGTGGCAGCCGCCGCCAGCGCTGGGTGGGCGCTGGCCTGGCGCTGGGCCTGCTGACCAAGCTGCTGCTGGAAGCACCCTGGGGCCCGGCACTGCGGCCGAGCGCTGAGATGAACATGGCGGTGGCACCGTTGGCGCATGCCAGCGGTGCATTGGCCGGCGCGGTTTGCGCGCTGGTTCTTGGCATACGAAAACGCGGGCGTGGGTGGGAATAGAAGGTGATGCGATGAAAACCGCGCTGATTGCCGGCGCCGACGGCAGAAAGGCCAAGCTCGATACGCTGGCAGTCGGGTTGCTGGTGGGCTGCTGCGCCATCTGGGGTTTGGGCCAGGTGGCCACCAAGCTGACGCTGGCCGAGATTCCGCCGCTGCTGCAGGCTGCAGTGCGCTCTGGCGGCGCGGCCTTGCTGCTGCTGGCCTGGTCGCGCTTTCGCGGGCCCGTGTTCTGGCAGGGCCTGGTGCGACGTGAAGGCAGCGCACGCGGCGGCTTGCTCGCCGGTTTGCTGTTTGCAGCCGAATTCGCCTGCATCTTCATCGGGCTGCAGTACACCAGCGCGTCGCGCATGGTGGTCTTCATCTACATCTCGCCGTTCGTCGTTGCCCTGGGCATGCCCTTCATCGCCCGCAGTGAAAAGCTCTCAGGTTGGCAATATTTGGGGCTGGCTGGGGCTTTTGCCGGTGTCGTCTGGGCCTTCGCCGGTGGCTTCACCCAACCCACGGCCGGGCCGCGGCAATGGGTGGGCGACGCGTTGGGCATCACGGCCGGCGTGCTCTGGGGCCTGACGACCCTGGTGCTGCGCGGCAGCCGGCTGGGCCAGGTGTCGCCAGAAAAGGCTTTGCTCTGGCAACTGGGCGTGTCGGCGGTTGCGCTGGGGCTGGGCGGGCTGCTGGCTGGCGAAGCCTGGCAGCGCCAGGTCAGCGCTGCAGCCTGGGGCCTGCTGCTGTTTCAGATGCTGGTTGTCAGTTTTGCCAGCTACCTGGTGTGGTTCTGGCTGGTGCGCCACTACCCGGCCACGCGCGTAGCCGCTTTCACCCTGCTCACACCCGTGTTCGGGTTGCTGGCGGGTGTGGGCCTGCTGGGGGAGCCGCTGACGCTGCGCCTGGCGACGGCCCTGCTGGCGGTGTGTGCGGGCATTGCCATCGTCAACCTGGCACAGCGCCGCCGCTAGCATCTTCAACACTCCCACTCCAGAAAGACCTTGACCATGATCACCCTGTGCGGCCGCTCCATGTCCAACTACTACAACAAGGTCAAGCTGGTGCTGCTGGAAAAAGGCATCCCCTTCACCGAAGAACATGTGGGCACGGGGTCGGTTGATGAAGCCGTGCTTGCGGCCACACCGCTGGGCAAGATTCCGTTCATTCGCGTCAGCGGGAAAGACGAGACAGACGGGCAGGACAGCGTGGCGCTGTGCGAAAGCCAGGTCATCTGCGACTACCTGGAAGCCGCCTATCCCAGCCCGGCCCTGCTGCCAGCCGACCCGTTGGCAGCCGCCAAGGTGCGCGAGATCGCCAGCTTCATCGACCTGCATCTGGAACTGGAGGCGCGCGAGTTGTACGTGCAGGCCTTCTTCGGTGGCCAGGTGTCCGAGTCCACGCAGGCCCGCGTGCGCAAGCAACTGACCAGGAACATCGCCGCCTTCAAGCGCCTGGCCAAGTTCTCGCCCTTCGTGGCTGGCGACAGCTTCAGTCAGGCCGATGCAGCCGCCTGGTGCAACCTGCCCTTGGTGGCCGCCGCCACCAAGGCCGTGCTGGGCGAAGATTTGCTGCAAGCCGCCGGTGTGGACTGGCGTGCTTACAACCGCCTCATCGGTGCCCGCGATACTGCCAAACGTGTGACAGCCGACCGCATGGCCGACCTGGCCGCGATGGCGGCCGCGCCGAAGTAAACAGCCGCCCGCTCAGGCCGCCGCGGGCGCCTTGCCAGCGCCGCCGCTGCCGCCTGATGCAGCCTTGTCACCTAACCGCGTCGTCATTTCCTTGCGGAAGCGGTTCAGCTCCTGCACGCTGGTAAAGCTGCGATCCATGAGCAGGCTCATGTTGTGCAGGATGCGTTCGATAACCTTGTTTTCCCAGACCGCGTCGAATTGAATCTGTTTGTCCAGCCACTGCTCCAGCCATTCCGGGTTGGGCAGGCGGCTCTGGATGGTGTCGCGCGGGAACAGGCTGGCGTTGACATGCAGGTTGGTGGGATGCAAGGCTTGCGCCGTGCGCCGAGCGCTGGCCATGAGCACGCCTACCTTGGCAAACGCGGCACGCGCTTCGTCACCGAATTTGCCCATGGCGCGCTTCATGTAGCGCAGGTAGGCGCCGCCATGGCGCGCTTCGTCGCGGGCCAGGGTTTCGTAGATGGCCTTGATCACGGGTTCGCCGTGCCATTCAGCTGCGCGGCGATACCAGTGGTTCAGCCGAATCTCGCCGCAGAAATGCATCATCAGCGTTTCAAGCGCTGGCGCCGGGTCGAACTCGAAGCGCACGGCATGCAGCTCTTCTTCGGTGGGTACGAGTTCAGGGCGAAAGCGGCGCAGGTACTCCATCAGTACCAGCGAGTGTTTTTGTTCCTCGAAGAACCAGACGCTCATGAAAGCGCTGAAGTCGCTGTCACCACGGTTGTCGCGCAAGAACATCTCGGTGGCCGGCAGTGCCGCCCACTCGGTGATGGCGTTCATCTTGATCGTCTGCGCCTGCTCTTCAGTGAGCAGGTCAGGACGAAACTTGTCCCATGGGATGTCCGAGTCCATGCGCCAACGGACAGCTTCGAGTTGCTTGAAGAGTTCGGGATAAAGCATCGCGTCCAGCCTTGCCAATGTTGAAACCATTCTAGGCAGCCATCAACAGTTTGATGACAAGGGCTTACGCAAGTCCCCCCGAACCGGATGCTGAGGCTGCTGCGGTGGCTGCTGCGGTGGCTGCTGTTACGGCGGCCGCCTCGCGCCACTGACGCACGCCGTGGGTCACGGCATCCAGGCTGCCCAGCGGCTCGACGCCCTCGACACGGCGACGAAACAGCACTGGCGCGCTGCCACCGGCCCAGATGCGCACATGCGGGGGAAGCTTCTGCCGCAGTTCGGTCAAACCGTCGACCACCTGATTCGGGTTCATGCAGCCGGTGAAGCTGAGCGCCACGATGTCGCTGCGGTGCGCCTGCGCAGCCAGCGCCGTATCCCACAGCGGGGTCTGCACGCCCAGCGACATGCACGCGCAGCCTTCCATCGCCAGCATGGCCTCGGCCATCAACAAGCCCAGACCATGCGGCTCGCCCGGGAAGGTGGTGAGCAACACGCGCGGGTGCGCTTGCGTGCGCGGCTCCGGGATGCCAGCGATGGCTTGGCGCAGCACGACCTGCACCACTTCGGTGTAGAGATGTTCCTCGAAGATTTCGAGCTGCCCGCGCATCCAGGCTTCGCCTACCGCCGAATTCAGCGGCCCGAGAACGCGGGTGACGAAATCGGCCACACCGCCTCGCGAGAGCGCTCTCGTCAAGGCGGCGCGCAGGGCCGGCGCGTCGTGCTGGCGAATGATGCCGATGTAAATCTGTAGATCGACCCGCGCCGCCACTGATTCAGCTTCCTGGCTGGGCGACTCATGAATGGCGGTGCTGAGCGCCAGAAGCTCGGCATAGGGCAGGGCCACGATGACCCCAGGGCGATGCCCGGCGTCCAGCAAGCGCTTGATGACACGCAGCTTTTCCACCTGATCGGTGGCGTAAGCGCGCTCGTCCATGGCGTCGCGAGCCGGCGAGGGGAAGCCGTAGCGACGTTCCCAGACGCGCAGGGTGTCCTTGCTCAGGCCCGTGTCGCGTTCGACGGCAGAAATCGACAAAGCGACAGGGACGATGCGTGTGCGGTCCTTCATCTCGGTTACCGGCAGAAAGCTGGCAACAGCTGGTTCAGGCGGTTCAGGCCGTTCAGGCCGTTCAAAGGGTTGCGAGATCTCCCAGAGCGGGTCGGCTGGCGTAGCCATTGGGGAGATCCAGGTAGTCGAGGGTTTGTCTTGGACAGAACCCGATGGTCTCGCGTTCGTCTTTTCCATAATAGGTCACCCCAGGCCCTTTGAACAGGACAGCCCCTTCGCAACCCTCCGCAGGACGATTCAGTTACCATTCGGTCACAACGCGACCATCAAGTTCACGAGAGAATCGTCTCGACGAGACACCCGGCAGCCATGTGGCTGCGCACAGGCAGTGTGTACCCGCAACAAGTTTTTAGCACGACCAACCATTGAGCATGTTGAAACTGCCTGATCCCGGCCTCCGGCCATCAAAGCTTGTCTACACCCCTGGTCAGAGCGGGGCGTTGTTCGCCGGCTCGAACTGCGGCACCAGTCGGCCATGAGGCGCGTGGCCGTCGTCGGGTCGGGCATCTCTGGCCTGGCCAGCGCGCACGCGCTGGCGCAAACACCGAATACCCGCGTCACCTTGTTTGAAGCCGGTGATTATTTCGGCGGGCACACGCACACCGTAGACATCAGCCTGCCGGGGCCCGATGGGCAGCACATCACGCATGGCGTGGACACCGGCTTTCTGGTTTTCAACCACCGCACCTACCCGCAACTGGTGAATCTGTTTGCCACCCTGGGTGTGGAAACAGCGGCCTCGGAGATGTCGTTTTCCGTGCAGGCGCCCGGGCTGGAATGGAGTGGTTGCGACCTGAACAGCGTTTTCGCCCAGCGCGCCAACCTGTTCAAGCCGCGCTTCTGGGGCATGCTGGCCGACATCCTGCGCTTCAACAAGCTGTGCACCGCACTGGCCGAACGCGGTGCTGAAGACGAACTGGCCGAACCCATCGGCCAGTTCCTGGACAGAAAAGGCTTTGGCCCGCGTTTTCGCGACGGCTACTTTCTGCCGATGATCGGCTGCATCTGGTCTTGCCCCACCGACCAGATGCTGCAGTTCCCCATCGCCACGATGATTCGCTTTTGCCACAACCACGGTTTGATGCAGGTGGCAGACAGGCCGCAATGGCACACCGTGCGCGGCGGCGCCAAGCATTACGTGGCGAAGCTGCTGCAAGGCATTCCCGATGCGCGGCTGAATATGCCGGTGTTGGCGGTGCGCCGCGTGGAAGGCTCCATGCAGAACGCAGCAGCTGTGATGCTGAGCACGGCCGAAGGCAGCGAGCGTTTCGACCATGTCGTGCTGGCCTGCCACAGCGACCAGAGCCTGGCCATGCTGAGCGATGCCACGCCCGCCGAGCGCGCTGTTCTGGGTGCCATCCGCTACCACCCCAACCGCGCCGTGCTGCATACCGACACCCGCGTGCTGCCCCGCCGGCCTTTGGCCTGGGCAGCGTGGAACTACGCCCGCGCTGAAAGCGTGCAGCGCGAGCAGGCTGGCGTATGCCTGCACTACCTGATCAACCGCCTGCAACCCCTGCCCTGGTTGCAGCCAGTCGTGGTGTCGCTGAACCCCGACCCGGCGCGTGAACCCGACCCGTCGCGCGTATTGGGCGCCTGGAACTACAGCCACCCGGTGTTCGACCAGGCCGCCATTCAAGCCCAGCGCCAGTTGCCTGCCATCCAGGCCGTTGCAGGCGTGTCCTTTTGCGGCGCCTGGACCCGCTACGGTTTCCATGAAGACGGTTTGATGTCGGCGCAAGACGTCGTCGCCCGCCTGCAGCAGCATTGGCTGAACGGCGACCCGGCAGCAGCTAAGCCAGCGCAAGCCCTGGCAGCAGCCTGATGACGAATCCTGCGCGCGCCTTCATTGGTACGGGTGAAGTGCGGCACCGCCGCTTGCGCCCGCGCGTGCACGCCTTCAGCTATCCCACCTACTTCCTGATGCTGCCTTTGCGTGCCTTGCGCACGCAGCCGCAGGCAGCACTGCGGCGCAATGCGCGCGGCCTGCTGAGCTTTCACGATGCCGACCACGGCGACGGCCGCGCTGATGCGCTGCACTGGATTGACGAAGTACTGACCACCGAAGGCGTGTTCGGCCCCGGCGAAGCGCGCGGCGAAGTCTGGCTGCACACCTACCCGCGCGTGCTGGGCTATGTCTTCAAACCTGTGAGCTTCTGGTATTGCCACCGCCCAGACGGCAGCCTGGGAGCCATCGTGGCCGAGGTCAACAACACCTTCGGCGAACGCCATTGCTACTTGCTGGCTGGCCCCGATGTGGCCCTGGGGCGCGAGCTGCGCGCTGACAAGGTCTTCCACGTTTCGCCCTTTTGCGCCGTGGCCGGCAGTTACCGCTTCCGCTTCATGCGCACGCCAGACCGCACCGTGGCGCGCGTGGACCACGACGACGAAAGCGGTGCGCTGCTGCAAACCAGCGTCAGCGGCCGGCTGGCCCTGATGGACGCTGCCACCGTGCGCCGCGCTTTTTTTGGCATGCCGCTGATGACCCTGGGCGTGCTGATGCGCATCCACTGGCACGCCTTGCGCTTGTCGCTCAAGCGCGTGCCTTTTCTGCGCAAACCCACGCCGCCGCAAGCCTTCATCACGCGCTGAATTTTTTGAGAAAACCGACGAGCCCCTGCCCGCCATGACGACGAATTTGCCGAACTCCACCCGCAGCATTTCTGCCAACGACTTCTCGCTGCCGCCATCGGCCCCTGCTGCGGCCCGCGCCGTCTTCCGCTTGCTGGCGGGCATCCGTGGCGGCACGCTGAACCTGCAGCTGCCAGACGGCAGCCAGGTGCACTTCGGCGAAGCCGTCGAAGGCGGCCACCGCGCTGCGCTGCGCCTGCTGAACTGGGATTGCTGCAGCGCCGCGCTGAAAAGCGGCGACATCGGCTTCGCCGAGAGCTACATCGCCGGCCACTGGACCACGCCCGATCTGGTGGCGCTGCTGGAACTGTTCATCGCCAACCGCACCGCCATCGAATCGGTCATCTACGGCACCTGGTGGGGCAGCCTGGCCTACCGCGTGAAGCATCTGTTCAACCGCAATTCGCGCCGCGGCTCGGCCAAGAACATCCACGCGCATTACGACATCGGCAACGCGTTCTACCGCTTGTGGCTGGACGAGACGATGAATTACTCCAGCGCCTTGTTCGAAGGCGACCTGCAGCGCAACACGGCGCAGGCGCAGACGGCGAAAGTACGCCGCGCCTTGAAAGAATGCGGCGTGCAGCCAGGCGACCGCGTGCTGGAAATCGGCTGCGGCTGGGGCGCGCTGGCCGAGACGGCGACAGTGGAATTCGGCGCCCACGTCACCGGCGTCACCTTGTCCAGCGAGCAACTGGCCTGGGCGCAGCAGCGCCTGGCCGCCAAAGGCCAGACGGCGAATGCCGATCTGCGCTTGCAGGACTACCGCGACATCACGGATGAGCCTTTCGACGCCGTGGCCTCGATTGAGATGTTCGAGGCCGTAGGCCGCGAATACTGGGCCAGCTATTTCGCCACCGTGCGCGACAAGCTCAAGGTGGGTGGCCGCGCCTGCATTCAAACCATCACCATCCACGACGACCTGTTTGCGCGTTATGTGAAGAGCACCGACTTCATCCAGCAATACATCTTTCCTGGTGGTTTGCTGCCCAGCCCCTCGGCTTTCCGCGCAGAAGCTGCCAAAGCCGGCCTGCAGGTGGAAAACGAAATCGAATTCGGCCGCGATTACGCAGAAACGCTGCGCCGCTGGCGCGCCAGCTTCATGAGCCAGGACCGGCAGGTGCGGCAATTGGGTTTCGACACCCGCTTCGTTCGCATCTGGGAGTTTTACCTGGCCTATTGCGAAGCAGCTTTCACCACCGGCAACACCAATGTCATGCAGTTCACGCTGCGCCGTACGGGATGAGCATGTCGCACTCGAAACTCACCCGCCGTCACCTGCTGCTGGCCACCGCCTCGACACTGTCTTGGCCTTGGCTTGCGCGCGCTTCAGCGCAGGCCGGCGCACTGCCGCCGGAAGTTGCCACTGAAATGCCCACGGCGCGGCTGAACGGCAGCGCCAGGTTGCGGGTGTGGGGCTTTCAGGTGTACGACGCCCGCCTGTGGTCGGCCGGCCCGTTGACGCCTGCCGACTGGGCACAGTCGCCACTGGCGCTGGAATTGCACTACCTGCGCTCGCTCGAAGGCCGGGCCATCGCCGAGCGTTCACTGAAAGAAATGCGGCGCCAGGGCGACATCGCGCCCGCCACGGCCGAGCGCTGGTTGGCAGAGATGAACAAGCTGTTCCCCAACGTCAACGAGGGCGACCGCATCACCGGCATGTTGCAGCCCGGCCTGGGCACCAGCATCTTCTTCAACGGGCAGCTGCGCGGTGAAGTGCGCGGTGACGATTTCTCGCGTCGGTTCTTCGGCATCTGGCTCTCGCCGCAGACCAGCGAGCCGGCCATGCGCGATGCGCTGCTGGGCGGCGCCAGGTGACTGCAGACAAGTCAGGCACGCCAGCCGCAGCGCCGAAAACCGCAGCCACAACGGCCTGGCGCGGCGGCTGGGCGCAAGGCCTGGCTTACGGCGGCCTGGGCTTTCCCCTGGCTTTCGTGGCGCTGCCGCTCTACGTCATATTGCCCAACCATTACGCCAGCACCTTCGGCATTCCGCTGGCCACGCTGGGCGCCCTGCTGCTGGGCACGCGTTTGCTGGACGCCGTGGCCGACCCCTGGATCGGGCGCTGGGTAGACGGCTGGTTCACCCAGCCCGTGGGCCGCGTGATCGTTTATGCCTCCGTCGCCGCCGTGGTACTGGCACTGGGTTTCCGCGGCTTGTTCTTTCCTGTCGTCGACAACGGCCCGGCGCTGCTGTGGTGGTGCGCGGTGCTGCTGGTGGTCACCTACCAGGCCTTCAGCGTGATGACGGTCGTGCACCAGGCCTGGGGTGCGCGCCTGGGCGGCAACGAAGCGCAGCGGGCCCGCATCGTGTCCTGGCGCGAAGGCCTGTCGCTGCTGGGAGTGCTGGTGGCTAGTGTGCTACCTGCTGTAGCCGGCTTGTCGGTGGCCACCGTGGTGTTTGCAGCGGCGCTGGCGGTGGGTCTGATCCTGCTGGCTCGTGCGCCCAGGCCGCGCAGCGGTACCGCACCAGCGGTGCTGCCGTCGATGGGCGAGCCGCTGCGCAATCCGACCTTTCGCCGGCTGCTGCTGATCTATCTCATCAACGGCGTGGCCAGCGCGGTGCCGGCCACCCTGGTGCTGTTCTTCATCCGCGACCGGCTGCAGGCGCCCGCCTTCGAGCCGCTGTTTCTGGTGAGTTACTTCGCAGCCGGGGCGTTGTCGATGCCGCTGTGGGTGCGCGCGGTTTCGCGCTTCGGCCTGGCACCCACCTGGTTGGCCGGCATGTTGCTGGCCGTGGCCACCTTTGCCTGGGCCACGATGCTGGGAGCGGGTGACGTCACCGGCTTCATCATCGTCTGCCTGGCCAGCGGCATTGCGCTGGGCGCCGATCTGTCGCTGCCCAGTGCCCTGCTGGCCGGCGTGATTCAGCGCGCCGGGCACGGCGAAAAGCTGGAAGGCGGTTACTTCGGCTGGTGGAATTTCGCCACCAAGCTCAACCTGGCGCTGGCAGCAGGCATCGCGCTGCCACTGCTGGGCGTGTTCGGCTATGCGCCGGGCGCGCAAGACCCCGGGGCGCTGCGCGCGCTCACTGTGGCCTATTGCCTGCTGCCCTGCGCGCTCAAGCTGGTGGCTGCTGGCTTGCTCTACACCCGCTGGATTCGCCCTGGCCTGGACCTGGACCCACCTCTTTTGAAAGCCACACCATGAAGCGCCGTTTCACGCTTGCCGCCCTCAGCGCCTTGTCTGCCAGCGTGTTGCTGCTGGCCGCCTGCGCCGCGCCCACGCCCGCCGATTACGCCGCTGAAAAGCCCGTGCTCGACCTGAAGACCTACTTCAACGGCCCGATGGTGGCGCACGGCGTGTTCACCGACCGCTCGGGCAAGGTTGCGCGCCGTTTCACGGTGCAGATGACAGGCACCTGGGAAGGCAACCAGGGCACGCTGGACGAACGCTTCACCTACAGCGACGGCAAGACAGAACGTCGCGTCTGGCGCCTGACCGACCTGGGCGGCGGGCGCTGGAGCGGCCGCGCCGACGACGTGGTGGGTGAAGCGGTGGGCGTGGCTGCGGGTAACGCGCTGCAGTGGCAATACACGCTGCGGCTGCCGGTAGACGACAAGGTCTACGAAGTGCAGTTCGACGACTGGATGTACCTGATGGACGACAAGGTGATGCTGAACAAGGCGGTGATGAGCAAGTTCGGGATCCGCCTGGGCGAAGTGACGCTGTCTTTCTACAAGCCATGAACCCGACACGAGAAGGCAGGACGACGACCAGAAGGACCGCATGTCACTGAACCCGCGCATCGAATCCTGGGCCGGCCGCAACGTGTGGCTGGTCGGCGCTTCCAGCGGCATCGGCCGCGCCACGGCGGCCCAACTGCATGCACAAGGCGCACGCGTCATCGTTTCTGCGCGCAGCGAGAAAGCGCTGGATGAATTCACCGCCGCGCACCCAGGCAGCCAGGCCATCGCGCTGGATGCCACCGACAGCGAAGCCCTGCGCGCAGCCGCCGCCAGCATCCTGGCCAGCCATGGCAGCATCGACCTGGTGACCTATTTCGCTGGCACCTACACGCCCATGCGCGCCATTGAATTCGATCTGAAAGTGGCGCTGCACCACGTGGAAGTGAACTACGCTGGCGCGTTGCGCCTGCTGGACGCCGTGCTGCCCACGCTGCTGGCACAGGGCCGCGCAGGCAAGCCGGCGCACTTCAGCCTGGTGTCCAGCGTGGCCGGCTTCCGCGGGCTGCCGCAGTCGCTGGCCTACGGCCCCACCAAGGCAGCACTGATCAATCTGGCCGAAACGCTGTACATGGACCTGGAGGACAGCCATGTCGGTGTCTCCGTCATTTGCCCTGGCTTCGTCAAAACCCCGCTGACAGCGCAAAACGCTTTCAAGATGCCCGCCATGCTCAGCCCCGAAGAAGCCGCCACCGAAGTGGTGCGTGGCTGGGAGCGCGGCAAATTCGAGATTCACTTTCCCAAGCGCTTCACGCTGTGGCTCAAGGCTCTGCGCTACCTGCCGTATTCGCTGTATTTCGCTGCCGTACGGCGTGCCACGGGGCTTTGATGGAGCAGGCTGCAGCACAGAGCGCTGCGGCGCGCATCCGCGCCGCTTTCGAGGCCCTGGCGCCAGCCGACCTGCCGCGCCTGCAAGGGCTGTACACCGAAGATGCGCGTTTCAAAGACCCGTTCAACGAGGTACGAGGCGTGGATGCCATTCGCGGCATCTTCCAGCACATGTTCGAGACGCTGCAGGGCCCGCGCTTCGTCATCCGCGACGTCATCGTGCAGGGCGGGCAGCAGCCGCAATGCTTCCTGAGCTGGGACTTCCACTTTCGCCAGTCCCGCATGGGGCCCACCGAGCAGTGCATCCGCGGCGCCAGCCACCTGCTGCTGGCTGAAGACGGCCGCATTCGCCTGCACCGGGACTACTGGGACGCCGCCGAAGAGCTGTACGAGAAGATTCCCGTGCTCGGCGGCCTGATGCGCTGGCTGAAAAAGCGGGCAGCGAGCTGAGGCTGCTTCTTTCCGCCGCACTCGGCCTGCCACAACGGCCGCGGCCAGATGCAGCAAAATCCGCGATTCGGCGCGCTAGGCCGCATTTGAAGCAGGAACAGCCAGTGACATCGACGACTTGCCTTGGCTCCTGGCCATTGCGCTTAGCGTTACGGCGAGTGACGGTGGCGAGAACAGCAGCAGTCCTGTCGCTCCTTCTGTTCATGGCTCTGACGCTGACGTCGGCGTGGTCTCAAGACGTGGCGAGCGCGAACGCGAGTGCAAACGCGAACGCAAACGCGAACGCAAACACCAACGCCAACGTCGATGTCGATGTCTGGCTGCACACCGTCCAGCCTGGCGACACGCTGATCGGCCTGCAGGGCCGGCTGCTGCGCCCAGACGCCGACTGGCGTGAAGTCCAGCGCCTGAACCGCATCGCCAACCCGCGCCGGCTGCAGCCCGCCAGCATCCTGCGCATCCCGCTGCAGATGCTGCTGGCCCAGCCTGTGGAGGCAGAAGTGCTGCACCGCCATGGCGAGGTCTGGCTGGAACGCCAGGGCCAGGCGCAGCAGGCGCTGCAGGGTGCGGCACGGCTGCAAACGGGCGACGTGGTCGTTACGGGTGTGCAGTCGTCAGTCACGCTGCGCTTCGCCGACGGCTCGCGCACCCAGCTCGGCCCAAATGGCCGCCTGCGCCTGGACCGCCTGATGCGTCTGGGCAGCCCCCAGGGCAGCCACGGCACGGTAGAAACCCAATTGCGACTTCAAACCGGCAGCGCTGAATCCCAAGTGGTGCCGCAGCGCCCGGCGCCGCGCTTCGAACTGCGCACGCCAGCGGTGAACCTGGGCGTGCGCGGCACCGACTTCCGTGGCCGCGTGGACGCTGAGCGCACCTGGGTGGAAGTGGTCGAAGGCCGGGTGGCGGCCAATGCACAGCCCGTGGCCGCCGGATTCGGCGCGGTCGCCACAGCCCAGGGCGTGACGCCCCCGCGCCCGCTGTTGCCTGCGCCCGACCTAGACGCGCTGCCCGAACGACTGCAACGTCTGCCGTTGCAGCTGGCTTGGCCGCCAGCCCCGGGCGCCGCCCGATATCGGGCACAGATCGTCGATACCAGCGTCGAACCAGCACGGCTGGTACTGGAAGGCGTGTTCGATCAAGCCCAGGCGAGCTGGCCGGACGAGCCGCCCGATGGCCGCTACGAACTGCGCGTGCGCGCCGCCGATGAGCTGGGTATCGAAGGCCAGACCGCAAGCCGGCCTTTTGTGCTGGACGCGCGCCCGCAACCGCCCTTCCCGCTGCGGCCGGCGACGGACGAAAAGCTGGACGCGGAAAACACCACCCTGGCCTGGTCGCGCAACCCTGAAGCCACGCGCTACCGCGTGCAGGTGGCCAGCGACGCCGAATTCAAGCAGCCTGTGTTTGAAAGCCAGCCACTGGACGACACCAAAGTCGCTGCTGCGCTGCCCATCGGCCGCCTGCACTGGCGCGTGGCCAGCATCCGCTCCGATGGCAAGCAAGGCCCCTGGAGCGACCCGCGCAGCTTCGAGCGCATTCCACCGCCACCGCCCGCACCAGCCAGTCAACCGGCCAAAACCAGCGACGCGGGCATCGTCATCGGCTGGCGCGCATCCAGCTTGCCAGGCGTGAAGTACCAGGTGCAGATTTCGCGAGGCGAGAACGGTGCAGACTTCGCCAAACTCGTCGTGGATGAGCAGGTGCAGACTGCCGAATACCTGCTGGCCCAGCCAGAAAGCGGCACCTACCACGTACGCATCCGCACCCTGGGCGCCGACGGCCGCGCCGGGCCCTACGGCACGCCGCAGCTCATCGAGGTGCCGCAATCCAGGTGGTGGCTGTGGCTGCTTCCTTTGGTGCTGCTGCTTTAAGGTCCGGCGCGCGGCGGCGACCTTGGCCGCTGCTGCTGGTCGCGCTGTCCGCTGCTGCCGTGCTGGCGTTCACGCCGCTGGGGGCAGAGCTGTCACGCACGACGAACGACCTGCAGTCGCGCCTGCTCGCGCCTTCGCAGGCCAGCACCGACGTGCTGGTGATCGACATCGACGACGCCTCGCTGATCAAGCTGAAGCCCCATTTCGGCGGCTGGCCGTTTCAGCGCGACGTCTACGCCTTGATGGTCGAACAGTTGCGCGACGCTGGCGCCCAAGCCGTGGTGCTGGATTTCCTGTTTGCCGATGCCGGGCCGGCCGACGCCGCGCTGGCTCGCACCCTGGGCCGCCCAGGCGCGCCCGTGCTGCTGGCTGCGGCCGGCTTGCAGTACCCCACGGACGACGCTGCGGCTACTCAAACCTTGCTGGCGACGCAGGCCTTGCGCGCGCCGGCGCCTTTGCCGAAGGCGCAGTCGTGGCCAGCGCTGGCTCTGCCCACACCCAGCATCTGGCCGGCCGGCGACCGGCCCTGGCTGGGCGTCATCACCACGCCCCTGGACGCGTCGGACGGCGTGCTGCGCCGCCTGCCGCTGTGGCACCAGGACGCGCAAGCGCGTTTGCCGTCGATCCCCGTTGCCTTGCTCGAAGTGCTGGCACCTGCAGCGGCTGCCAGGCTGGCCGCCAGCGGCGACAGCCACCACCGCCTGCTGATGCCCCACCCCGCGCAATGGCCTGCCTTGCGCAGCTTCAGCGAGCTGGCCGAAACAGCGCTGGGCCTGCGCGATGCCAGCGCGCTGCGTGCTGCGGTGGCAGGCCGTGTCGTCTTCATCGGCAGCAGCGCCTTGCTGGCCGATACGGTGATCTCCCCGCGCGGCCAAGTCTCGGGCACCCTGGTGCTGGCCCAGGCTTTCAGCGAAATGAAGTCCGGCGCGCCGGTTCGGCCCGCCAACCCCTGGCTGAACGGCAGCTTGCTGCTGCTGGCCCTGGCGCCGCCTGTGCTGACGGTGGCGCGAGGCCGCATCCAGCCCCGGCGCGATGCTGTGCACGCCGCCTTGGCCTTGCTGGCCATGGCCGCGCTGGCGCTGTGGGCGCTGCTGCAGTGGCGTCAGCCCGCAGCCTGGGTGCCGCCCTTGGCTGCCCTGGGCGGGGCCAGCGTCATGGCGGTGTGGTGGTTCCAGCGCGGCCAGGCTGCGGCGCGGGCCCGACTGGACCGGGAAATCGAGACCATGGCCGCTTCAGCACGTGCCAAGAGCAGCTTTCTGGCCAATGTCAGCCACGAGATACGTACGCCACTGAACGCCGTGCTGGGCGTGGCCGAGCTGCTGGCCGCCACGCCGCTGTCGCCGCAGCAGCGGCTGCATGTGCAGGTCTTTCGAGAGTCGGGCGAAGCACTGCACGCCTTGATCAACGACCTGCTGGACCTGTCGCGCATCGAAGCGGGCCGCTTCGAGCTGAACACAGCGCCTTTCGATCTGCTGCAGCTTTTGCGGCAGACCAGCGACTTGATGCGCCTCAAGGCCGATGACAAGGGCATCGACCTGCTGGTGACGCTGGCGCCCAAATTGCCGGTGTGGGTGGTGGGCGACAGGCAGCGCCTGCAGCAGGCCCTGGTCAATCTGCTGGGCAATGCCATCAAGTTCACAGGCCGCGGCGCGGTGAGGATGTCGGTCGCGCTGGAAGGCGCGGATGGCACGAATGGCACGAATGGCGCGGAGGGCGGCTTTCTGCGCTTCGAGGTCAGCGACACCGGCATCGGCATTGCGCCCAGCCAGCTCGAGGCGATTTTCGAGCCCTTCACCCAGGCCGACGGCAGCATCACGCGGCTGTATGGCGGCACCGGCCTGGGCCTGGCCATCACGCGCAATCTGGCCAGCCTGATGAGCGGCAGCGTGCAGGTGCAGAGCACGCCTGGCACGGGCAGCCGCTTCACGCTGCGCCTGCCGCTGCCGCCCGCAGTGGAACCCCCAAAAGGCCAGCACCCGCATCCGCAGCACAGCCCGCCAGCCGAGCTTGAAGAACCCGCCAGCGCCCGGCTGCCGGCCTGGGCGCAGCCAGGTGCCTTGCCGCTGCGCGTGCTGCTGGCCGAAGACAACGAGTTCAACGCCTACATCTTCCGCGCCATGCTGCAGGCGCTGCCGCTGGAGCTGCAGCACGCCGACCAGGGCGCTGCAGCGCTGGAACTGTTGCGCGAACAGACCTTCGACATCGCGTTCGTCGACGTCCAGATGCCAGGCATGGACGGGCTGACGGTGACGCGCGAACTGCGGCTGCTCGAAGCGCAATCGGCACGGCGACGCACGCCCGTGGTGGCCTTGACAGCCAACGCCTACGAGAGCGACGTTCAGGCCAGCCTGGCCGCCGGCTGCGACCGCCACCTCGCCAAACCCTTCAGCCGGGCGCAGCTGCTGCAGGCGCTGGATGAACTCGCGCACCGGCGCGGCCGTACCGATGCCCTGCAGGCCCCGCTGGACCGAGCCCAGGCGCTGCAGCGACTGGGCGGCGACGCCCTGCTCTTCCACACGCTCAGCGCCCACGCGCTGGCCTTCATGGCGCCCTGGGCGCAGCAGTTCGAAGAAGCGCTGCAAGCCGGGGAACGCGACCGCGCCTACCGGCTGGTGCACGACCTGCACGGCATCGCCGTGACGGTGGGGGCCGAGGCGCTGGCCGCCCATGCGTCAAGCCTGGAACGATCTTTGTGGGGGCAGGCCGGGGCGCTGCAGGCCGACGCGCAGACCAGGGAACAGACTTTGGCAGCGCTGGCGCCGGTGGTGGCCGAACTGTCTCAGCAGGTCGCTGCAGAACGACTGAAAGCGCCTGAAAGCGCCTGAACACGCTCAGCGCAGCCAGCCCTTGCGGCGGAAGTACAGAAACGGCGCGGCGACCGAGGCCGCCATCAACGCCAGCGCCAGCGCCAGAGCCAGAGCAAACGGGTAGCCCGCCTGCCAAAGCTGCGCATCACGAAACTGAGCGCGCGGCGCGTGTCCATCACGTGGCGGCGGATGCGGCCGTTCAAGTCTTCCTCGCGCGCAATCGCCGACAGCGCCTCGCCGGCCGGGGAGCAGCAAGCCGAAACGCTGGCTGATCCAGCCCTGCTCTTCGGTGGATGGCGCTTCCATGTCCACCCAAACCGGTTCGGCAGCGGCCAAGTCTGCGGCGCCAGTGACCTCGCGCTGAACCAGCCGGCCGTTGCCGAGGGTGAACACATTGAACATGGGCGAAGATGATGTGCGGGTCCACCCGGTAGTCTTACAACGCGCCAGCTGGGGCAATGGCAGACTTGCAGCCTATGAAATCCTGGATTCGATGGGCTGGGGGCAGCCTGCTGGCCCTCACAGTGGCCGCCCTGGTTCTGCTGGTCGGGTTGCTGGCTTTGGCTCTGGACCATGCGCCTGCGGTGGCAGAACGTACCGATGTACGTATTGAAGACGTGCAGCATGCCCTGACCCTGGCGCGCAGCCACGACCCCAGGCGCAGTACACCGGGCCAGCTGAACCAGCTCTCGGTCACCGAACGCGATGTCGAGCTGCTGCTCAACCATGGCGCGAAGCGGCTGTTGGGCATGCGCGTGGCGCTGACCCTCCAAGCCCAACAAGGCGAACTGCAGGCCAGCCTGCCCTGGAAATTCGGCCCCTTGGGCGGCTGGCTGAACCTGCAGACCACCTGGCAGGAAACGGTGGGTCTGCCAGCACTGGCGCGCTGGCGTGTGGGCAGCTTGCCGCTGCCCACTGCGCTGGCGCGACCCCTGCTGCACGCAGCCGCTGTCCGGCTGGGCGTGGCGCGGGCCGACCTGCAACTGGTGCCCCAGGTGGTGCAGCAGGTGCGCTTTGGCGCAGACCGCATGGATGTGGCCTACATCTGGCAGACCGACACGTCCAACCGCCTGCTCAGCGCCCTGACACCGCTGGCAGAACAAGGCAGACTGCAGGCCTACAACGCGCTGCTGACGGCGCTGACCCAGCGCAACAAAGGCTGGACCACGCCACTGCCAGACCTGCTGCTGCCGATGTTCGAGCTGGCGCGACAGCGGTCTGAAGGCACGGAGAACGCGGCGCAGGAAAACCGCGCTGCCGTGCTGACCCTGGCCTTGTACGTCACGGGCCGGCGCCTGGGCAGCGTGGTGCCGGCAGCGCGCGGCTGGCCACAGCCCAGGCAGTTGAAGGTTCTTCTCGCGGGCCGCGATGATTTTCCGCAGCACTTCCTGGTTTCTGCATTCCTGGCCATGGAAGGCACCAGCCCGCTCACCGATGCCATCGGCCTGGCCAAGGAAGTTGCCGACGCCAACGGCGGCAGCGGCTTCAGTTTCACCGACTTGGCAGCCAACCGCGCCGGCCTGCGCTTCGGGCAGATGGCTGTGCTTGAACCGCTGCAATTGCAGCAAAGGCTGGCACGCGGCGCAGACGAAGCAGGCCTGGTACCACCGATGGCGGACCTGCCGGAATTCATGCAGCAAGCCGAGTTCGAGGCGTTCTACGGCCAGGTGGGTTCACCGCCGTATCAACGCGTGCTGGTGGACATTGAGGCGCGGCTCAACGCGCTGCCGCTGTATCGCTGACGCCTAGCCCTGGCCTTGCGCTTCGATCTCGCGCAAAGCGCGAACGAAGACATCGGGCGGCTGCCCGCCCTGAATCAGATGCTTGCCGTTGACCACCACAGAGGGGACCGATGTGATGCCCAGCTGTTGCCAGCGTTGTTCACGTGCGCGCACGGCTTCGGCGTATTCGTCAGACCCGACGATGACGGCTGCGCGTTCTGCGTCCAGGCCGCAAGCGGCGGCGGCGGCCACCAGCAATTCCGGGTCGCCGGGGTTCAGACCGTCGCCCTGGTAGGCCTTGAGCAAGGCGTGTTTGAGCCGGCGCTGCGCGGCCGGGTCTTCGTCGAAAGCCCACATCAGAAGGCGGTGGGCGTCGAAGGTGTTCCAGACCTGCTTGCGCTCACCGAACGTGAAGCCGACCTCGGCGCCACGCTCGCGGATCATCTTCACGATGGCACTGCGCTCTTCGGGCGGGCGGCCGTACTTGCGCGCCAGATGGGCATCGACGTCTTCGCCTTCGGGCGGCATGTCGGGGTTCAGCTCAAACGGTTGAAACTCGATCGCCACGTCGATCTCGCCTTCCAGTTCACGCAGCGCGATCTCCAGCGCGTTCAGCCCCACGGCGCACCAGGGGCAGGCGATGTCGGAAACGAAATCGATCTTCATGCGGCGTTCTCCTTGGCAACTGGCTTGTTGGAGCCCGCCACCATGTCGAAGCGGAACAGGCGGCAGTCGATAGCGCCGTTGCGCAGGGGCACGCGGCGGCTTTCTTTCAGGCGCATCAGGCCGGGCAACTTCATGTCGGGTGTCAGCAGCCAAGCCGTCCAGCCGGCGTAGTGGCGCTTCCAGTGCGCCGCCAGGCCGCCGAAGAATTCGGCGGACGAGCCGCCGCCCTCGAAGCCTTCCCGCGATGTGTCGGTGCCCGTGCCTTTGGCCGCGATGCGTTCGCCATACGGCGGGTTCATCAGGATCGTGCCGCGCTCGGCCGGGGGCAGGCGCTGCAAGGCGTCTGCGGTCTTCAGTTCGATGGCCTGGGCCACGCCGGCGCGCTGGGCGTTGCGCGCGGCAAAGTCCGTCAGGCGAAAGCTCACGTCGCCGGCAAATACCTGCACTGCCGGCGCATGCACGCGGGTACGTGCCTGATGCTGCATGGCACGCCAGGCCGCCATGTGCGGGCGGAAAGGCAGCATGCGCTCGAATGCGAAGCGACGCTGGCTGCCGGGGGCGATGCCGCAAGCCATCTGCGCGGCTTCGATGGCGATGGTGCCGGCGCCGCAGCAGGGGTCGAACAGCGGACCGTCTTCAGCGCGACCTTGCCAGCCGATGGCCGCCAGCATCGACGCGGCCAGAGTTTCTTTCAGCGGCGCTTCGCCCGTGTCTTCGCGCCAGCCGCGCTTGAACAAGGAATCGCCCGAAGTGTCGGCATACAGCATGGCGTGCTCGGGGCCGACGAACAAGGCGATCGGCAAGTCGGGGTGGCGCGTATCAACGCTGGGGCGTTCACCCGTGATATCACGCAGCACATCGCACACGGCATCCTTGATGCGCAAGGCGCTGAAGTTCAAGCTTTGCAGCGGGCTGCGCATGGCCACCACGTCCACGCGCAGCGTTTGCTGCGGAGTGATCCACTCGCCCCAGGGCACGCGCCGCGCCAGGTCGTACAGATCGTGCTCGTCGCGGTAGGGGCCGTCGATCAGCGGCCACAGCACGCGCTGGGCGATGCGGCTTTCCAGATTCAGCTGCATGGCGGTGCGCGCGTCGCCCTGCACCCACACGCCGCCGCGTCCAGTCTCGGCCGGCGTGCCGGTGATGCGCAGCACCTCGTGGGCCAGCCAGGCTTCGCTGCCGCTGGCGCAGGGCAGGAAAAGTGTGGTCGTGCCGGCCTTCAAATTGCTGCGCTCCGCAGGTCGAAGCTAGGGGGGTGTTCCCCCACAGCCGTGGTGTTCCGCTGGCAGAGAAGGCGCAAAACAATGGGGTTTGGCTGAGCTTGCGCTCCCTGAGCGCATGCCAGCTTTGAATTTATGGGAGACCCGGTCATGAAGCGCATTCTCGCTGCAGTCTTGTTCTCGCTGGGCGCCGCCGCCAGCCACGCCCAAACGCTGGGGCCGGCTTTCTCAGCCGACTACTCGGCCTTCGACCTGGGCTCGGTACCGGGCCTGCCCAGCAATTACGGCGGCCTGACCTTCCTGAACAACAACACCATCCTCATCGGAGGCGCGGCCAACACAGCGGCAGGCCGGCTGTACACCATCGACGTGACCCGCGACGCCATGGGCGCCATCACCGGTTTCGAGGGCACGGCCGCGCTGTTCGGCGGGCCCAGCGGTGCCATTGGTGAGTTCAATGACGGCGGCGTCGTCTTCGGGCCCGGTGGCGTGCTCTTCACGGCCGGTTGGCCAAGCAACTTCCTGGGCCAGACCAAACCCGGCAGCATCGACGAGGACAAGATCATCGACCTGGCACCCCTCGGCGTAGCCAGCTCGGTCTCGGCCATCAATTTCGTGCCCGAAGGCTTCACTGGCGCCGGGCTCATCAAGCTTGTCAGCTACGGCGGCGGCCAGTGGTACAGCGCCGGCCTCACGCCCGACGGCAACGGCACTTTCGACCTGAGCGGGCTGGCACAGGTGGACATCGACACCACGCAAGCGGGCATCCAGAACTTGCCAGGCGGCCCCGAGGGCTTCGTCTACATCCCGGCAGGCAATGCAGGCTTCAGCGTCAACAGCATGCTGGTGTCTGACTACGCGGCCGGCTCCGTCAGCGCCTATGAAGTGAACAACCAGGGCAACCCCGTGCTGGGCACGCGGCGCAACTTCTTGTCGGGCTTGACGGGCGCAGAAGGTGCCACCGTCGACCCGGTGACGGGCGACTTCTACTTCTCCACCTTCGGTGGCGGCAGCCGCGTGGTGCGCATCTCGGGCTTTTTGGCCCCCATCCCCGAGCCCGGCACCTGGGCGTTGATGGCGATGGGGCTGGCGGGTTGCTTGCTGGCCGTGCGTCGTCGCACGACCGGGTAAAGCAGCGTAGAGGGCTACATCCGCCGCCGTAGGCTGGCGGGTATCACATCCGCCGCCGTAGGCTGGTAGACATCACATCCGCCGCCGTAGGCTAGTAGACATCACATCCGCCGCCGTAGGCTAGCGGGTGCAATCTTCAGCGCCTCACGGTACTTCGCCACCGTGCGGCGTGCCACCTGAATGCCCTGCTCTTCCAGCATGTCGCTCAGCTGGCTGTCAGACAGCGGTTTGTTCACGTCTTCGGCGCTGACGAGCTGCTGAATCAGCGCGCGCACTGCCGTGCTGCTGGCGTTGCCGCCGGCATCCGTATTCAGGCTGCTGCCGAAGAAGTACTTCAGCTCGAAGGTGCCGTGGATCGTGGCGATGTACTTGGCTGTGGTCACGCGCGAAATCGTGCTTTCGTGCAGGCCCAGCTCGTCGGCTATCTCGCGCAGCACCAGCGGTTTCATGGCAATCGCGCCATGACTGAAGAAGCTTTTCTGCCGTTCTACGATGGCCTTGCTGACACGCAGGATGGTGTCGAAGCGCTGCTGAATGTTCTTCATGAACCAGCGCGCTTCCTGCAGCCGCGAACCCAAGCCGGGCTGGCCGTTGCTGCCGCGCGTGCCGCGCACGGCCTGGGCATACAGGTCGTTGATGCGCAGCTTGGGCATCACGTCGGGGTTGAGCACCACCAACAAGCCGCGGCCGGTCTTGCGCACGATGACATCGGGCACGATGTTGTTCGATTCAGTCTGCGCAAAAGGCCGGCCGGGTTTGGGCTCGCAGCGCTTGATCAGCTCGTGCGCCCCGCGCACCTGCTCTTCGCTGGCACCGGTCAGTGCCGTCAATCGGCGCATGTCGCGGCGCGCCAGCAGTTCCAGGTATTGCTCGCTGATGCGAATGGCCACCTGGCGTTCGGGTGACTTGGGCTGCTGCAGCAACTGCAGCTTCAGGCATTCGCCCAGGTTGGCCGCGCCCACGCCCAGCGGCTCCATGGCCTGCAACCAGTGCAGAGCGCAACGCAGTCGGTCCATCAGCGCTTCGGGCTCGGCCAGCGTGGCGGCATCGTCGTCCAGCATCTCGGCCAGGCGCTCGGCGATCTCTTCCAGCGGGTCCGCCAGATAGCCGTCGCCATTCAAGGATTCGATCAGCACCCACACGGCAGCACGGTCTTCATCCGACAGGCGCATGCCGCGCAGCTGTTCGCGCAGATGGTCTTGCAGGCTGATGCTGGCGCCGCGCCTGTCCTGCGCGTCCATGTCGTCGCCATTGGCGTCGCCACCGCTGGTGCCGCTGCCAGACAGGCTGGGCGTTTCGCGAATGCCGTCGAAGTCGTCGCCTTCGGTGCCGTTTTCCCAGTCCTCGCGCTCGGTGCTGCCGAATTCTTCAGCACGAATTTCGGGTGCGGCGTCAGAACTTTCGTTGCCGGTGTCTCCACCGGCGTCGCCCGCGTCTCCGTTCTCGCCGCCATCGCGCTCGGCCTTGCGGTCCACGGCCTGACGTTCAGCCGGGGTGTCGAAAGCCGTGGCACCGGCTTCGTCGTCGGTTTCCAGAAACGGGTTCTGCTCGAGCATCTGCTCGACTTCCTGGTGCAGTTCCAGCGTAGACAACTGCAGCAGGCGGATCGACTGCTGCAACTGCGGCGTCAACGCCAGATGCTGCGACAGCCTGACCTGCAGCGAAGGCTTCATCATGCTGCAGGCCCGAAAACCGCAGCCAGGCCCAAGCCCACGCGTGGATCCGGCTCCGCCGGTCCACTGCGTGCGCCCCCACGGGGGGTGGCGAAGGCGGGAAGCGACAAGCCTGGGGGCTTCATTTCACATTCTGAAATTCTCGCCCAGGTACACCTTGCGCACCTCGGCGTTGGCAACGATGTCGGCGGGCGTGCCTTCAGCCAGCACACTGCCGTTGCTGATGATGTAGGCGCGGTCGCAGATGCCCAGGGTTTCGCGCACGTTGTGGTCGGTGATGAGCACGCCGATGCCGCGCGCGCGCAGAAAACCGATGATGCGCTGGATCTCCATCACGGCAATCGGGTCGACGCCGGCGAACGGTTCGTCCAACAAAATGAAGCGCGGCTGCGTGGCCAGGGCGCGGGCGATTTCCACGCGCCGCCTTTCGCCGCCGGAAAGCGCCAGCGCGGGCGAATCGCGCAAGCCTTCGATCGACAGATCCTGGAGCAGGCCTTCCAGCAGTGTTTCGATCTGGCGCGAAGGCAAAGGCCGGCCGTCGGCGCCCAATTGCAGCTCCAGCACGGCGCGGATGTTGTCTGCGACGTTGAGCTTGCGGAAAATCGAGGCTTCTTGCGGCAGGTAAGAAAGACCCAGACGCGAACGTTGATGAATGGGCAGGCTCTGCACCGCATGACCGTCGATGCTGATCTCGCCGTCGTCGGCACGCACCAAGCCCACCACCATATAAAAGATGGTGGTCTTCCCGGCGCCGTTGGGCCCCAGCAAACCCACCACCTCGCCAGCGACCACGGCCAGATGCACGTCTTTGACCACCCTGCGCTGGCCATAAGATTTCTGCAGGCGCACGGCTTCCAGCCGGCTGGCGACGGCTGCGGTTTCCATCACTGCGGCGCCCGTGAGCCTGGCGCCGATGCAGGGCTCAGACTGCGGCTGGGCGTCAAGCCGGCGGGAGATACAGGCAGCGCAGGCGATGCACGCGGTGCGGCCGCTGTACCAGGCTTGTCAGCAGCAGCATCCCCCCGGGGTGCCAGCACGGCGCGTACACGGCCACTGGGGTTCACAGCGGTGCTGGCGCCGCCTTCGACGCGAAACACCTCGGTGAGGTTGTCCCAGACGATGGTGCCGCCCGTGATTTCATCGGCCACCACGCCGTTGCGCAGGCGGCGAACGGCGCTGCCACCGATGAAGCGCAACGTGTCCGCGCGGCCGTCGAATTCGATGCGCTCGGCCGAGCCTTCGACGAATTCGTTGACGCCATCGCGGCGCTGGCGCCAGGTGGCGGGCTTGGTTGCCGTGCCCAGGGCCTGGCCGGCGTAGTAGCCGTCGGGTGTTTGTCGCACTTCGATGCGCTCTGCCCGCATCACCATCGTCCCCTGGGTGATGACGGCGTTGCCGTCGTAGACGAATACCTGTCGCGCCAGGTCCATGCTGCCGCTGCGGTCGGCTTCCAGCACCATGGGCTGGGCGCGGTCAGACCTTTCACCAAGCGCTGCCTGATGAACCAACGTCAGACCCAATGCGAGCGCCAACACGCTGAAAGTGTTGCGACACGAAGAAGCTGTTGCTGGCGATGGAGGGCAGATTTGAGAGGGCATGACCGAAAGCAGGCACCAAAACGGCACGAAACTTGCAGATGATTCTAGCCGCGCGGATACGCCGCTGGGGCCTTCCAGCCCTCGTAATATGTCCAGACCGTGAACTACCGGGCTGCTAGATGCCGCCAACCACGGTTCAGGCGCCGGTACGCGCCAAGCCGATCAGATGGTCGGCCACTTGCACCATGCGGTCGTTGCTGCCCGCCAGCGAGCCGGTGGTGAAGTAACGGCCCTGCACGCCCAGCGAAGGCACACCGTCGATCTTGTATTCCTGCGAGAGCTGTCGCGCGCGGGTGGCGCGCGTGTTGACGCTGAAAGAGCTGAAACCGGCACGAAACTTCGTCATGTCCACGCCCTGACTGGCGACGAATTCCATGATTTCTGCATCACTGCCCAGGCGGCGGCTCTGCAGATGGATGGCATTGAAGATCTTGCGGTGCATGCCTTCGATCTGGCCCATGTCTTCCAGCGCGTAATACGCCTTCTGCAAACCTTGCTGCGGCACGCTGAAGGCCACCGGCACGCGGCGGAAAACCACATCTGAGGGCAAACGCTTGACCCAGGCCGACAGCGTGGACTCGAAGGCAAAGCAATGCGGACACCAATAGCCGAAGAATTCGACCACTTCGACCTTCTTGTCCGCGCCAGGCAAAGTCACCGATGCAGGCGTGTTGAGCTTGACGTACTGCTTGCCTTCGGCAGGTGCGCCCTGTGCGTGTGCCGTGCCCGTACTTGCCAGGCTGGCCACGCCAGCCAGGCCCAGACCGGAAGCGGCCAATTGCAATGAGAAGTCGCGCCGTTGCATGAATTTCCTTTCAGCTTGTTTGAACCAGTGTGACTGGCATAGCCACCTTAACGCCTTCTGAGCCGCGGTCGCCGACCGGGTTCCCGTGAACTGCAGCCCTTCAGGGCTTTTCGACACGCACGATCTGCGCATCCATGCCCGTTTCTTTCAGCCGCGACTGCAGGCCGTCGGCCGCCTCGCGGCTGGGCAAGGGGCCCAGGCGCACGCGATAAACCGTGCGACCGGCCTGCTCGCGTTCACTGACCTTGGAGGTATGGCCGGCAATGGCCAGCCGGGCGCGTTGCGCTTCAGCGTCTTCGGTGCGCGTGAAGGCACCTGCCTGAACGAAGTAGATGAAGGGGTCGCCAGCAGGGCGGGTGGGCGCGCTGCCAGCCAGGATGGCACCTGGGTCGCGCGCAGGCGGCTGGGTGGCCACGATTGGCGGCGTGGGCACGGCAACAGGCGCACCTGCAAGCACAGGCGCGCTGGCACCCAGCGGCGCACTGGCAGCGCCAGCCTCCGCCAGACCGGGCACAGGGCGCAGTGGCACCTTGCTGCCCAGCGGCGCGTTGGGGTCCCAGTTGCGATTGCGCTCGGTCTCGGCCGTGTCTTGCGCAGCCGTGCGCGGCGGCACCTTGTTGACGAAGGGGATGGGCGCGCGGGTGATGTACAGCGCCACCGCCAGGGCCATTGCCAGGCCCACCAGCAGGCCCACCACGATGCCCAGCCCAAACCCGCCACGCGCCCTGCCGTGCTGAAACTTCATGCTGCCACCTCTGCGGAAGCTGTCGCTTCACGTGCCATCGATTCCGGAGCGCTGACACCCAGCAACGCCAGCGCATTGCGCAGCACCTGGGCCGTGGCGGCCAGCAGGGCCATGCGGGCCCGCGCCAGCGCCGGGTCGTCCACCAAAAAACGCTCTGCTGCGTAGTAGCCGTGGAAAGACGCGGCCAGGTCACGCAAATAGAAAGCCACGTCGTGGGGCGCCAGGTCGGCCGCAGCGCGCGACAGCATGGCCGGGTAGTCGGCCAGCTTGAGCATCAGCACCGCTTCGCTGGGTGCTGCCAGCAGGCTCAGGTCGGCACCTGCGAAGTCAGCTTCCGCTGCGTGGCTGGCCGTGTACTGCCTGATGACGGAGCAGATGCGCGCATGCGCGTACTGCACGTAGAAAACCGGGTTTTCGTCGTTGGCCTTCAAAGCCAGGTCCACGTCGAAGGTGAATTCAGTGTCGGCCTTGCGGCTGATGAGAAAGAAACGTACGGCGTCGCGGCTGGTCCAGTCGATCAGGTCGCGCACCGACACCGAAGTGCCGGCGCGCTTGGACATCTTCACTTCCTGCCCGCCCTTCATCACCGCGATCATCTTGTACAGAACATAGTCGGGGTAGCCCGCCGGAATGCCCTGCGACACCGCTTGCAGACCCGCGCGCACGCGCGCCACGGTGCCGTGGTGGTCGGTGCCTTGCACGTTGATGACTTGGCTGTAGCCGCGCTCGAATTTGGCCAGGTGGTAGGCCACGTCGGGCACGAAGTAGGTGTAACTGCCGTCTTGCTTGCGCATGACACGGTCTTTGTCGTCGCCATAGTCGGTGGTGCGCAGCCACAGTGCGCCGCCTTCCTCGAACGTCTTGCCGCTGGCCACCAGCCGCTGCACGGTTTCTTCGACGCGGCCGCTGGTGTACAGGCTGCTTTCCAGGAAATAGTGGTCGAAATGAACGCCAAAGGCCTGCAGGTCCAGGTCTTGTTCGTGGCGCAGAAAAGCCACGGCAAACTGGGTGATGGCCGCCAGGTCGTCGGTGTTGCCGCTGGCGGCGAATTCGCGGTCGTCGGCGCGTACCGTCTTCTTGGCGAGGAAGTCGGCGGCGATGTCGGCGATGTACTCGCCGTTGTAAGCCTGCTCTGGCCAGTCGGCGTCGCCGGGCTTGAAGCCCTTCAGACGCTTTTGCACCGAGAGGCCCAGGTTGTTGATCTGCACGCCAGCGTCGTTGTAATAGAACTCGCGCAGCACCGCCGCGCCCTGGCTGGCCAGCAGGTTGCAGATGCTGTCGCCCAAAGCCGCGTTGCGGCCATGGCCCACATGCAGCGGGCCGGTGGGGTTGGCAGAGACAAACTCAACCAGCACCTTGCGCTCCGTAGCGGGCTGCTGGCCGAAACCTGCTCCCGCAGCCAGCACTTCAGCCACCACGGCTTGCTTGGCCGCAGGCGACAAGCGCAGGTTGATGAAGCCCGGGCCGGCGATTTCCAGCGCCTGTACCCAGCGCTGGACGGCGGGCTGCCGTCGCAAGGCTTCGACCAAGGCTTGCGCGACATCACGCGGAGACTTGCGCATGGCGCGCGACAGCGCCATGGCCGCAGTAACGGCGAAGTCACCGTGCGCTGCCTGCTTCGGGCTTTCAAAGGCGGCCACGGGCGGCGCTGCACCTTCGGGCAGTTCGAGTTCGCCCAGGGCCGCAGCCAGGGCCTGCAGCAATTCCTGCTTGGCTTGGATCATGGGTCCATTCTACTTTTGGGCTGGCTCGAGTCTGGCCGGTGTTGCAACCGCTGTTCGTGCCATCGCCTGGCCCGCTTCGCACCAACATGACACGCTATGGCCGCACGCGACCCCTTACCCCACACCCAGAACACGACCCAACCCGACCCGGGGCTGCCGGCATTGATCGGCAAGTACCGCGTCAAGTCGCGCCTGGGCGAAGGTGCAACCAGCGAGGTCTTTCTGGCCCACGACCCCTTTCGCGGGCAGGATGTGGCGATCAAGCGCGTGCGCCGCAGCGTGCTGGAAGACGCCCGCGAAACGCATTTTCAACAGCGCTTCTTCGAAGCTGAAGCGGCGCTGGTAGGCCGGCTGAACCACCCCAACGTGGTGCAGATCCTCGACGCCGTGGACGACCCCGCCGCGCCTTACCTGGTGATGGAATACGTGAAGGGGGTGACCCTGCGCCGCTATTGCCGCGCTGATGCGCTGCTGCCGCTGGCCACCATCATCGAAATCGGCTTCAAGTGCGCCATGGCCCTCGGTTATGTCTACAAGCAAGGGCTGATCCACCGCGACGTCAAGCCCGCCAACCTGATGGTGACGCTGGACGGCGACCAGATCGACAACGTCAAGATCACCGACTTCGGCAGCGTCTTCAACCTGGGCGCAGAGCAAACGCAGGTGTTCCGCGTCGGCAGCCTGGCCTACATGTCACCAGAACAGCTGGACGGCGACGCGCTGGATTGCCGCGCTGACATGTATTCGCTCTCAGCCGTGCTGTACCACCTGCTGGCCGGGCGGCCGCCGTTTGATGCGCAGCAGCAGGCGGCCATCATGAATCAGATCTACAACGCCGCACCACCGCCGCTGGCCACGCTGCGCGAAGGCGTCTCGCCGCCATTGCAGGCCTTGATCGAGCGCGGGTTGTCGAAAAACCGCGAGCACCGGCCTGCAAGCTGGGATGAGTTTTCGCAAGCCTTGTCAGAGCTGGTGGCCAGCCAGCAGCTGCCACGCGGCCCTTTGCAGGGCGTGCTCGATTCAGAACGCTTCACCTTGCTGCGCGGGCTGGACTTCTTCAGCAACTTCGGCGACGTGGCTTTGTGGGAAGTCGTGCGCCGCGCGCACTGGCAACGCCACGGCTTCGGTGCAGCACTGTTCAGAAAGGGCGATGAAGGCAATGCTTTTCACATCGTGACCCAGGGGCAGGTGGACGTTTACCGCGACGGCAGCAAGGTGGCCAGCCTGGGTGCGGGCGCTTCCGCGGGCGAGATGGCCTATCTGGCGCCCAGCCCCGACCTGCGCGTGCATGCCGCCGATTTGCTGGTGTCGCAGCCGGCCACCACGCTGGCGTTCACGCCAGACACCATGCGGCAGCTGTCCCTGGCCACGCGGCACTTGTTCGACGAAGCGTTCATCAGCGTGCTGGTGCGGCGCCTGCACGCCGCGCACGAAGCGCTGGCGCATCCACGGCGCATTCTTTGACGCCGCATGCGCTGGGCAGGTCATCCGCCACTGGTTCCCGCGCGTTCGCGGATTGCCACTGCGGCAAGGCTCTGCTGCAATGCCGCAGGTCTGAACTGTTGCCACCTCGGCCTGCGGGCCCGCCCACTCCAGGAGCCTTCCATGCAGAAAACCACTTTCGCCACGCTCGCACTTGCGCTGAGTCTGTTTGCAGGCCACAGCTTTGCTGCCAACGCAGAATGCGATGCCAAGGCCGCTGACAAGAGGCTCGCAGGTGCCGCCAAGACCAGCTTTGTGAAGAAGTGCGAGAAGGACAGCGTTGCGCCCGCCAGCGACGCGTGCATGAAGTCGGCCGCAGACAAGAAGCTGGCGGGTGCCGCCAAGAACAGCCACCTGAAGAAGTGCATGGCCGACAGCTCGCCCAAGAGCTGACCTGGCCTTCGGCACGTGACCTTCAGGTCGGCGGCGGTGGCGGTGGCGGTGGCGGTGGCGGCCCCCAGTACGAAGGGTCGCCGTAGCTGTGCTTGAGATGGTCGATCCACAAGCGCACGCGCAAAGGCAGATGCTTGGCGTGCGGGAAAACGGCGTAAATGCCGCTGGCAGGCGCTGAGAAGTCCTGCAGCACCACCTGCAGCCGACCTGCAGCCACGTCTTGCTGCACTTCCCAGGTACTGCGCCAGGCGATACCCAGGCCTTGCAGGCACCACTGGTGCAGCACCTGCCCATCGCTGCAATCCAGCCGGCCGCTGGGGCGCAGGTGCATCACCTGGCCGTCCACCAGAAAGGCCCAGCCGCGTGTCTGGCTGGCGTCGCTGCTGAGCGTCAGGCATTGATGGCGTGACAGTTCAGCCGGGCTTTGCGGCGCGCCGTGGCTTTCAAGATACGCAGCGGTGGCCACGAACAGGCGGCGGTTGTCGGCCAGCCGCACGCTGACCAGGCTGCTGTCAGGCAGGTCGCCGACGCGCACGGCGCAGTCCACGCTTTCGTTGACGATGTCCACCACGCGGTCGCTCAGATTCAGCGACAGGCTCACGTCCGGGTGCTGCGCCATGAAACCCGGAACCAGCGGCGCCACATGCCGGCGCCCGAAACCCGCCGGCGCGGTGACGCGCAAATGGCCGCTGGCCTTGACCCCGCCGGCGCTGACGCTGGCTTCGGCGTTGCCCAGATCGGCCAGGAAGCGCTGGCAATCTTCAAGGAACGCGCTGCCTTCGTGCGTCAACGTGAGCTTGCGCGTAGTGCGGACCAGCAGCTTCACGCCCAGCCGCTGTTCCAGCGCGTCGATGCGACGGCCGATGACGGCAGGCGCCACGCCTTCGGCCAGTGCGGCCGCTGTCAGGCTGCCGCGAGCGGACACCGAAACGAAAGATTCGATCTGTTTGAGCCGCGCCATGCCAAAGACTATGCACTATTTCAGCAGTAATCCATCACTCTTTCAGGACTTACTGGCGTTGGGAGTCTCGAATAAACTCCAGCCATGGTTAAACCCTTAGTAGCCCCTCGCGCCGTGCTGTTCGACGCCTACGGCACCTTGTTCGATGTCTACAGCGTGGCCCTGATGGCTGAACAGCTGTGGCCGGGCCGCGGCGAAGCGCTGGCCGCCTTGTGGCGCGACAAGCAGATTGAATACACGCGGCTGCTCACGCTGTCCGGGCGCTACCAGACGTTTTGGGACATCACGCGTTCCGCCCTGCGCTTTGCAACCCAGCGCCTGAAGCTGGACATGGACGCTGCCGTTGAAGAGCGCTTGATGAACCAATACCGCCATCTAAGCGCCTTCCCGGAAAACCGTGAGGTGCTGGCCGAGTTGCAGCGCCGTGGCGTGGTGGCCGGCATCCTGAGCAACGGCGACCCCGAGATGCTGGCAGTGGCCACCAAGAGCGCTGGCTTCGATGGTTTGCTGCAGCACGTGATCAGCGTGCACGGCGTCAAACGCTTCAAGACCGACGCGGCGGCTTACGCACTGGGGCCGCAGACGCTGGGCCTGGCAGTCCGCGAAATTCTGTTCGTGTCAAGCAACGGCTGGGACGCCATTGGCGCCACCTGGTATGGCTACAGCACGCTGTGGGTGAACCGCGCTGGCTTGCCGCTGGAACAGCTGGGCACCGAGCCCGGCCGCATCGCCGGCAGCTTGCGCGCGGTGCTGGACTTCTTCCCGAACACCTGACTCTTGCAGGCCTTCATTTTCTCGAAAGCGAGCCTCCCCATGCGCATTCCTTGCCACCGCCTCCACGTCGCCAATGCCCTGCACGACTTCATCGAAAACGAAGTGCTGCCGGGCACGGGCATCACGCCGGCACATTTCTGGGTCGGCTTCGACGCCATCGTGACCGATCTGGCGCCGCGCAACGCCGCCTTGCTGGCTGAACGCGACCGCCTGCAGACGGAGCTGGACACTTGGCACAGCGCGCACCCCGGTGCCATTTCCGCAGCAGATGCGCCGGCCTACCGCGCCTTCCTTGAGCGCATCGGTTATTTGCTGGAAAGCCCGGGGGAGGTGGAAATCAGCACCGCCAACGTCGACGCTGAACTGGCCTTGCAGGCCGGCCCGCAACTGGTGGTGCCGATCCTGAATGCCCGTTACGCGCTGAACGCGGCCAATGCACGCTGGGGTTCGCTGTACGACGCGCTGTATGGCACTGACGCGATTCCTGCCACGCCGGGAAACGCAGCTAGCGGCTACAACCCGGCGCGCGGCGCCGAGGTGATTGCCTACGCCCGCCGCTTCCTGGACCAGACCTTCCCGCTGGCTCAGGGCAGCCATGTGGACGCCAGCAGCTACACGGTTGAAAACGGCCGCCTGGTGGTGGCGCTCAAAGGCGAAGCCCGCACCGGCCTGGCGGAGCCGAAGGCGCTGGTCGGCTGGCAAGGCACCACCGCCGCCCCCAGCGCCGTGCTGCTGGTGCACCACGGGCTGCATGCGGACATCCGCATCGACCGCAGCACGCCCATCGGCAGCAGCGACGCCGCTGGCGTGGCCGACGTGGTGCTGGAATCGGCACTCTCGACCATCCTGGACCTGGAAGATTCTGTGGCCGCAGTGGACGCCGAAGACAAGGTGCTGGGCTACCGCAACTGGCTGGGCATCCTGAAAGGCACGCTGACGGAGGCCGTGCACAAGAACGGCCGCACGTTCACGCGCGAACTGAACCCCGACCGCAGCTACCAGAGCCAAGCCGGTGAAGTGCGCCTGCATGGCCGCAGCCTGATGTTTCTGCGCAATGTCGGCCACCTGATGACGAACCCGGCCGTGACCTGGCTGGACGCCGCCGGCGAAGAACGCGAAATCCCCGAAGGCATCCTGGATGCCGTGGTCACCACCACCATCGCCTTGCACGACTTGAAGCGCGGCAACGAAGGTATCCGCAACAGCCGCGCCGGCAGCATCTACATCGTCAAGCCGAAGATGCACGGCCCGGCGGAGGTGGCCTTTGCCAGCGAACTGTTCGGCCGCGTGGAGCAACTTCTGGGCTTGCCTGCCAGCACCGTCAAGCTGGGCATCATGGACGAAGAACGGCGCACCAGCGTCAACCTGAAAGCCTGCATAGCCGCAGCCAGCAGCCGCGTGGCCTTCATCAACACCGGCTTCCTGGACCGCACGGGCGACGAGATTCACACCGCCATGAACGCCGGCCCCATGCTGCGCAAGGGCGACATGAAAACCAGCGCCTGGATTGCCGCCTACGAGCGCAACAACGTGCTGGTGGGGCTGGCCTGCGGTTTGCGCGGCCGCGCCCAGATCGGCAAAGGCATGTGGGCCATGCCCGACTTGATGGCGGCCATGCTGGAACAGAAGATCGCCCATCCGAAGGCCGGCGCCAACACCGCCTGGGTGCCCAGCCCCACGGCCGCCACCCTGCACGCCATGCACTACCACCAGGTGGATGTGGCAGCCGTGCAGCGCGAGCTGGAAAAAACCGATGAAGCCGCAGAACGCGAAGCCCTGCTGAGCGGCCTGCTGACGGTGCCCGTGGCGCCGCCCGCCATGGTCAGCGGCTGGACAGAAATGCAGCGCCAGCAAGAGCTGGACAACAACGTGCAGGGCATCCTGGGCTACGTGGTGCGCTGGGTGGACCAGGGCGTGGGCTGCAGCAAGGTGCCAGACATCCACAACGTGGGCCTGATGGAAGACCGGGCCACGCTGCGCATCAGCAGCCAGCACATTGCCAACTGGATGGCACATGGCGTGGTCAGCGCAGAGCAGGTGCACGGCAGCTTTCAGCGCATGGCGCGCGTGGTCGATGGCCAGAACGCGGGCGACGCGCTTTACCGCCCGATGGCGGGGCAGGAAGCTACCAGCCTGGCCTACCAGGCCGCGCTGGACCTGGTGTTCAAGGGCCGCGATCAACCCAGCGGCTACACCGAGCCCTTGCTGCACGCCGCGCGTCTGGCCTTGAAGGCGGCTGAAACGCAAGCCAAACCGGCGCAGAGCTAGGCGCCGCCTGAGAGCGGGCGGCTGCCTACAATTCTGTCGCTATGGCAGCCACCGCATCGTCTTCAGTTCTTCCCGCCCGCTGCGACGTTCTCGTCGTCGGCGCCGGCCCGGCCGGCAGTGCTGCGGCACAGATGCTGGCCGCGCAAGGCCTGCAGGTGCTGCTGGTGGACCAGCACAATTTCCCGCGCGACAAGATTTGCGGCGACGGGCTCATCCCCGACACCCACGCCGCCTTTCGACGCCTGGGTGTCTACGATGAAGTCGCGGCCCTGGCCACGCCTGTGCGACACGTGCGTTGCGTGGGTCCGCGCGGCGGGCATCTGGACATCCCCGGGCAGCTGTCGGTGCTGCCGCGCAAGCAGCTCGACCACATCCTCGTGCGCGCAGCGCAGCGCGCTGGCGCGCAACTGGCCACGCCGGTGCGCTTCGAGGCGCCGATCGAAGAGAACGGCCGCGTCGTCGGCGCCAGGCTCAAATCAGGCGGTCAGACCCATGAAGTGCGCGCGCCCTGGACCGTGCTGGCCAGCGGCGCCGTGCCCGCCGCGCTGATGGCCGCCGGCCTGTGCGACCGCCACACGCCCAGCGGTGTGGCCTTGCGCGGCTACGTGAAGCACGAAGGCATGGTGGGCAAGATCACGCAATTGCAGCTGGTGTGGCACCCGCGCATGCGGGGCGGCTACGGCTGGATCTTCCCGGCGCCGGGTGGCCTGTTCAACATCGGTGCTGGCCTCACAGGCAGCCACATCAAGAAGCGCGACGGCAGCGGGCAGCGAGACAGCGTCAACCTGCGCGACTTCTTCAAGGCCTTCTGTGAGGTGTATGCCCCCGCCGGCCAATTGATGAAGGAAGGCGAATTGCAAGGCGAGCTCAAAGGCGCACCCCTGCGCTGCTCGCTGATCGGCAGCCGCTGGTCGCGCCCGGGCATGCTGGCTGTGGGCGAAGCCGCCGGCAGCACCTATGCCTTCAGCGGCGAAGGCATAGGCAAGGCCATGGAAACAGGCATGCTGGCGGCCGAGGCCGTGGCGCTTGCCGTCTCAAATGACGCCGCAAGTGACATCGCAAATGAAGCCACACGTGATGCCGCAGTGCAGTCGCACTACGCCCGGGGCATGATGAAACTGAAGCCGCAGTTTGATTTGTACGAGACCGCCAGCCATGTCAACCACCACCCCTGGCTGGCCGACCTGGTGGTCTGGCGCGGCCGCAAGAGCCCGCGCATCCTGCAGCGCTTGTCGGGCGTACTGGAAGAAACGCAGAACCCGGGGCGGCTGTTCAGCTTCTCTGGCATCACCAAACTGATGTTCGAATAACTACAGAGAAAACGCACCCATGTTGATGCCGATGCCGATGTTCCGCAGCCTGCTTCTACTGACACCCGCGGCCCTGGTTTGCGCCGGCCTGCTGTCCGCCTGCGGCGGCGGCGGCAAAGAATCCGATGTACCCACCGTCACCAGCGTCAGCGCCAAGCCGGCCGGGCCCCTGGGCAGCGGCGAAGGCACGGGCACGTATGGGCAAAAGCTGTTGATCACCGTCAACGGTGGTGCGCTGGACAACGGCGTCAGCCTGTTTTCCAGCGCCTGCAGCGGCATGACGCGGCTGACAGCAGCCCCCACTGAAAGCAACGCCGGTACGGCTTACTACGAGTGCACGGTGACGAGTTCGGGCACGCTTTCAGCCGTGGTGGTGCGTGACGTGAGCAACTTCATCCTGGCCACCGTGCCTTTCACCGTGCCGCAGCCGCAGGTGACGATGACCGTGGGCAATGGCGCGGCCAGCCTGGGCAACTTCGTCGTCACGCTGACGCCCAACCTCACGCCGATCACGGTGTCCAACTTCATGGCTTACGTGCGTTCCGACTTTTACGTGGGCACCGTGTTTCACCGCTACGTGCCCAACTTCGCGCTGCAAGGCGGCGGCTTCGCCAGCCCGCTGTCGCCTGCCAGTGCCAACCCCACGCCGAAAGCCACCAACCCCGCCATCGTGCTGGAAGACAACTCCGGGCAGCTCAACAAGCTGTGGACCGTGGCCATGGCGCGCACGAACTCGCCGAACTCGGCGACCTCGCAGTTCTTCGTCAACCTGGCTGACAACGCCAACCTCGACCGCAATGGCCCCACGCGCGGCTATGCCGTGTTTGGCAGCATCAGCAGCGGCACCGAGCTCATCACCCTGCTCACGAATCAGCCCTGCGTGAACTACCCGGCCCTGGGTTTGAACGGCGCTGAATGCCTGCCCCTGCCCAACCTGGTGATCACGGCGGCCACGCAAACGCGCTAGCGGCCGCTTGCTGGCTAGCCGTTGACAGCTCTCCGGCAGCCGCAGCGGCGCCTTGATCTGCCCCTGTTCAAGGGGCAGTGCGCAGCACAACCCGCACCGCAACGCGGGGCAAAATGCCTGCTTGCCTTTCTCCCACGCCAGATACGCGAAGCTGCCTGCATGCCTGCCATCCCTGTTCCGCGCTTCGACGAGTTCTACCGCCATGCCGAACTCACCCGCCTGTTGCAGGATTACGCTGCCGCCGCGCCGCACCTCGTGGAACTGCGTAGCCTCGGGCGCAGCCACGAAGGCCGCGACATCTGGCTGCTCGTCATCACCCAGCAAGCCACCGGCGCCGACACCGACAAGCCGGCCTTCTGGGTGGACGGCAACATCCATGCGGCCGAGCTGACCGCCAGCACCGCCTGCATCTACTGGTTGCATAAATTAGTCAGCGGCTTTGACGACCCCGATGCCCAGCACGACGGCATTCGCCACCTGCTGGCCACCCGCGTGGTCTACCTGGTGCCGCGCCTGAACCCCGACGGTGCCGAGCTGGCCCTGGCCGACAAGCCGCGCCACATCCGTTCATCGACCCGACCTTATCCCTTCGATGAACCGCCGGTCGAAGGCTTGACGCAAGAAGACGTGGACGGCGACGGCCGCATGCTCAGCATGCGCATTCCCGACCCGCACGGCCCCTGGAAAAAGCACCCGACCGAGCCACGCGTGCTGGTGCCGCGTGAGCCGGGCGAGTTTGGCGGTGCGTATTACCGCGTCATGCCGGAAGGTTTGCTGACCGATTTCGACGGCCTGAAGATCAGCGTCAACCCCGACCGCGAGGGCCTGGACCTGAACCGCAACTTTCCGGCCGGCTGGCGCCAGGAAGGCGAGCAGCAAGGTGCTGGCCCTTACCCTACCAGCGAGCCCGAAGTGCGGGCCATGGTGGACTTCATCACCGCCCACCCCAACATCGGCGCGGCGGTGAGCTTTCACACGCACAGCGGCGTCATCCTGCGGCCCATGGGAACGCAGAGCGACGACGACATGACGCCCGAAGACCTGTGGATGTTCAAGCGCCTGTCCGACATCGGCGCCAAGCTCACGGGCTACCCGGCTGTGAGCATCTGGCACGACTTCAAGTACCACCCCAAGCAGGTCATCAGCGGCACGCAAGACTGGGTCTATGAACATCTGGGCGCCTTGTTCTGGACGGTGGAGATCTGGTCGCCGAACAAGGAAGCCGGCATCACCGACTACAAGTGGATCGAGTGGTACCGCAACCACCCGCCAGAAGACGACATCAAGCTGCTGAAATGGAGCGACGAGCAGTGCGGCGGCAAAGCGCATGTCGACTGGTACCCCTTCCGCCACCCGCAGCTGGGCATGGTGGAGCTCGGCGGCTGGGACCGCCTGAACTATTGGCGCAACCCGCCGCCGGCGCTGCGCGAACGTGAAGCCGCGCGCTTCCCTGCCTGGCTGCAGCAGATTGCCTTGTCGCTGCCACGGCTGGAAGTGCTGCGCACGGAAGTGCGGGCGCTGGGTGAAGACACCTGGCGTGTGCGCTTTGCCGTGGCCAACAGCGGCTACCTGCCTTCTTACGTGACGCAGCGTGCGCGCGAGCGCAAGGTGGTGCGCGGCACGGTCTTCCACATTCACCTGCCAGCAGGTGTGGCGCTGGTCAGCGGCAAGCAACGCATGCTGGGCGCGCACCTGGAAGGCCATGCGGCCAAGACCAGTCTGCAGGCTTTCCTGCCCAACCGCGACGTCACCGGCGACCGCGATGTCGTCGAATGGGTGGTACGCGGCCCACGCGGCACGGCGCTTGCACTGCAGGCTACGGCCGACCGCGCGGGCACGGTGCGCTGCGAAGTGACGCTCGACTGAGCCTGAAAAACCCCGCCCCCAGCCCCAGTCACAGGCCTGCCGATCATGGCCAGCAACGACGACTTCAACTCTCTCTTCGAGTTCTTGCCGCTCGGCGCCTATCGCAGCACGCCGGCTGGCCGGCAGTTGCGGGCCAACCCCGCGCTGGCGCGGCTGAACGGTTTTGCCCACGAAGCCGAGCAACTCGCTGGCGTGGGCAATCTGGACAAAGCCTGGTATGTGCAACCGGGCCGCCGCGACGAGTTCAAGGCGCAGCTGGAAAGCAAGGGTCACGTCATCGGCTTCGAAAGCGAGGTCTTTCGTTACAAGACGCGCGAGCGCATCTGGATCAGCGAAAACGCCCATCTGGTGCGAGACGCGCGGGGTCAGGCCTTGTTCTACGAAGGCACGGTCGAAGACATCACCGAACGCATCGTCTCCCGCGACGCGCTGCGCCGCAGCCAGGAAGAGCTGCGCCAGCTGGTGGACCTGATGCCGGGCATGGTCTACCGCGCCGTGATTCAGGCTGACGGCGAGCCGCACACCACCTTCGTCAGCCAGGGCGTGAAGCAGCTCTTCGAGCTGACACCCGAGCAGGTGCTGGGCGACCGCAGCGCGCTGCGGCGCCTGCGGCACCCCGCCGACAAGGAGCGAATGACCGCCGAAGCCCTGGTCGCCCACCGTGGACAGCAACCGTGGAACACCGAATACCGCATCCGCCTGCGCAGTGGCGAGGTGAAATGGGTGCAGGTTGTCAGCGCGCTGGCGCCAGCCGAAGGCGGCCTCCAAGGGCGGGTGGGCGTGGCCTTCGACATCACCGAGCGCAAGCGCGCCGACGAAGCACTGCGCGAGAACAGCGAGCTTTGGAAGCGCGCCTTGGAAAGCAGCGGCGACGGCGTTTGGGACTGGGACATTGCTGCCGGCCGCGAGGTCTTGTCACTGGCTTGCAAGGCGCTGTACGGGTTCTCCTCGGAAGAGCTGGAAGACAGCCCTGCTGCGCTGGACAGCCGCACCCACCCCGACGACATCGCTGCCATGCAGCAGGCCAGGCAGGCCCACTTCGAAGGCAGAACACCGCGCTACGTGAGCGAGCACCGCGTGCAGTGCAAAAACGGCCAGTGGAAGGTGGTGCTGTCTCGCGGCATCGTCATCGCGCGCGACGCGCAAGGCCGGCCGCTGCGCATGATCGGCACGCACACCGATGTCACTGAGCGGCGCCAGGCCGAAGAACTGCGCCTGGCCCGCGACCAGGCACAGGCCGCTGACGTGGCCAAGTCGCAGTTCCTGTCTCGTGTGAGCCATGAATTGCGCACACCACTGAACGCCATCATGGGTTTTTCGCAATTGCTGGAGCTGGACAACAACCTCCCCGAAAAGCAGCGCGGCTGGATACAGCAGGTACTCAGCGCCAGCCGCCACCTGCTGTCCTTGATGGAAGACATCCTGGACCTGTCCAGCGCGCAAACCGGGCAGCTGCCCGTGCTGCTGCAGCCGGTGGAACTGGCGCCTTTGCTGGCTGAAGTGGAAGATCTGGTGGCCAGCACGGCCCAGACCGCCGGCATCACGTTGCGCCCGCAACCGTTGTCAGCAGCCGCACCCGCAGGGCTGATGCTGCTGATTGACCGCAAGCGGCTCAAGCAGGTGCTGGTGAACCTGATCTCGAACGGCATCAAATACAACCGTCGCAGCCATCAGGGTGATGGTTGGGTGCGCGTCAGCCTGGTGGCAGACGACAGCGACCCGGGCTACGCGCTGCTGCAAGTGACCGACAACGGCCCCGGCTTGACCGAAGCGCAGTGCCAGCGCCTGTTTCAGCCTTTCGAGCGACTCGGCGCGCAGGGCGGCCCGGTGCACGGCACGGGTCTGGGCCTGGCACTGAGCCAGCAGCTCACCGAATCGATGGGCGGCCGGATCAACGTGGCAAGCCGGCTGGGCGAGGGCTCGACATTCTGCGTGCGGCTGCAGCGCGCCTGAAAGCGCGCGTTTCAGGCACGTTCCACCTTGAACACTGCCACACTGGCGCGCAGATTGGGCCAGCGCCGCACCACCTGCCCATGCCGCAGGCCGAAGCTGTCGCTGACCTTCAGGCCGCTGCGCCGCGCCAGCACTTCGAAGTCGGCGTAGGTACCCACGCGCACATTCGGGGTGTCGTACCACTGGTACGGGAGCACGCGCGTCACCGGCATGCGCCCGGCCAGCACCTGCAGCCGGTTGGGCCAGTGTGCGAAGTTGGGGAAGCTGACAATGCCGATCCGGCCCACGCGCGCCGTCTCTTTCAGCAGGCTTTCGGTGTTGCGCAGGTTTTGCAGCGTATCCAGTTGCAGCACCACGTCAAAGCTGGCGTCGTCGAACAAAGCCAGGCCGTCTTCCAGGTTGAGCTGAATGACGTTGACGCCGCGCTGCACGGCCTTGTGCAGTTTGGCGTCATCGAATTCGATGCCGTAGCCACTGCAGCCTTTGCGGTCGCGCAACAAGGCCAGCAGTTCGCCGTCGCCGCAGCCCAGATCGAGCACGCGCGAGCCCGCGGGCACGAGGCCGGCGATGATTTCCAGGTCACTTCTATCGCTCAAGTGAGTCCCCTGCCGAAGCGCAGAAAACACGGTCGAAGTAAGCGCGCATCACGGCAAAGTAGCGCGGGTCGTCCAGCAGGAATGCGTCATGCCCTTGCGGCGCGTCGATCTCGGCATAACTGACGTCGATGTCGTTGTCGACCAAAGCCTTGACGATTTCGCGTGAGCGCGCGGGTGCGAAGCGCCAGTCGGTGGTGAAGCTCACCAGCAGAAACTTGTTTGCTTTGGCCACCCTGAAAGCTGCGGCCAGGTCGCCGCCATGCGCCAGGGCCGGGTCGAAATAGTCCAGCGCGCGGGTGATGAGCAGGTAGGTGTTGGCATCGAAATACTGGCTGAACTTGTCGCCCTGGTGGCGCAGGTAGCTCTCGATCTGAAATTCGATGTCTTGCGTGCTGAAAGCCAGGCTGGCGTTGCGCAACTGGCGGCCGAACTTCGCCCCCATGGCGTCGTCGCTGAGGTAGGTGATGTGGCCGACCATGCGCGCCACCGTGAGGCCGCGGCGCGGGATGACACCGTGGGCGGCATAGTGGCCGCCATGGAAGTCGGGGTCGGTGACGATGGCGCGGCGTGCCACTTCGTTGAAGGCAATGTTCTGCGCGCTCAGGTTCGGTGCCGTGGCCACGGCCACGCCATGGCGCACGGCTTGCGGGTGGCGCAGCGTCCAGGCCAGGGCCTGCATGCCGCCCAGGCTGCCACCCAGCACGGCAGCCAGCTGCTTGATGCCCAGGCGCTGCACCAGGCGCCATTGCGCGTCGACCCAGTCCTCCACTGTCAGCACCGGGAAGTCGGCGCCCCAGGGCTGGCCTGTGGCGGGGTTGGGGTGCATGGGCCCGGTGCTGCCGAAGCAGGAGCCGGGGTTGTTGACGCCGATGACGAAGAAACGGTTCGTGTCGAGTGGCTTGCCCGGGCCCACCAGGTTGTCCCACCAGCCGCGGCTGCCGTCGGCCCAGGTGCCGGCCACATGGTGGCTGGCGTTGAGCGCATGGCACACCAGCACGGCATTGCTGGCGTCGGCGTTCAGGCTGCCGTAGGTCTCGAAAGCCAGGCTGTAGTCGCTTAGCACGGCGCCGCTGGTCAAGGCCAGCGGCTCTTTGAACGGCATCTGCTGCGGGGTGACGAGACCGATAGAGGACATCTGTGGAATGAGAAAACCCGGTGCCGATTGCAGGGTCTGCACACGGCCACCGGGTGGGATCTTTTGCATGGGAACCCTGTTTAGCGGCATTTGTATAGCGCCCGCAAGCCGGAGCAAATCAGCGCTTATCCAACAAAGTATAGCCAGCGCGGCCGCTACGATGAACCTGCGATCAACCCCGCCTTCAGCCCCGCCTATAACCCCGCCTACAACCCAACAAGCGATTCCCCATGCACTCTTGGCTGCACAAGATAGACGCGCATTTGCCGGTGCGTTACGCCGTTTGGCTGGGCTGCGGCGTGGCCATGCTGCTGTGCGTATTCATCTGGGTGGCTTTCGGTATGGGCGCGGGTTGGGCGCTGCTTTTCGGCGCCCTGGTGTTGCTGGGCTGGCGCGACACGCGCCAGCAGCGCCACGCCGTACTGCGCAATTACCCCGTCATCGGCCACATGCGCTTTCTGGCCGAATTCATACGCCTGGAAATACGCCAGTACTTCATCGAGAGCGACAACGAAGCCGCGCCTTTCTCGCGCCAGCAGCGCAGTTTGGTCTACCAGCGCGCCAAGGGGCAGTCCGACAAGCGACCTTTCGGCACGCAGCTGGACGTAGGTGCTGCCGGCTACGAATGGATCAACCATTCGATGGCCCCCACCCTGCTCGCCAGTCACGACTTCCGCATCGAGATCGGCAACAGCGGCCCAGGTGGCAGCAGCTGCACCCAGCCCTACAGCGCCAGCGTGTTCAATATCTCGGCCATGAGCTTCGGCTCGCTCAGCGCCAATGCCATCCTGGCGCTGAACGCCGGTGCGGCCAAAGGCGGCTTTGCGCACGATACCGGCGAGGGCTCGATCAGCCAGTACCACCGCGTGCACGGCGGCGACCTGATCTGGGAGATCGGCAGCGGCTACTTCGGCTGCCGCGACGAGTTGGGCCGTTTCAACGAAGAGGCCTTCGCCCGCAACGCCCGCGATCCCCAGGTGAAGATGATCGAGATCAAGCTCAGCCAGGGCGCCAAGCCCGGCCATGGCGGCATGCTGCCGGGGGCGAAGGTCACCATCGAGATCGCGGCTGCGCGCGGTATCCCCGTGGGCGTGGACTGCATCAGCCCGGCCCAGCACAACGCCTTCGATTCACCGGCGGGTTTGCTGCGGTTCGTCGAGCGCTTGCGTCAGCTCTCCGGCGGCAAGCCGGTGGGTTTCAAGCTGTGCATCGGGCACCCCTGGGAATGGTTTGCCATCGCCAAGGCGATGCTGGAGACGGACCTGCTGCCCGACTTCATCGTCGTGGACGGCGCCGAAGGCGGCACCGGTGCAGCGCCGCTGGAATTCACCGACCATGTGGGTGCGCCCTTGCAGGAAGGCCTGCTGCTGGTGCACAACACGCTGGTGGGCTTGAACCTGCGCCATCGCGTGAAGATCGGCTGCGCGGGCAAGGTGACGAGTGCTTTCGACATCGCGCGGGCCATGGCGCTGGGCGCAGACTGGTGCAATGCCGCGCGCGGCTTCATGTTCGCGCTGGGCTGCATCCAGGCGCAAACCTGCCACACCGGCGCCTGCCCCACGGGCGTGACGGCCCAAGACCCGCAGCGCGCCCGCGCCTTGGTGGTCGCCGACAAGACCGAGCGCGTGTGGAAGTTCCATGAAAACACGCTGCAGGCGCTGAAGGAACTGGTGCAGGCCGCCGGCTTGCAGCATCCAGGCGAGATCAGCGCAGCACACATCGTGCGCCGGCGTGCCGACCATGAAGTGCGGCTGCTCATCAACCACTTGGTGTTTATCCAACCAGGGCAGCTGACCAACGCCGCGGCTGGCCGTGAGGCGTTTCCGCACAAGGTGTTTGGCGACTATTGGCCGCTGGCACGCAGCGACAGCTGGCAGCCCGTGGTGCGCAACGCGCCTGTGCCGGCGCAGGTGGCCGATGCTGTCGCGCCGAACGCCTGACCGGGGTACTTCAGGCCACTGGTGGCGCGCTGTCGATGAAGCTTTGGCGGGCCGAGAGCTTGTCGAACAAGCGGGCCAGGTTGGGGTGGGCGCCTCGCCAGTCGATCTGCGGGTAGCGAAAATTCAGGTAACCCAGAGCGCAGCCCACGGCCACATCGGCCAGCGTCAGGTGGTTGCCGACGCAAAAGGGTTTGTCGCTGAGACCTTGCGCCATGGCCTTGAGCGCGGCATCGACCCGGCTCATCTGGCGGTCGATCCAGGGCTGCGAGCGCTGCTCGGCGCTGCGGCCGGCCCAGTGCGCTTCCATGCGCGCCAGGATGCTGGCGTCCAGCAAGCCGTCGGCCAGCGCTTCCCACGTACGTACTTCGACTCGCTCACGCCCTGATGGCGGAATCATTTTGCCTACCGGGCTGAGCGTGTCGAGGTATTCGACGATGACGCGCGAATCGAAGACCGCCTCACCGCCGTCCAGCACCAGGCAGGGCACCTTGCCCAGTGGATTGCTTTTCAACAGCGCTTCGGTGCCCCAGACATCTTCGGGCTGCCATTGCGCTTCGAGCTTTTTCTCGGCCATGACGATGCGGACTTTGCGCACATAGGGGCTGGTGAGCGAACCGATCAGTTTCATGGCATCTCTTGGGTCAGGGTCGGCCGGATTCTATCGACCGACTGTGGCGCGCAACCCGCGTGTGAAATCCACGCTGGCGGGTCGCCCCGGCAGAGCCAGTTCGGCCGTGGCTGGCGACATCCGCGACAACACGGTGCCGCCGCGCACCACCGCCAGGCGCTGCGCGCGCAGGCGGATGGCTTCTTCAGGGCTGGTGGCCTGCAGCAACACGAAATCGGCGCGGCAGCCCACTTCCAGCCCGTAACCCTGCAGGCCCAGCACGCGTGCGGCGTTCACGGTGACAGCGTCGAAACATTGGCGCTGGCCCTTGCTGCCGGTCATCTGCGCCACGTGCAGGCCCATCGCCGCCACTTCCAGCATGCAGGCCGAGCCGAAGCTGTACCAGGGGTCGAGCACGCAGTCGTGTCCGAAAGCCACGTTCACGCCGGCAGCCAGCAGTTCTGGCACGCGCGTCATGCCACGCCGCTTGGGGTAGCTGTCATGGCGGCCTTGCAGCGTGATGTTGATGAGCGGGTTGGCCACCACCTGCACGCCCGCTTCAGCGATCAGCGGCAGCAGCTTGCTGACGTAATAGTTGTCCATCGAGTGCATCGAGGTCAGGTGCGAGGCGGTGACACGGCCCTGCAAACCCAGACGCTGGGTGTGGAATGCCAGCGTCTCGATGTGGCGTGACATCGGGTCGTCGCTTTCGTCGCAGTGCATGTCTACCGGCAGGCCACGCTGGGCCGCCAGTTCACACAACAGACGCACGCTTTCTGCGCCTTCGGTCATGGTGCGCTCGAAATGCGGAATGCCGCCGATCACGTCCACGCCCAGGTCCAGGGACTGCTTCAATTGCTTCAGCGCATCTGGGTTGCGCAGCAAGCCGTCTTGCGGGAAGGCCACCAGTTGCAAATCCAGATAGGGCGCCACGCGCCGCTTCACGTCCAGCAGGGCGCGCACAGCCAGAAGCCGTGGGTCGCAGACATCGACATGGCTGCGGATGGCCAGCAAGCCGCGCGCCACGGCCCAGTCGCAATACGTCAGCGCGCGCTCGGCAATGGCTTCTTCGGTGAGCTGCGGCTTCAGTTCGCCCCACAGCGCAATGCCTTCGAGCAGGGTGCCGCTGGCATTTACGCGCGGCAAGCCGTGGCTGAGCGCGGCGTCCAGGTGGAAATGCGCATCGACGAAGGGCGGGCTCAGCAGCCACCCTTGCGCGTCGATGCAGGTCGCGTCAGGCGGCATCTCCACCGCGGGCGCCATGGCGCTGATCACGCCCTGTTCAGCCAGCACTGACATGCCACGGCGACCATCGGGCAGCGTGGCGTTGTGGACCAGCAAGGGCGTTTCAGAGCAATACGTCATGGCGCACAGGTTAAGCAATCGAAGGCGCGGGCGGGGCCCTTGTCATCGAACTGCAACGGGAGCAAACTGAATTCGCGCTTTTCCGCGCGCCCCTGCCACCCCTTGCCAACCCTTGCGAAGGAGGTTCTGATGAACTTGACGATCAGTGGACATCATCTCGACGTGTCGCCAGCCTTGAGAGAGTATGTGCTCACCAAGCTGGACCGCGTGACCCGGCATTACGACCAGGTGGTCGACATCAATGTGTTGCTGACCGTGGAAAAGCTGAAAGAAAAGGAACGAAGGCAACGGGCTGAAGTGACCCTGCATGTCAAAGGCCGCGATATCTTCGTCGAACAGTCGCATGCAGACATGTATGCCGCCATCGACCAGCTGATGGACAAGCTGGACCGCCAGGTGGTGCGCCACAAAGACCGGCTGCAGGACCACCACCACGTGGCGGCCAAGCGCGTCGGCGCGGACAGCATCTGAAAGACCCTGTTTTCCGCGCTGACTAAAACGCTGGCGAAGTTCGCCGATGAAGAACGAGCCAAACGGTCCTGCGGGGCCGTTTGGCATTTTCCGGCCAAGCGCGTGGCCCCGTGCGCAGCCTTGTTGCTGCAATGCCGCAAGACTTGGCAAAACCCAGCGATTGAGGGAGTTCGCCCCGGACGCAAATGCGCACCAGGGCTAACCCGGTGGGTATGATGCGTTGCTCTGCCCACCGCAGGCGACCGTTCCCGATGTTGGGGCCGGGGGCTGCGGGACCCGGGAGCCAGCCCACGATGAATCGTCTCGCCGCCATCCTGCCCGTCACCAATGTGTTGGTGAACGTGGATGCGACCAGCAAGAAGCGCGTTTTTGAGCAAGCCGGCCTCTTGTTTGAGAACCAGCATGCCATTGCCCGTGGCATCGTCACAGACAACCTGTTTGCCCGCGAGCGGCTGGGTTCCACGGGCTTGGGCCATGCCGTGGCCATCCCGCATGGCCGCATCAAAGGCTTGAAGAATCCTCTGGCCGCCGTGGTGCGGGTACAGCAACCCATCCCTTTCGATGCCCCCGACGACGAATCGGTAGCGCTGCTGATCTTCTTGCTGGTGCCCGAAGCCGCCACCCAGCGCCATCTGGAAATCCTCTCGGAAATCGCCGAGATGCTCTCTGATCGCGATCTGCGCGAGCGCCTGAAGACCGAAGCCGACGCCGCCGGCGTCCACAAGCTGATCTCCGACTGGGAACCCCTGAAGTCAGTAGCCTGACCCAGTGACAACCGCTCCACGGCTAGACACCCAAGCCTCAGCCAGCGTCCGGCTCCGCCGGCCCAAAGCGAGCGTCCCCTCAGGGGGCAGCGACCAAAGGGAGCGTGGGGGCCCAGCCACCGCCAGGGTCCGGCTCCGCCGGCCCGCAGCGAGCACCCCCTCGGGGGGCAGCGACCAAAGGGAGCGTGGAGGCCCATCCACCGCCAGGGTCCGGCTCTGCCGGCCCGCAGCGAGCACCCCCTCGGGGGGCAGCGACCGAAGGGAGCGTGGGGGCCCATGAAACCCAGCTCGATCAGCGCGGAAGCACTGTTTGAAGCCCACCGCGAAACCATGCGCTGGGAATGGATCGCCGGCCACGCCCATCCTGATCGCCGCTTCGACGACGCCGCCGTTCGCGACGCGCGCTCTGCTGCCGATCTGGTCGGCTACCTCAACTACATCCACCCCTACCGCGTGCAACTGGTGGGCCAGCGCGAGGTGGCCTACCTGATGGCCAGCACGCCTGAAGACCAGGAACGCCGCATCTCGCGCATCGTCACGCTGGAGCCGCCGGTGCTGATCGTGGCCGACGCGCAAACGCCGCCAGAACGCCTGGTGGCGATGTGCGACCGTGCCGAAATTCCGCTCTTCGTCACACGTGAATCGGCTGGGCACGTGATCGACGTGGTCCGCGGCTACCTGGGCCAGCATTTCGCCGACCGCGTGACGCGCCATGGCGTGTTCATGGACATCCTGGGCCTGGGCGTGCTCTTGACGGGCGAATCCGGTCTGGGCAAGAGCGAACTGGGCCTGGAACTCATCAGCCGCGGCCATGGCCTGGTGGCCGACGACGCGGTGGATATCTACCGCATCAGCCAGACCGCCCTGGAAGGCCGCTGCCCTGAACTGCTGCGCAACCTGCTGGAAGTGCGCGGCATCGGCCTGCTGGACATCAAGGCCATCTTCGGCGAGACCGCCGTACGCCGAAAGATGCGACTCAAACTCATCGTGCACCTGGTGCGCCAGGAAGTGCTGGAAGCCGAGTTCGAACGCCTGCCGCACGAGCCGCTGAATGAAACCGTCCTGCAGCAGCCCGTGCGCAAGGTGGTGATTGCCGTGGGCGCGGGCCGCAACCTGGCCGTGCTGGTGGAAGCGGCGGTGCGCAACACCGTGCTGCAACTGCGCGGCATCGACACCTATGCCGACTTCGTGGCGCGGCATCAGAAGGCGATGGAAAGCGGCAGCGACGACCGCTGAAGGCGCCTCAGTGGTCTGACGGTTCGCCGGGCAGTGCGGGCATGTTTGCTTCGTCAGGCGCACAGGCCAGCCGCTCGATATCTGCTGCGCGCTGGGGCCAACCGGCCAGCAAAGCGTCGCGCAGGCCGCCTTCAAACATGCGGCTGTCGAAAGCCGGCACCACAGTGCAGCCGAACAGCGCCCAGCCTTGTTGGCCCCCGGGCAGCAGATGCCCCGCCTGCCAGCAATGGGCCGGCACGACGCATTGCACGCGTTGGCCTTGCAGCACGCCAGAGCCGAGCACGATGTCTTCGCAGCCGCCGCCCGGGTGCAGCAACACCAGACGCAGCGGGTCGCCGCCGCAGTGGTGCCAGATCTCGGCCACCGGCAAACGGTGGAACAGCGACTGGCTCAGCGGTTCGTCGCAATAAAGGCCCAGCATCGCGCTGCTGGCGCCATCTGCTGCACGGTAGGTGGCTTTGAAGAGCGTGCCTTCGCTGGGCAGCGGCTGCAGGCCCAGGTTGGCGATCAGGTCTGCGGCGCTGGACCGGGACATGACTTCAAGCCCAGTGCAGGCTGGCCCACGCGCTGTCCAGCAACGCCTGGGTGCGCAGGCTGGCGTGGATACTGGCTGCAGCGGCTGCGCCCTGCGGGTCGCGCGCCAGCGCCGCAAACTTTTCTGACATCAGCACATTGGCCGGCTGCACTGACGGCACCGCCACCCACGCATGACCCTCTGAATTCACCACACCGCTGTGCTGGCTGAAGCCGGCGACGAAGCCTGGCCGGGGCACCATGTAGCCCTGCGCCCAATCCAGCACGAAGTCGTCGAGCGTGATCACGCCGTGCTCGCCCAGCAGCTGCAGATCCTGGGTGCATGCGCCCGTGTTGTAGCCCACGTCCCAGGTGGCGCTGACGCCACCCTCGAAGTGCATGAAGCCCGATCCGCGCACGGCGGCGCCTGTGGGTACGTCACGCTGAACCAGGCCGTGGCTGGCCAGCAGCAACGCCTGAGGTACGGCGAATTCGGCGATGGCGCGCATGGCATACCAGCCCATGTCGCCCACGGCGCCCAGCGGCTCCTGCGCCGGGTCGTAGCGCATGTTGCTGCGGTCACCAGTGGGAAAGAAGAAGCCACAGCGCACAGCCTGCACGCGGCCGATGCGCTCGGCCAGGCTGGCCTTGAGCAGGGCGGTGCGCGGGTGGTGAACGAAGTGCGTCCCGTCCAGGAAAGCCACACCGCGCGCGCTGCAGGCCTGCGTGATCAGCATCAAGGATGCCAGGCTGCTGAAAGGCTTTTCAGCCAGTACATGCTTGCCGGCGCGCGCTGCAGCCAGGGCGATGGGCTCGCGCGCGGCAGTGGGTGTGGCCACGTACACGGCGTCGATTTCCGCGGCCGCGACCAGCGCCTGCCAGTCGTCGTAGACGCCCGGCAGGCCATGCTGCGTGGCGAATGCCTGCGCCAGATCGCGTTTGCGCGAGGACACGGCCACGGGCTGGCAACCGGCAGATGCGGCCAGCGCCGCCGTGGTCAGCCCGGCGATCAGGCCCGTGCCGACCACGCCCACACGCAACGGGGCCGCCTTCATTTGCTGCGGTGCTCGCAGTCGGGCTTGGAGCAGCTGGCATACAGCGCCAGCGAATGGTCTTGCAGCTCGAAACCGCGCGCCTGGGCAATCGCACGCTGGCGCTGTTCGATCTGCGGGTCGAAGAATTCTTCGACGCGGCCGCAGGACAGGCAGACCAGATGGTCGTGGTGCTGGCCTTCGTTCAGCTCGAACACGGCCTTGCCGCTCTCGAAGTTGCTGCGCGTCAGCAGCCCTGCTTGCTCGAACTGCATCAACACGCGGTAGACGGTGGCCAGGCCGATGTCGGCATGCTCGTCGAGCAAGGCCTTGAAGACGTCTTCAGCCGTCATGTGGCGCCGCTCGGCGCGCTGAAAAACCTCAAGGATCTTGATGCGTGGCAGCGTGGCCTTCAGGCCGCTGCTTTTCAGGTCGTCGGCGTGGTTGGGCATGGGGGCGGTCCGGTAGTGCTTCGTGAAGACGAAGGGGGGGCGAAGGCAGGGCGCCGCTAAACTAAGACGATCATAGCGAGAGCGTTCGCTGCCACTGAAGCCGCCACAAAACCACTGCCCATGCCGCGTACAACCCTTCTTCGGCGCATGCTCTGCACCGCGTTTGCCCTGCTTGCCACCCTGGCCTTGTCGGGATGTGAATCCCTGCAGCGCACCGACAGCCTGTTTGGCCTGATCACGCCGTACCGCATCGACATCGTGCAGGGCAACGCCATCACCAAGGAACAAGCGGCGCAGATCAAACCGGGTCTGTCGCGCCTGCAGGTGCGCGACATCCTGGGCACACCGCTGCTCACCGACCCCTTCCATGCACAGCGCTGGGACTATCTCTTCACCTTGCGCCGACCCAACACCGATTTGCAACGGCGCAGCGTCGTCGTTTATTTCGAGGGCGATGCGGTCAAGTCCATCGAAGCGGGCGAACTGCCGAGCGAGCGCGAATTCGTGGCCTCCATCAGCCGCTTCAAAGATCTGCGCACCCCCAAACTCGAATTGAGCGAAGACGAGCGCAAGGCGCTGCCCATGCCTGCGCGACCGCCCGCTGCGCCCGTGGAAGAGGTGGGGCCGGTGCGCGCGTATCCGCCGCTGGAAGCCCGCTGACAGCACCGATGCCGAAGATCGCGATTGCGGGTGGCTCGGGCCGCATGGGGCGGGCGCTGGTGGAGGCTGTGCTGGCAAGCGCTGCTCACGGCAACGATGGCAGCCTGGCTGCCGTATTCGAGCAGCCAGGCCGTGCCGCGCTGGGCCAGGACGCAGGCGCTTTCCTGGGTCTCCACAGCGGTGTGATGGTGAGCGCCGATGTGCGCGCCGGCCTGAAAGCCGCTGATGTGCTGATCGACTTCACGCGGCCCGAGGCCACTTTGGCGCATCTGGCGCTGTGCCGCGAATTCGGTGTGCGCGCGGTTGTGGGCACCACCGGTTTCAGCCCTGAGCAGAAGTCGCAGTTGCACCAGCATGCGCAGTCGCAAGCCCTGGTCTTCGCACCGAACATGAGCGTGGGCGTCAACGTGATGCTGCAATTGCTGGCACAGGCCGCGCAGGCCCTGGGCCCGGACTACGACATCGAGGTACTGGAAGCCCACCACCGCCACAAGGTCGACGCGCCCAGTGGCACGGCCCTGGCCATGGGCGAGGTGCTGGCCCGCGCACGCGGCGCCGACCTGGCGCACGACGGCGTTTTCGCCCGCCACGGCCACACCGGCGAACGCGCTGCCAACGCCATCGGATTTGCCACGCTGCGCGGCGGTGACATCGTGGGGGAGCACACCGCATTTTTCTGCGGCACCGGCGAGCGCATCGAGATCAGCCACAAGAGCAGCAGCCGCGCCAACTACGCCGAAGGCAGCCTGCGCGCCGCGCGCTTTCTGGCGGCCCTGCCGGCAGGCGCGGCAGGTTTGTTCGACATGCAAGACGTGCTGGGGCTGCGCACACCATGACCGGCCTGTCAGCCTTCTGGAACGCGACCGATGCCGTGGGGCGCACGGTGGCCCTGGTGCTGTTGGCAATGTCCGTGTCGGCCTGGACGTTGATCGTCTGGAGAACCTGGGTCTTGCGCCGCGCGCAGGCCGACATCGCCCGCGCCGTGCCCGCTTTCTGGGATGCAGCGACCCTGGCCGGCGGGCGCGAACGCCTGGCCGCGATGGACCGCGAGCGGCTGCTGGTTCCTTTGTTCGACGCCGCCGCCCAGCCGGTCGCCACCGGCACGCTGGAAGCGCAGAGCCGGCTGCGGGCACAGGTGACGCGCCGGCTGCGCGACGCGCTGCACCGCGGCCTGGCGCACCTGCAGTTCGGCCAGGTGCTGCTGGCATCCGTGGGCAGCACGGCGCCCTTCGTCGGCCTGCTGGGTACGGTATGGGGTGTTTTCCAGGCCCTCAGCGGCATTTCTGAAGGCGGCGGCATCAGCATCGACCGCGTCTCAGGCCCCATCGGCGAAGCCTTGATCATGACGGCCGCCGGCATCGCCGTGGCCGTGCCTGCCGTGTTGGCCTACAACGCCTTCGGCCATAAAGTGTCGGCCTGCGAGGCCGAACTGGAAGGCTTCGCGCAAGACTTGCTGCAGGCCACCGTGGACCAGGCCAGCACCAACCCCGGCCCGCGACAGGACTGAGGCGCCATGGCTTTCGGACGCCTGGAACGCCGACCCGGCAGCAAGCCGATGTCGGAAATCAACATGACGCCGCTGATCGACGTGATGCTGGTGCTGCTGGTGATTTTCATCATCAGCGCGCCGCTGATGGCGCGCGGCCTGAAATTGGACCTGCCTGCCACCGATGGTGCTGCTGCCAGCGCAGCCCCGGCGCCGCTGGAACTGGCCATCGACAGTGAAGGCCAGTTCTACATCGGTGAACAGCTGCTGGATGCGGCCTCGGCGCGCGAACGCATCACCGCGCTGGCCCTTGACGCAGCGCGCCGTGACCCGACCACGGAAGTAAGCCTGCGCGCCGACAGCCGCGTGCCGTATGGCCGCGTGGCTGAACTCATAGGCTGGGTGCAGCAAGCGGGTTTGTCGCGTGTGGGGCTGGTGACGCAGGCCGCCCCGGTTGAGGCCCCCGCCGGGCCGCCAGCCAAGCGCTGAACATTAGGCGCTGGTGAACGGTGCTGGCCTGAGCACCAGCTCGGGCACGACAGCCGCACAGGCCCGTCCATACAATGCCCGGATGAACGAAAAGTACCTGCCCGCAGAGGTTGAACCTGCCGCACAAGCGCACTGGCAAGTCACTGGCAGCGCGCGGGCGACCGAAGACGACGAGAACTCATCACGCCCGAAGTTCTATGCCTGCAGCATGCTGCCCTACCCCAGCGGCAAGCTGCACATGGGCCATGTGCGCAACTACACCATCAACGACATGATGGCCCGGCATCTGCGCATGAAGGGCATGAACGTGCTCATGCCCATGGGCTGGGACGCCTTCGGCCTGCCGGCAGAAAACGCGGCCATGGCCAACCGCGTGCCGCCCGCCGCCTGGACGCGCGCCAACATCGCCGACATGAAGGCGCAGATGCAACCGCTGGGCCTGGCCATCGACTGGTCGCGCGAGGTCGCCACCTGCGACCCCGGCTACTACAAGTGGAACCAGTGGTTCTTCCTGAAGATGCTCGAAAAAGGCATCGCCTACCGCAAGACGCAGATCGTCAACTGGGACCCCGTGGACCAGACCGTGCTGGCCAACGAACAGGTGGTCGAAGGCCGCGGCTGGCGCAGCGGTGCGCTGGTGGAAAAGCGCGAGGTGCCCGGCTACTACCTGGCCATCACGCAGTACGCCGATGAACTGCTGGCCGGCGTGAACGACCCCACCGCCCCGCATTACCTGGCCGGCTGGCCGGAACGAGTCCGCCTGATGCAGGAACACTGGATCGGCAAGAGCAGCGGCGTGCGCCTGGCCTTCCCGCACACCATTGCCGACGACAGTGGCGCACTGGTCCAACACGGGCTGCTGCATGTCTTCACCACGCGCGCCGACACGCTGATGGGGGCTTCTTTCGTGGCTGTGGCACCCGAGCACCCGCTGGCAGCACTGGTTGCCAAGCGCGACGCGGCGGTCGCCGCCTTCATCGAAGAGTGCGCCAAGGGCGGCACCACCGAGGCCGAGATGGCCGTCAAGGAAAAAGTCGGCCTGCCCCTGGGCTTGCGCGTGAAGCACCCGCTGACCGATCGCGAAGTGCCACTGTGGGTGGCCAATTATGTGCTGATGGGCTATGGCGACGGTGCGGTGATGGGTGTGCCCGCACACGACGAGCGCGACTGGGCATTCGCCGAGAAGTACGGCCTGAACAAGCTGCAGGTGGTGCACATCGACGGTGAGCATTTCGACCACGCGCAGTGGCAGGACTGGTATGCCGACAAGACGCGCGGCATCAGCATCAATTCAGGCAACTACAGCGGCCTGGCGCATGCACCGGCTGTGGATGCCATTGCCAGCGCGCTGGCCGAACTGGGCCTGGGCGAGAAGAAGACCACCTGGCGTTTGCGCGACTGGGGCATCAGCCGCCAGCGCTACTGGGGCACGCCCATCCCCATCATCCATTGCGACAGCTGTGGTGTGGTGCCGGTACCCGAGGCAGACCTGCCCGTGCTGCTGCCCGAGGACCTGGTGCCCGACGGCAGCGGCAACCCGCTGCAGCACTGCGCGGCCTTTCTCAACGTGGCGTGTCCGCGGTGCGGCCAGCCTGCACGGCGTGAAACCGACACCATGGACACGTTCGTGGACAGCAGCTGGTACTACATGCGCTACTGCAGCCCCGACAACGACGACGCCATGATCGACGCGCGCGCTGAATACTGGATGCCGATGGACCAGTACATCGGCGGCATCGAGCACGCCGTGCTGCATCTGCTTTACGCCAGGTTCTGGACCAAGGCCATGCGCGACCTGGGCCTGATCAAGTTCAGCGAACCCTTCAAGAATCTGTTCACGCAGGGCATGCTGCTCAACGAATCTTTCTACCGCGAGGAAGCCAGCGGCAAGAAGAACTGGTTCTACCCCAGCGAAGTCGAGGTGCAGACCGACGAGAAGGGCCAGCCGGTGGGCGCCAGGTCGCGCGCCGACGGCCTGCCGGTGCAACTGGGTGGCATCGAAAAGATGTCCAAGAGCAAGAACAACGTTGTCGAGCCCAAGGACATCATCGCCCGCTTCGGTGCCGACACGGCGCGCGTATTCGTCATGTTCGCCGGCCCGCCAGACCAGAGCGCGGCCTGGTCCGACAGTGGCGCCGAAGGCGCGTCGCGCTTCTTGCGCCGGCTGTGGGCTTTTGCGGTGAAACACGGCGAAGACGTCCGGGCCGCGCCCCAGCAGGCTGCAGGCGCCGACCCGCTGCGCCTGGCCATGCACACCTTGTTGCGCCAAGTGACGGCCGACTACGGGCGGCTGCAGTTCAACACCGTGATCAGCGGTGCGATGAAGATGCTCAACGCGCTGGAAGACGCCCGTGATGCCAGCGCTGCCAGCCGGCGCGAGGGTTTGTCCATCCTGCTGCGCTGCCTGTACCCGGCTGCGCCGCACATCTGCTGGGGCCTGTGGCAGGAACTGGGCCTGGCCTCGCAACCCCAACTGGGCGCACTGGAAGACGCGCCCTGGCCCGAGGTGGACGAGCAGGCCCTGGTGCAGGACGAGATCGAACTCGTGCTGCAGATCGGCGGCAAGATGCGCGGCAGCATCCGCGTGCCGGTGGACGCCGAACGCCGCTTCATCGAGGCTGCAGCCCTGGCCAGCCCGGAGTTCCTTCGCTTCGCTGAAGGCAAGGCTGCGAAGAAGGTGGTGGTAGTGCCTGGCCGCCTGGTCAATGTCGTCGTTTGAGATGTCTTCACGGCGGGCCTTGCTGGCGGCAGCCAGCGTGGTACTGCTGGCCGGCTGCGGTTTTCAGCGCCGCCAGCCGCCGACGCTGCGATTCCGCAGCATCGCCCTGGTGGGCTTCAATGCCGATTCGCCGATGCTGGCGGCGCTGACGCGTCGCTTGAGCGACCAGGTGCGCGTGCTGCAAACCCCGGCGCAAGCCGGCGTGGTGCTGCAGGCGCTGGACGATGCGCGCGAGCGCAGCGTGGTGGCGATCACGGCTGCAGCGCAGGTGCGCGAATTGCAGCTGCGCGTGAGGCTGAATTTCCGCGCCAGCACGCCACAAGACCGTGAGCTGATCCCGCGCACCGAACTGCTTCTGTCGCGCGACATGAGCTACACCGAGACCGCTGCGCTGGCCAAGGAGCAGGAAGAAGCCGAACTTTTTCGCGAGATGCAGGCCGATGTGGTGACGCAGGTGATGCGTCGGCTGGCCGCAATCGACTTCTGAACCCGGCCACCCACATGCAAGTTCGCGCCGATCAACTGGAAGCCCAGCTGCAGCGCGGGCTGAAGACGGTCTACACCGTGCATGGAGACGAGCCCTTGCTGGCGCAGGAAGCAGGCGATGCCATTCGCGCCGCCGCCCGCGCTGCGGGCTACACCGAGCGCCAGGTGTTCACCGTGGCCGGGGCGCATTTCGACTGGAGCGGGGTGCTGGGCGCGGCGCAGGCGCAAAGCCTGTTCGGCGACCGCCAGCTGATCGAGATCCGCATCCCCTCGGGCAAGCCAGGCAAGGAAGGCTCTGATGCTTTGCAGCGTTATTGCGAACTGATCCGGGCTGCCGCAGACGACAGCGTGTTGACCCTGGTGCAACTGCCCAAGCTGGACTGGCAGCAGGCGAAGGCGGCGTGGTTCGGCGCACTGGACGCTGCCGGCGTGACACTGCGCGTGGAAACCATCGAACGCAAGCAGTTGCCGGCCTGGCTGGCGCAGCGCCTGGCGCGCCAGGGCCAGCGCGTGCTGGCAGGCGAGGAGGGCCAGCGCACCCTGGCTTTCTTTGCTGACCGCGTGGAAGGCAACCTGCTGGCCGCGCACCAGGAAATTCAGAAGTTGGGGTTGCTGCACGGAGAAGGCGAACTCAGCTACGTGCAGGTGGAAGCCGCCGTGCTGAACGTGGCCCGTTTCGATGTCACCCAACTGGCCGGCGCGCTGTGGACAGGCCAGGTGGCACGCAGCCTGCGCGTGCTGGACGGCCTGCGCCACGAAGGCGAGGCCGTGGTGATGGTTCACTGGCAGCTTGCCGACGACATCCGCGCCCTGGCGCGCGGGCGCGCCGCGCTGGACCTGGGCAAACCGCTGCCGCTGGCGCTGAAAGACGCGCGCGCCTGGGGTCTGAAGGAAAAGCTGTTCGAGCGTGCGCTGCCTTTGATGCCCGGGCACAGCCTGGCGCAACTGCTGGACGCCGCCAGCGTGTGCGACGGCATCTGCAAAGGGCTGCGCCATCCCGACTGGCCGGTTGATCCTTGGGAAGCGCTGCGCACGCTGGCACTGCTGGCGTTGGATGCGCAACAACCGCAGCCACCGAAATCGCCCGCGCGGCGTGGCCAGCCCACGGCGGGCGGGCGGCTGGTGCTGCGCGCCTGATCGTTCGCCTGATCTTTCACCTGAACGCCCACTTGATGGCTGTTCAGTACCCGCGTTGGCGCTGCACCAGGTTGGCCACGGGCATGCCCGCCAGCGCGGCGCGCACATTCGCCGCAGCCACCGCCGCAGCGCTGCGCGGGTCGGTGAAAGCCGCAGCGTGGGGCAGCACGGCAACCTGCGGATGCTTCCAGTACGGGTGCACAGCGGGCAAAGGCTCGAGGTGAAAAACGTCCAGCACGGCATGTGCGATGTGCCCGCTGTCCAGCGCGGCCAGCAGATCGCCATCGACCACATGTGCGCCACGCGCCAGATTCACCAAAGCCGCGCCGCGTGGCAGGGCTGCAAAGAACGCAGCGTTCAGCAAGCCGCGTGTGGCCGGGGTCAGCGGCAGCAGGTTGACGACCACATCGCTGTTGGCCAGCAGCGGCGGCAGCGCCGTGCCGTCGCGCCGCCAGCAGCGCACCGCATAGCCCTGGTGCGCCAGCGCTTGCGCGGCGCCTTGTCCCATGTGGCCCTGACCCAGCACCAGCACGCGCAGGTCCTGGGCCCGGCGCTGCGCATGCGTGCGCCACAGGCCGGCACGCTGGTTGTGCGCGTAAGTGAAGAAACCGCGCTGCAGTGCCAGCACAGCCCACAGCGCCGTTTCTGCCATGGCCGCTGTCATGGCAGGGTCGACCATGCGCGCCAGCGGCACACCGGCAGGCAAGGTGGCATCGGTCAGCAGCCGGTCCACGCCGGCCCACAGGCTCTGAATCAGGCGCAGCGCAGGCAGGCCTTGCAGGCTGCCTGCTGGCGGGTTGGCCACCAGGGCGGCCTGCACGGCGGCTGGGTCGGCATGCGCCTGATCCAGGCTCAGCCACTGCGCCTGCGGCAGCTCGGCCGCCAGGGCTTGTTGCCACTGGCGCTGCTCGTCGGCATCGAAGTCGCCGCACAGCAGCAGCTTCAAGGCATGTCCCCTGCGGCCGCGCGGCTTGGCGATGGCATCACAGTCAAAACGACTCTGCTGCCAGGCGCAGGCGTGCAAAGGCGGTGGTCACGGTGGCCGCGCGAATTGCGGTGCGGTCGCCGGGCAATTGCAGGCGCTCTGCCTGCACGCCAGCGCTCGTGCCCCAGGCCAGCCACACGGTGCCCACGGGCTTGCCGGGCACGGCGCCGCCGGGGCCGGCAATGCCGGTCACGGCCACGGCCAGGTTCACGGGTGCATGGCTCAGCGCACCTTGAACCATGGCCCGCGCGACTTCTTCGCTGACGGCGCCATGGGCAGCTATCAGCGCCGGGGCCACGCCCAGAAGTTCGGTCTTCGCTGCATTGCTGTAGGTGACGAAACCGCGCTCGAACCAGTCGCTGGAACCAGCCAGGCCGGTGCAAGCGGCGGCGATCAGGCCGCCGGTGCAGCTCTCGGCCGTGGCCAGCCGCCAGCCGCGTTGCCGCAGCGCATGGGCCAAAGCCGTCAGGTCGTTCGGTTCGGTCATGGGGTCACCACAGGACCGTCAACAACGCCAGCACCAGCAATGTGCAAGCAGCGGCTACCAGGTCGTCGAAGAGGATGCCAAAGCCCTGGCGCCAGCCGATGGCCTGGCCAGGGCGCAGCTTGCACAGTCGGTCGGCCCAGCCCACGGGCCCGGGTTTGGCAGCATCGAAATAGCGAAACAGCGCAAATGCCAGCAGTTGCGCCCAGAAGCCGGCAGGTGTCCACAACCACAGCACCAACCAGATCGCGGCGATTTCATCCCAGACGATCGCGCCGGGGTCGGCCGTGCCCAGGTGCTGCGCCGTTGCCGTGCACGCCCACCAGCCGCCGCCCAGCGCTGCGGCGATCAGCCAACCCCAGGGCAGCCCCGGCCACAAACGGTCGATGACCAGAAAGGCCACCCAACCCCACAGCGTGCCCACGGTGCCCGGCGCCTTGGGCGACAGGCCGCTGCCGAAGCCCAGCGCCAACCAATGCGCCGGGTGGCGGCGCATGAAGGCGGCAGTGGGGCGAACAGCGGCTGCCATCAGATCAGCCAGCGAAGTGATCGAAGCCGCGCCATTCACCGGGAACGGCTTGCTTATGTCCGTCAACGATGCGCAAACCAGCCTGCGCGTCGATCTGCCCGCAGCGGCTCACGGCCACGCCCACAGCGGCAGCCGCCGCCAGCACGGCGTGGTGCCGAGCGGCGGGCGCGGTGAACAACAGTTCGTAATCATCGCCGCCGGCCAGCAGGCATTGCCGTTGCAGCGCCACTGGCTGGCGCGCCAGTGCGGCACTGCGCGGCAGGGCGTCCACATCCACCGTGGCGCCCACCCCTGAACGCTGGAGCACATGTCCCAGGTCGCCCACCAGGCCGTCGCTCAGGTCGATGGCGCTGCTGGCCAACCCGCGCAGCGCGCGGCCCAGGGCCACGCGCGGCTGTGGCATTTCCATGGCACGGCGAACACTGTCGAAGTCAGCGCCCAGAGCGCTGGGCGCCAGATGCCCGCGAAACAGTTCCAGCGCCAGCCGCGCGTCGCCCAGGCTGCCGCTGACCCAGATGTCGTCGCCCGCCCGCGCGCCGCTGCGCAACAGCGCCTGGCCTGCAGGCACCTGGCCGAAAACCGTGATGCAGATGGCCAGCGGCCCGGCCGTGGTGTCGCCGCCCACCAGGGGAATGCTGTGCGCGTCGGCCAGTGCAAACAGGCCCTGCGCGAAGCCGGCCAGAAACGCGTCGTCCATGCGCGGCAACGCCAGCGCCAGGGTGAAGCCCAGCGGCTCGGCGCCGCAGGCCGCCAGGTCAGACAGGTTCACCGCCAGCGCTTTGTGGCCCAGGCGTTCCGGCAGCACAGTGGAAACGAAGTGCCGGCCTTCAATGAGCAGGTCGCTGCTGACAGCCAGCAACTGCCCAGGCGCAGGCTGCAGCAGTGCGCAATCGTCGCCAATGCCCAGCACAGTTCGGTCACCTGCCGACCCGGGCCGGGTGAAGTGGCGAGCGATCAAACCGAATTCGCCCGTCAAGACAGCCCCTCCCCGCGCAGCCGGTTGGCCAGTTCAACCGCCGACTTCACGTTCATCTTGTCGAACACCCGCGCGCGGTGCACTTCCACCGTGCGCACGCTGATGTCCAGTGCATCGGCGATCAGTTTGTTGGGCCGGCCTTCGATGACCAGGCGCATGACATCGCGCTCGCGTTCGGTCAGTTCGGCCAGCGATTGCGCTGCCGCAGCGCGCTGGTGCCGCAGCCGCAGCGCAGCAGCGCTGGCCGTCAGCGCCTGGTCAATTCGGTCCACGAGCAAGTTGTTGGAAAACGGCTTCTCGACGAAATCAAAAGCACCGCGCTTGACCGCCGCCACCGCGGTGGGCACGTCGCCATGGCCGGTGAGAAAGATGACGGGCAGCAGTTGCAGCCAGTTCTGTTCCGCGAGCCGCTCGAACAGTACGAGGCCGCTGGTGCCGGGCATGCGCACATCCAGCAGCAGGCAAGAAGGCGCATTGGGCCAGTCGGCCAGGCTGCCGCGCTGCGACAACCAGGCCTCGAAGGCGTCGGCACTGGCGAATCCTTCGCTGAGCAAGCGGCGTGAGCGCAGCAGCCAGGCCAGGCTGTCACGCACCACTTCCTCGTCATCGACGAGGTAGACCATCGGTATGCCCAGAGACGGGTCGGTCGGCATCAGGCTTGCAAGAAGGAAAACAATCAAGACAAGGCTGCAGTGTCGCCCTTTTCTGTCGCCGCATCGGCAGGTGCAGCCTCGGCGGCGCGCGGCGTGGGCAAGGTGAAGCGGAATTCGGTGCCGCGCGGCGTATCGAGCGGCACGTCTGGCGCCGCCTCAGCGCTGGAACTGCGCACCGGCCCGGCGCTGAAGTCCAGCGCGCCGCCATGCTGTTCGATGACCGTGCGGCACAGGCTCAGGCCCAGGCCCATGCCTTCGTTGCGCGTGGTGAAGAACGGCGTGAACAAGCGGCTGGCCACATCGGCGGGAATGCCCGGGCCGGCGTCGATGATGCTGAACGTGACCCAGCGCTCATGCGTCTGGCGCACACGCAGCGTGAGGACGCGCGCGGCCAGCGGTGTACTCGCTTCCATGGCCTGGATACCGTTGCGCGTGAGATTGATGAGCACCTGCTCGATCATCGTGCGGTCGCAGCGCACGCGTGGCGGGCGGCCGGTGCCGGGCGCCGGGGCAATGTCCACGTCGATGCGGGTGCCGCTCTTGCGCGCCTGCAGGCGCACCAGCGGCAGCACGGCGTCCAGCAGCAAATCTGCGCTGAGTGTTTCGTGCAGCTGTTCGCGGCGGCGCGCAAAGCCATGCACGCTCTTGATGATGCGGCCGGCGCGCTCGGCCTGTTCTGCCACACGCACCAGGGCCTGGCGCAGCAGCGGCTGGTCAGCGGCCTGCAGGCGAGCGTTGTTGTCCAGCAGGTTGATCGACCCGCTGGCATAGCTGGCAATGGCGGCCAGCGGCTGGTTCAACTCGTGGCTGAGCAGGGAAGCCATCTCGCCCACCGTGGCCAGCCGCGCCGTGGCTTGCAAGCGGTCTTGCTGCTGACGCGAAAGCTCTTCGATCCGGCGCTGCGCGCGGATGTCGAGCACCGCGCTCATCCAGCCGGTGTGTCGGCCGCTGCCGTCGACCAGCGGCGCTTCGTAAATCATCACCGGAAAACGTTCTCCGCTCTGGTGCATGAACACCGTCTCGAAGCCCTCGCGTTCGTCACGCGGGCCGGTCGTCTGTGCTTGCAGCCGCCGGGTCTGGCGCTGCTGATATTCCTCGACATGTTCGGGCGGCCAGTAAGGCGGCGAATAGGGGGAAGCGCCGCGACCGCGGCCTGGATCAGCTGCCGGGTCCAGCAGCTCGGCCGCGCTGAAACCGACCATGGCGCAGAAAGCCGGGTTGACGTAAGTGATGGCGCCTCGCAGGTCGCGCGCGCGCAAGCCGGTGATGAGCGAGTCTTCCATCGCCTGGCGAAAAGCCAGCGCCTCGGCCAGGGCGCTTTCAGCCTGGGCGCGGCGGCGCACATCGCGCGCCAGCAGCAGCACCACGCCGAACAAGGCCAGCGACAAGCCCAGCACCAGGGCCGTGGCCAGGTTGGGAATCAAGCTGGGACGCCCGGCGGTGCTGCCCACGCGCAACTGCAAAGAACTGCCAGGCAGGTCCACCAGGCGCTCGGCTTCAAACACGCCTGCACCTCGTGCCACGCCTGCGCGCGCCAGGCGCGTGCCGTCGCCTTCGACGAAGCTGTATTCGTAGCCCCTGGCCGCGCGTCCGGCCTTGGGCTCGCCGCTGCTGCGCTGGGCCACGGCCGTTTCCAGCAACGCGCCCAGCGTCAGGCTGCCCACCAGAAAGCTCTGCGCGCGCGCACCGTCCTGCACCGGCACGCACAAGTCCACCACTTCAGAGCCCTGGCCGCCGGCCAGGGGCACAAAGTAGCTGCGCGAAAAAGTCGGCTCGCCCGTGCGCCGCGCCGCCACGCAGGCGAATTCAGCATCAGTCGCCAGCATGGCACGCGGCATATGGCCGAACAGCGGGGGGCCGTAGGGCGATTCGATGGCGTCCACCACCGCCATGTCTGCGCTGCGGTGTTCTACACGGCGCAACTCAGTGCGTGTCTTCAGCAGCTCGAAAGCCGCGGGCCGCCAGGCAGCCAGCGGCGGATCGCCCCAGCCCAGCGCCAGCAGCTGCTGGCCCGCACGCTGCAGGTCGCGCCGCAGTTCGCCAGCCATCTCGGCCGCCGTGGTTTCTGCATCGTCCTGTGCGCGCGCTGCTTCCACCTGCACCGTCAGCACCACCAGCAGGCTTTGCGCCACCGCCAACAGCGCCAGCAGCATGGCCCAGGGCAGCGCGCGGCGCCAGCGCTGCAAATGCCGGGGCGGGGCCGTGGCCGGCTGTTCTGCGGGTATGGCGTTTGTCGTCAGGGCCATCGTGGCTGCATTCTGGGCGGCGGCTCAGGGCTCTGGCTACGCAGTTTCGCGCATGGCCAGGCCTCGGTTCACCGAACGACACTGCGCTACCTACAATTTGCGGCTTCGCCCAAGCTGCCCAGGAGACCGCTGCCATGTCCACAGAATCGACTTTCGACGACGCCGCAGCACGCACCAAAACGGCCGCTGACCACGCGCTGCAAGACCGGGCTGCAGAGCTCAAGCGCGCTGCGCTGGAGTATCACGAGCACCCTCGCCCCGGCAAACTGGAAATCTCTGCCACCAAGCAGATGGTCAACCAGCACGACCTGGCCCTGGCCTACAGCCCGGGCGTGGCTTTCGCGTGCGAGGCCATCGTCGAAGACCCGCAGAATGCGTTCAGATATACAGCGCGCGGCAACCTGGTGGCCGTGGTGACCAACGGCACGGCGGTGCTGGGGCTGGGCGACATCGGCCCGCTGGCGGCCAAGCCGGTGATGGAAGGCAAGGCGGTGCTGTTCAAGAAGTTCGCTGGCATCGACGTCTTCGACCTCGAGATCAACGAACGCAATCTGGACAAGCTGGTGGACGTGATCGCCGCGCTGGAGCCCACCTTCGGCGGCGTGAACCTCGAAGACATCAAGGCACCCGACTGCTTCTACGTCGAACGCGAACTGCGCAAGCGCATGAAGATCCCGGTCTTCCACGACGACCAGCATGGCACGGCCATCGTCGTGGGTGCCGCGCTGTTGAACGCGCTGAAGGTGGTGGGCAAGAACATCACTGAAGTCAAGCTCGTCACCAGCGGCGCCGGCGCGGCGGCCCTGGCGTGCCTGGGCTTGCTGGTGAAGCTGGGCCTGCGGCGTGAAAACATCTGGGTCACCGACCTGGCCGGCGTGGTGTACGACGGCCGCACCGAGCTGATGGACGAAGACAAGATCGCTTTTGCGCAGAAGACTTCGTTGCGCAAACTGGCTGAGGTGATGCAAGGCGCCGACGTGTTTCTGGGCTTGTCGGCTGGCGGCGTGCTCAAGCCGGCCATGGTGGCGGCGATGGCGCGCTCGCCCGTGATCTTCGCGCTGGCCAACCCGACGCCGGAGATTCGGCCTGAAGAAGTGCTGGCCGTGCGGACCGACGCGATCATGGCCACCGGCCGCAGCGACTACCCGAATCAGGTCAACAACGTCCTGTGCTTCCCCTACATCTTTCGCGGCGCGCTGGACAGTGGTGCGACGACGGTGACCGACGCGATGGAAATCGCTGCCGTGCACGCCATTGCGGAATTGGCCCAGGCCGAGCAGAGCGAAGTGGTGGCGGCGGCCTACGTCGGCGCCGACCTGAGCTTCGGCCCGCACTATCTGATCCCCAAGCCTTTCGACCCGCGGCTGATGATGAAGATTGCCCCGGCCGTGGCGCGTGCAGCACAGGAATCTGGTGTGGCCACGCGCCCGATCACCGACTTCGACGCCTACCGCGAAAGACTGCAAAGCTTCGTCTATGCCTCGGGCAACACCATGAAGCCCATCTTCCAGCAGGCCAAGCGCGCCAGCGCCAGGCGCGTGGCCTATGCCGAAGGTGAAGAAGAACGCGTGCTGCGCGCCGTGCAGGTGGTGGTGGACGAAGGCCTGGCGCGGCCGACCCTGATCGGCCGGCCGGCGGTGATCGCCGCACGCATCGAGAAATTCGGTCTGCGCTTGCAGGAAGGCCAGGACTACGACGTCGTCAACGTCGAGCAGGACCACCGCTACCGCGACTTCTGGCAAACCTACCACCGCATGACAGAACGCAAGGGCGTGACGGTGCAGGTGGCCAAGATCGAGATGCGCCGCCGGCTGACGCTGATTGGCGCCATGCTGCTGAAAAAGGGCGAGGTCGACGGCCTGCTGTGCGGCACCTGGGGCACCACCGCACAGCACCTGCACTACATCGACCAGGTCATCGGCAAGCGCGCGGGCGGCTGCCCCAGCACCGCGCAAGACGTGCGCGTGTATGCCTGCATGAACGGTCTGATGCTGCCCGGCCGCCAGGTGTTTCTGGTCGATACCCATGTGAATGCCGACCCCAGCGCGGCCGAACTGGCCGAAATCACCGCCATGGCGGCCGAAGAAATGGTGCGCTTCGGCGTGGCACCCCGTGCTGCCCTGCTGTCGCACTCCAATTTCGGCACCAGCGACAGCGCCAGTGCGCAGAAGATGCGCGCCACCTTGGCCCTGCTGCGCGAACAAGCGCCCTGGCTGGAAGTAGACGGCGAGATGCACGGCGATGTGGCCCTGGACAGCGCGGCCCGCCGGCGCTTGATGCCCAACAGCACCCTGGTGGGCGATGCCAACCTGCTGGTGCTACCCAACATCGACGCCGCCAACATCGCCTACAACCTGCTGAAAGTGGCTGCGGGCGGCGGCATCGCCATCGGCCCGGTGCTGCTGGGCGCTGACTTGCCGGTGCATGTGCTGACGCCTTCAGCCACCGTGCGGCGCATCGTCAATATGACGGCACTGACCGTGGCAGAAGCAGAGGCCGCCCGAGCTGCCGCTGCCCAGGACTGAAAGACGCACCAAATTGGCGTTCACACCTCTTGACACGCCATTGACAGCCGCTCAATACCCCGCGGTCAGGGGAGCCTTGTTAGTGTGAGCACCCGCTGACTTGAGTGGCTCCTGCCCCATTTTTGAGCAATGGTCTTGAGTTTTGTCGACCTGTCCGGTACCATTCTGCTTTCCGTTTTCAGGGTTAACCCGTGTTCTTGAGCGCACCAGCTGGCCCGCGCACCGCGCCTTGGCAAGCTTTGCAAACCAGCGGGGCAGCCATCGCCAGTGCATTGCTGCTGTCTGTGGCGCTGCTTTTGATTGGGAGTACGGCACAGGCACGGGATGCTTTACCCGGCGCCAGGACAGGCGTGCCACTGGTCGCATTGGCTACCCTGCCAGCGCAAGCACAAACAACACACCGACTGATCTTCAAGGGCGGTCCGTTTCCTTATGAAAAGGACAGCACGGTCTTTTTTAATCGCGAGCAAATCCTTCCATCGAAGACACGCGGCCATTACCGCGAGTACACGGTCAAAACACCGGGAACCCGCAGTCGCGGCGCACGTCGAATCGTTTGTGGCGGGCAACCGCCGTCCCAGCCCGAAGTCTGTTTCTACACCGCCGATCACTACGCAAGCTTCAGCCGCATCGTCCCATGACATCAGAACACCTGGGCCCCGCTGCGGACCCGCAAGATTTCCATCACTCCAGCCCAAGGAGGCAAGCAACCATGCAGTTGCAGACCATCCGCCCCAACATCGTCCAGGCCATACGGGCCTACCGCGTCGATGACCTGATGCAGGCCGCCGAAGCGGCTGGCCAGCATTTCCTGTATGTCAACCTGGGCGAAACACAGTCCAAGCAAGACGTGCTGGACGCCATTGCATCCGCTTTCCTGTTCCCAGCGCACTTCGGCAAGAACCTGGACGCGCTGTTCGACTGCATGACCGACCTGGTTCATAAAGCCGGGCAGCAACCGGGTTTCGTTGTCGTGCTGGAGCAGTTGCCGGACCACGCCCGCTTCGACCGCGAGGCACGCGAGCAGTTGCTGGAAGTCTTCCGAGACACGGCGGAATACTGGGGGGATCGACGAATACCCTTCAGGTGCTTCTATTCTTTTCAGTAGCCCGCTCCCAAGAAACAGGGTCATGGGAGCGGGCTACCGAAGGGGCCTCAGCTAAAGATAGCAAAGACAGCAAAGCAGCTAATGCCAGCGCGGCTGCCAAACCTGCGCCGAAAGTGGCCGTGCCCAAGACGGGCACCAACCCCAACTTCGGCATGAACATGCCGCTGATGAGCAGTGCTTTCGACACCGCTGCCTGGCTGAACGCAGCCTGAGTTGGTTTTTTCAGGTTCAACGGCCCCCAGCCTGCCTGGCTCGGGGTCGCTTTCGTTTGGGGTCGACGTTGGTGGTCGACCGCGATTTCAGTGCAGCTGCAGCGCCAGAAAGGCGAAGAACAGCTGCAGCGGCAAGCCCATGTCCGCTGGCAGGTGCAGCACCCAGGTCTGGCGCAGCATGAAGGCCGAGGGCTGCTCGATGCTGCCGATGGCCTGGTGGCCCTGCGCGGTTTGCAGCGACACGTTCCAGGCCCGCCGCCACCCATGGCCACCCCGGATCAACTGGCCGGCAAACGGAGCGTGAATGTCCACGCCCAGGCGTCGCCAGCCGCTCAGCACACGCACATCGGCTGCCGCCAGAACCTGGTCGCCGGTGTGCAGCGTCCAGCGCAGATCAGGATGACGCCTGCGGTTCAGATACTCGTGACGCACACGGAAATCATCGCCCTGCAGGGCACTGGACAGGTGGATGCGCACATCGCCGGCGGCCGAGCCTTCTGCATGCCAGCGCAACCGTGCGTTGCGCGCCTGGGCCAGCCAGGGCCAGTGAATCTGGCCAATGCGCTGCTCGATGGCGTCAACCGCCTCGTAACTGAAGCCGTCCAGCGCCGAGATCTGGCGCACGATGATCAAGCGCGTGCACGTGCCCGAGCCAACGCCATGTACTCCGCCACCGGCACTTCTTCGGCACGGCGTTGCAGGTCAAATGCCACATCCAGGCCTTGGGCCTCGATCCAGCGCCCCAGCGTGTGGCGCAGCAGCTTGCGGCGCTGAGAGAAAGCCACGGTCACCAACGCGCCCAGCCGCGCCGGGTCCACTGCGACATCTGCGTCCTGCGGCAGCGGCAGCGGGCGCATGCGCACCACGGCCGAATGCACGCGCGGTGGCGGGTCGAAGGCCTCGGGCGACACATCCAGCACCGAGCTGATGCGGTAGCGCCATTGCAGCATCACGCTCAGCCGACCGTAGTCTTTGCCGCCTGGTGCGGCGGCCATGCGCTCCACCACTTCCTTTTGCAGCATGAAATGCTGGTCGGCGATGACGTCAGCCGCAGACAGCAGATGAAACAGGATGGGCGTGGAGATGTTGTAGGGCAGGTTGCCCACCACCCGCAGCGGCTGCCCTGCTGTGGCTGCCAGGGCGCGGAAATCCACCTTCAACACGTCGGCCTCGATCACCGTGAGCTGGGTGCGGCGACGCAGCCGCTCAGCCAGATCGCGGTCGAGTTCGATGACGGTCAGCGTTTGGCTGCGTGCAGCCAAAGGGCCGGTCATGGCACCCAGGCCGGGGCCGATCTCGATCAGTGCCTGGCCCGGCTTCGGGTCGATGGCGTCCACGATGCTCTCGATGACGCCTTGATCCACCAGAAAGTGCTGGCCGAAGCGTTTGCGCGCCTGGTGTTTCATGGCACGAGACTTCGCCTGCCTGCGGTCAAGGTGGCGGCTCGCGCATCTCGACGTAGGCGCGAGCGCGCAACTCCTTGGTCCAGTCCAGGTACGCCTGATCGAAGCGCTGCTCGCGCAGGACGTTGCGGGCCTGCTCACGCAGCGCCTTCTGCTCCACGGCCACATCGCGGCGTTCCAGCACCTGGATCAGGTGCACGCCGAAGCGCGATGTCACCGGGCCTGACAGGGAGCCAATGCTCAGCCCATTCATGACTTCCTCGAATTCCGGCACCATCACACCAGGGCTGGACCAGCCCAGGTCGCCGCCGCCAGCGGCCGAGCCGTCTTCGCTGAACTGGCGGGCGATGTCCTCGAAACTGGCCGCGCCCGCCTCGATCTGGCGCTTGTAGTCGTTCAAACGGCGCGCTGCCACTTCAGCGGTCAATTGCGCCGACGGGCGCAGCAGCACATGGCGGGCACGTGTTTGCGTGATGCGCGGCTCACCGCCTGGCTGGCGTTCCAGCACTTTCAGAACATGAAACCCCGCGCCTGTGCGCAGCAGTTCCGGCGCCACCGTACCCGCTGCCACCCCGCGTGTGGCCTCGACAAAAGCATCAGGCAAGCGCGATGCAGGCCGCAAACCCAGCGCACCGCCCTTTTCGCGGTTGGCGTCGGCCGAGATTTCCAGTACCAGCAGCGCGAAGTCCTCGCCTGCACGTGCGCGCACCAGCGCGGCTTCTGCACGCGCGCGCAGGGCTGCTTCAGTCGCAGGCGAGGTGCCTTCGGGTACCGGCACCAGAATTTGTGCGATGTTCGTTTCTGCTTCCGTTTGCGAAGCCTGTTTGCTCTGTGCCAGGAACTTGTCGATGTCGGCGTCGCTGATGTCGATGCGGCGATAGACCTCGCGTTCGCGCATGCGCTCCATCATCAGCTGGTCGCGCAACTGGGCACGAAAGCGGCTGTAGTCGATGCCTTCGGCCTGCAGGCGCTGGCGCAGCACGGGCAATGTCAGCTGATTTTGCGCTGCCACGTTCTGCACCGCACGATCGACCTCGGGCTCGTCGATGCGCACGCCGCTTTCGCGGGCGCTGGTGATGATCACGCGCTCGTCGATGAGCAGGTCTGTGACCTGCTGGCGCAGTTCGCGGTCTGGCGGCAGGCGCTGGCCAGCGCGTGCGGCTTCTGCGCGTGCGGCTTCAATGCGGCGTTCGATCTCGCCTGCCGTGACCAGCTCCTGGTTGACGACGGCGGCGATGTAGTCGCCGTTGCGCGTCGTCAGGCGCTGATTCGGTGTTTCAGATTGGGCATGGGCCGGCATGCAGGCCAGCGCCAGCAGGCAAAGCGTCAAAACGGCCGCCAGGGCAGATGAGAAGTGTCGGGATTCGTTCATGAGGGTGAGACGATGGTGGGCACGGCGGAGGCACATCAGGGTGCGGGCTGCCACTCTTCGCTGCCAGAGCCAGAGCCAGAGCCGGACGCTGGCCGGATGCTGCGGTCTTCGCGCAGCAGCTGATAACCGGGGATATTGTCCTTCAAGACCTGCAAGGGATTGGACCCCAGGCGCGACAGGCCGATCAGCTCCAGTTGAAACAGCAGACGCGTGGTGGCTTCGGTGCGTCCAGTGGACAAACGTTCCGCCACGATGCGGCCGATCCAGCAGCCGGCGTCGTATTCCACGCCCAGCAGGCTGTCGGTGATCCGCGAGTCGTTCAAGCTGTAGTTCACGCGACCCACCGCATACCAGCGGCCCGCGCAGTCGCTCGCGCTGCCGCTGCTGCCTTTGCTGGCGCCAGCCAGGGCCAGGGCCGCCGGCCCGGCCACGCTCGTGCTGCCGATGGGCCATTGCCAGCCCAGTTCGACCTGCTCGCTCAGGCCACGCGCCAGCCGGTAGGTGGCGCCCACCGTTCGAAAAGGCCCGGGCGAGTAACGCGCCGAGAGAATCGAGCGCACCGAGCGCGACAACTCAGGGCTGTACTGCAGCGCCGCGTCCAGCGTCCAGCGCGCCACGACGCTGGTGGAACCGAACAGCAGCGCGTCGGAGAAGCGCTGCGTCAACGGCTCACCGTCGGGGCTGCCGTCGGCTTGCGGAGCCACTTGCTGGTCGCGGAACAGATAGCGCTGCACGAGGCCCAGGCGCAGCGCTTCGGCTCCGCTGGTCGGGTCCAGCAGCCTGGTCGTGACGCCGGCAGTGAGCTGATGCGCATCGGCCACGCGGTCGATGCCTGAGAAGCTGTTGGCGCTGTAGATCGAAACTGCATTGAAGTCTTTGGCAGCGGCGTCGTAGTTGGGCAACTGTGCTTGCGCACGGTAAGGCGTGTTGACATACAGAAGGCGCGGCTCCAGCGTTTGGCGCAGGCTGCGGCCGAAGAAGCTGGCTGGGCGTTCGAACTCCATGCCGCTGTCGACACTGAAGCTGGGAATGGTGCGCCGGGCGCGGCTGGGTTGGCCTTCGCCCGGCATGTCGGTGTCGTAAGCCGCCGCGTTCACCGCCAGGCGGGGCACCAGCCACCAGCCGTCAGCGCGCAGCGGATAAGTCAGCGCGCCCAGCAGGTGTACGCGGTTGCCTTGCGGACGGTCGCTGGCCGCAGCAGCGCCACCCGGCAAGGTGAAGCGATTGAATTCGGCTTCTGCGCTGAACTCGAAACCGCCGGCCTGGCCCGTCAGCCGCGTGCCCAGCTGCGGGCGGCGCTGGTAGGGGCTGGTGATGATGCTGTCGGTGTCTTGCAGCACCTGCCAGCCGGCCAGGCGGGCGTAGGCCAGGCCTTGCAACGGCTTGGCGCTGCCCATAGCCATGGAAAACGGCAGCTCGGCCGATGCGCGCACCGGCAACAGCCGCGTCGTCAAGCTGCCGCTGGCGTTGGGGAAGTCTTTCCACCAGTCGTTGTCAGACACGCGTACGGCATCGACGCGGTAGCGCAGGGCTTCAGCCCAGCCCGGGCCGACATCGCCCAGGCGACCGTCGTGCAGCCAGCGCACCGCGTTGCGCGAACGCCGGGCGACTCGGTCGTCGGGCAGCCAGTTCAGCGCCAGGATGCCCGCGTCTTGCACGGCCAGGTAGCGGAATTCGCCATCCACCGCCAAGCCGCGGCGCGTGAGGATGCGCGGCGTGATCGTGGCGTCACGCTGCGGGGCGATGTTCAAGTAGTACGGCGCCGAGATCTCCACGCCGCTGCGGTTGTCGATGTTGATGCTGGGCGGCAACCAACCCGACTTGCGCTGGTCGCTCAGCGGAAAGCTCAGGCTGGGCCAGGCCAGGATGGGTGTGTCCATGAAGCGCAGCACGGCGCCGTCGGCCACGCCCACGCCCGTGGTCAGGTCCAGCTGCACGCTGCGCGCCTGCAGCACCCAGGCCGGCGGCTGCGGGCCTTCGCGCGGGCAGCTCGTGTAGCTGGCGTTGGTGGCGGTGCTGCGCGTGCTGTCGATGAAGTCGATGCGGTCGGCGCGGCCGCCGGCCCCCAGTGCAGGGAACTCGAATCGCGGGTCGAGGAAGTAGCCTTGGAAACGCTGCACGCTCAACTGCAGTTCAGGCCCGGAGTAGATCGCGCCTTCGCGCTGAACACGCACCTGGCCGCTGGCTGTGGCGCGGTCCAGCGGCGTGTCGTATTGCAGCTTGTCGGCGCGGATGACCACGCCACCGCGACGAAACTCGACATCGCCTTCGGCCACTGCGCCCAGATCGGGCCTTGCGCTCAGGGTGCGCGCACGCAGGATGATCGGCAGCGCGGCATCAGCGCCACGTGGCAGGGGCGCCAGGCGCAGACTGGGTTCAAGCGCAGCCGAGGCCGCGGGTGCTGCGGACGCCGCAGCAGACGCAACAGCAGACGCCGCAGCAGACGCAGCAACAGTCGCGGTCTGAGCCGCCGCCAGCACATGGACCGAACCGGCTATCGCGAAAAAAGCGGCCCGAGCGCGGGCCGATGTGGGGCGTGGCGGCGGGGGCGAAGGGGAGCGCATTCGTAAAATCGATTATCCATGAGCAACACTTCCCAATCCGCCCTCGGCCCGGGCGCTGAATCGCCGGTCCGCTGGCCCAGCCCACAGCGCGAACAGGCCTTCCAGCGTTGGCTTTCCGGCTTGGTGGCAGCCCACGCCATCGACCCCGGCAGCCTGACACCCGCTTCCAGCGACGCCAGCTTCCGCCGCTACTTTCGCCTGCGCTGCACGGCGGGCGAGCACGCCAGCCTGGTGGTCATGGACGCGCCGCCGCCGCAGGAAAACGTGCAGCCTTTCGTGCACGTGGCCCGGCTGATGGCGCAAGCCGGGTTGAATGCGCCGCGGGTGCTGGCTGCTGATGCCGAACAAGGCTTTCTGCTGCTGACAGACCTGGGCAACGACCTGTACCTGCAGGCACTGCAGGCCGCTGATGAGGCAAATGACGAAGCCACCGCCGACTTGTTGATGCGCCAGGCCATCGCCGCCCTGGTCCAGTTTCAAAAGCAGGTGCCTGCAGATAGCTTGCCGGCTTTCGACGAAGTCTTGCTGCGCAGCGAACTGGCGCTGTTTCCGCAGTGGTGCGTGGGCCGTGAGTTCGGCATCGTCTGGACACCGGCGCAACAAGCCACCTGGGACCGCCTGGTTCAGCGGCTGGTAGGCAGCGCGCTGGCGCAGCCGCAACTGGCCGTGCATGCCGACTGGATGCCGCGCAA
>JBBQXN010000006.1:0-74091 GCA_038209585.1 Burkholderiales bacterium
ACGAGGCCGTGCGGTCGGTGTTGACCGGCGCGCAGTGCAAGGGCCTGGTGCTGGACATGTTTCGCAGTTTCGTCGAGCCGCTGGAGACCGAATTCGGCGTCAAGAGCAACCACCGCGTCGGGCGTTTCACGGACGCCAGCCAGAGCCAGGAATACAGCGACCGCATCGAGGCCATCAACTACAGCCTGGCCCACGACGACGGGCAAAGCTCGCGCAACCTGGACCTTGCCGACGTCATCCTGCTAGGCGTCAGCCGCAGCGGCAAGACGCCGACCAGCCTGTACCTGGCCATGCAGCACGGCATCAAGGCGGCCAATTACCCGCTGATCCCTGAGGACTTCGACCGCGGCCACCTGCCCGTGCCGCTGCAGCCCTTCAAGCGCAAATGCTTCGGGCTGACGATCGACCCCACGCGACTTTCCGCGATCCGCCACGAACGCAGGCCCGACAGCAAGTACGCTGCGCTGGCCAACTGCCGCTATGAGGTGAACGAAGCCGAGGCCATGATGCGCCGCGAAGGCATTGCCTGGCTGTCTTCGACGCACAAGTCGATCGAGGAGATCGCCACCACCATCCTGCGCGACCTGCGGCCGGACCGGCTGATCTACTGATCTACCGACCGTTGCGGGCGCTCTCGTACAGGCACACTGCAGCCGCTGCCGCCACGTTCAACGATTCTTCGCCGCCCGGTTGCGGGATGCGCACCTGCAGCGAGCAACGCGCCAGCAAGGCGTTGCTGACGCCCTGCCCTTCGTGTCCCAGCACCCACGCGCAAGGCTGCGGCAGTGCAGCGTTTGGCAAGGCGGTTTCGGCGTGTGAGCTGGTGGCCACCCAGGGCAGGTGCAGCGCTTCCAGCGCTTGCAGGTCCAGCCCTTCGTGCAGCGCCAGGCCGAAATGCGCGCCCATGCCAGCACGCAACACCTTGGGCGACCACAGTGCGGCGGTGCCCTGCAGGGCCAACACCTGGCGCACGCCGAAAGCTGCGGCACTGCGCAGGATGCTGCCGACGTTGCCGGGGTCTTGCACACGGTCCAGCACCACGCTGGCCGCCTGCGCTTCGATGGGAGCCGCCACCGGCGCGTCGATGAGAAAACCCATCGCCGCCGGCGTTGCCAGGCCACTGCAAGCCGCAAACAACGCCGCCGGCAGCACGGCCACCTGCGGCGCCCAGCCGGCCAGTTCGCGCAAGTCCGGCACTTCCCAGGCATCTTCGGACACCACGGCCTGTCGCGCTACCCAACCGCGTGCACGCAAGGCGCTGCACAGGTGGTCGCCTTCCAGCCACAACACACCAGCGCGGCGGTAGCCGCTACCGTCCTGCACCAAGCGCCGCAACTGGCGCAGCAAGGGGTTGTCGCGTGAGGTGATGGCCTGCACGCGCGGCGCGGTCACGGCGTGGGCTCCAAGGCTTCGCGCACGGGCGCAAAGCTTCTGCGATGCACAGCGCAGGGGCCCAAGAGGCGCAAGGCGGCCAGATGCGCGGCCGTGGGGTAGCCCTTGTGGCCATCGAAGCCGTAGCCTGGGTAAGCGAGATGCAGGCCCGCGCACAAACGGTCGCGGTGCACCTTGGCCAGAATGGAAGCAGCAGCAATGCAGGCCTGCGTGGCGTCGCCGCGCACGATGGCACGCGCGGGCATGCGCAGCATGGGCAAGCGGTTCCCATCGACCAGCACCTGCAGGGGCGCCAGCCGCAGCCCGGCCACGGCGCGCTGCATGGCCAACAGCGTGGCCTGCAAGATGTTCAGCCGGTCGATCTCTTCGACCGTGGCCTCGGCAATGCAAACGCACAGGGCTTTGGCGCAGACCTCGGCGTACAGCCGCTCACGCCGCGCTGCCGTCAGCACCTTGGAATCAGCCAGGCCGCGAATCGGCTGCAACTCGTCCAGGATGACGGCCGCGGCCACCACCGGCCCGGCCAGCGGGCCGCGCCCGGCTTCGTCCACGCCTGCCACGAGCGCTTGCGCGCGCTGCACGCGAGCACGCGGCAGCACCCCGCGCGTTTTCGACGTGGCGGCTGGCTCGGGCCAGTCCAGCAGCAGCTGGCTAGGCTTGGAGGACTTGCGCGATGGCATCGGTGGCACAGCGGGCGGTGTCGCGCTGCAGCAAGTGGTGCAGTTCGTCGAAGCGCTGGCGCACCTGGGCAGCGCGTGGGGCGTCGTCCAGCGCCTGCGCCACGGCATGCGCCAGAGCAGGCGCCGTGCAGTCTTCCTGGATCAGTTCTGGCACGACGAAATCTCGGCACAGGATGTTGGGTAAACCTACCCAGGGCTGGTAGCGCATGCGCTTCATCAGTTGCCAGCTCAGCGGCTGCATGCGGTAGCCGATGACCATCGGGCGCTTGAACAGCGCGGCTTCCAGGGTGGCCGTACCGCTGGCGATCAAGGTGGCGTCGCAGGCTGCAAGGGCGGCGTGGCTTTGGCCGTCCAGCCATTGCAATGGCACGCCAGGCGCATGCGCATCGGCCAGCGGCTGCAGCGTTTGTCTCAAACCAGGGACCACGGGCAGGATGAAATGCAAGCCAGGCCGTTCACGCGCCAGCCGGGCAACGGCCTGCATGAACACCGGGGCAATGTACTGAATCTCGCTGCGGCGGCTGCCGGGCAGCACAGCCAGCACGGAGTCATCTTCGCCCAGGCCCAGCGCGTGTCGCGCCGCTGCGCGCGGCGGGTTCAGCGGAATGGCATCGGCCAGCGGGTGGCCGACGAAAGTGGCGGCGACGCCATGGCGATGCAGCAGTTCTGGCTCGAAGGGGAACAAGCACAGCACATGGTCGCAACTGGCGGCCATCTTCTTTGCGCGGCCGCCGCGCCAGGCCCAGATGGACGGGCAGACGAAATGGATGGTCTTGATACCCGCCCGCTTCAAGCGTGTTTCCAAACCCAAATTGAAGTCCGGCGCATCCACGCCCACAAAAGCCTGGGGCGGCGACTGCAGCAAACGTCGGGCCAACGCATCGCGGATACCTGAGATTTCGCGGTAATGCCGCAGCACCTCGACATAGCCGCGCACGGCCAGCTTCTCATGCGGCCACCAGGCTTCGAAACCTTGTTCGGCCATGCGCGGGCCGCCAATGCCGGTGGTTTGCAGCTCAGGCCAGCGCTGGCGCATCCCCTGGAGCAGCATGCCGGCGAGCAGGTCGCCCGACGCCTCGCCTGCGACCAAAGCCAGTTGCATCCGCCAGGCCCGGTTAACGCGCAATGCCGCGCTTTGACGCGGCGACGAAGTCCAGCAGCGCCTGTATGTCGGAAACTGCGTCCGCATCAGCTGAAGCGCCCTTCAGCGCCGAAATGGCTTCAACAGCTGCGGCCAGCGTCAAGCCATCGCGATAAAGCAGCTTGTGCATCTGCTTTACCTGAGCGATCCGCTCTTGCGAGAACCCGCGTCGCCGCAGGCCTTCGATGTTGAAGCCATGCACGCCCAGCGGGTTGCCCGAAACCATCATGAAAGGCGGCACGTCTTGCGACACATGACTTTGAAAACCCGTCATCGCATGCGCGCCGATCTTGCAGAACTGGTGCACGCCTGTCAGGCCGCCCACGATGACCCAATCACCCACCTGCACATGCCCGGCCAGCGTGGCGTTGTTGGCCAGGATGGTGTGGTGGCCCAGCTGCACGTCGTGCGCCAGATGCACGTACGCCATGATCCAGTTGTCGTTGCCCACGCGCGTGATGCCCACGTCTTGCGCCGTGCCCCGGTTGAAGGTGCAGAACTCGCGGATGGTGTTGCGGTCGCCGATGTGCAGCGCCGTGGGCTCGCCGCGGTACTTCATGTCCTGCGGCGCACCGCCCAGCGCAGCGTGGTTGTGGATGCGGTTGTCGCAGCCAACGAGGGTCGGGCCCTCGATCGTGCAGTGCGAGCCTACGGTGGTGCCGCTGCCGATGCGAACACCTGCACCGATGACGCTGTAGGGGCCAATGCTGACGTCGTCGTGCAGCTCGGCCGTGCTGTCCACCAGTGCGCTGGCGTGAATGCGCAGCATGGGCCTCAGGCCACTCGGCGCACGGTGCACATCATGTCGGCTTCGACAGTCAGCAAGCCGTCCACCGTGGCGCGCGTCTTGTACTTGTAGATACCGGCCTTCACGCGGTCGATACTGGCTTCCAGGATGAGCTGGTCGCCCGGGCCCACGGGGCGCTTGAACCGCGCGCCGTCGATGCCGGCGAAATACACCACCGTGTTCTCATCGGGCTGCGCATCGGCCGACTCGAAAGACAGCAAAGCGGCAGCCTGCGCCAAGGCTTCCAGCATCAGCACGCCCGGCATGACGGGCCGCGCCGGGAAGTGGCCGCTGAAGAACGGCTCGTTGTAGGTGACGTTCTTCAAAGCCTTGATGCGCACGCCCTTTTCGATCTCCAGCACGCGGTCTACGAGCAGGAAAGGGTAGCGGTGCGGCAGCTTTTGCAGGATGCGTTGGATGTCCATCGAGTTCACGGCGTATCAGCTCTTCTTTTCCAGCGCACGCAGTCTGTCGCGCATGGCATGCAGGTTGCGCAGCGTGGCCGCGTTCTTTTCCCAGGAGGCATTGTCATCGAAGGGAAATAGGCCGCTGTACTGGCCTGCCTTCAAGATCGAACGCGTGATGACGGTGGCTGCGCTGATGTGCACATGGTCGGCAATCTGCAGATGCCCCAGGATGATGGCGCCGCCCCCAGCCGTGCAATGCCGGCCGATACGCGCGCTGCCCGCCACGCCCACGCAGCCGGCGAAAGCGGTGTGCGCACCGATGTGCACGTTGTGGCCGATCTGCACCAGGTTGTCCAGCTTCACGCCGTCTTCGATGACGGTGTCGTCCAGCGCGCCGCGGTCGATACAGGTGTTGGCGCCGATCTCGACATCGTCGCCAATGCGAACCGCACCAAGCTGCTCGATCTTCTCCCAGCGCCCCTCCGCAGGCGCGAATCCGAAGCCATCGGCACCGATGACCACACCCCCGTGCACGATGCCAAGCTGCCCTATGCGACAAGCCTCCCCCAGGCTTGCGCGCGCTGACAGCCGGGTTCCAGCGCCCACCACGGCACCGGCACCCACGAAAGCCTGCGCGCCGATGACGGCGTCTGCCGCCACACGTGCACCCGCACCCACGAATGCCATCGCGCCAACGCTAGCGCTGGCATGTACCTGGGCACCGGGCTCGACCACGGCTGTGGGATGTACACCGGGCGCTGGCAGCGGCCGTATCTGTGCTGCCCACCACTGGGTCAGCCGGGCAAATGCCAGATAGGGGTCGGAGCAAACGATGCAGGCGCCCCGCCCTGCTGCCAGTTCGCGCTGGGCCGGACCGACAATGACACAGCCGGCTTGCGTGGAAGCCAGCTGCGCCTGATAGCGTGGGTTAGACAAAAAGCTGATGCTTTGCGCGTCAGCAGTCTCTAGCGGCGCTATGCGCGTCATCAGAAGCTGACCATCACCTACCAGTTCACCGGCAAGCAGGCGGGCCAGGTCGGCGATGGTCGCCTGCACGGCGGCTTATTTGGCGCCAGCTGCGGCAGGCGAGTTCAAGCCCTTGATGACCTTGTCGGTGATGTCGACCTTGCTGCTGGCGAAAACGGCTTCCTGCAGGATCAGGTCGTACTTCTCGCCATCAAAAATCTGCTTGATGACGCGATTGGCGCGTTCGACCACGGCCGCCAGCTCTTCGTTGCGACGCTGGTTCAAGTCTTCCTGAAACTCGCGGCGCTTGCGCTGGATGTCCCGGTCTTGCTCGACCAGCTCACGCTGTCGACGTTGCTGCTCGGCAGGCGCCAGCGTGGGACCGTCTTTCTCCAGCTTGTCGGCGGATGCCTTCAGGCGCTGGGCCAGATCGGACAACTCTTTCTCGCGCTTGCCGAATTCGGCTTCGAGCTTGGTTTGAGCCGCTTTCGCAGGCACAGCTTCGCGCAGAACGCGTTCGCTGTTCACATAGCCGATTTTCAGTTCCTGCGCAACGGCGGGTGCCGAAGAACTCAGCAACAGGGCCGCAGCGGCAAGCCAATGGATGGCAAAAGTCTTCATCAGAACGCAGTCCCGATCTGGAATTGGAAACGTTGGATTCTATCGTTGCGCAAGAACTGCACCGGCTTGCCGTAACTAAGTTGCAAGGGCCCGACCGGAGAAATCCAGCTCAGCCCCAAGCCGACCGACGTGCGCAGCGAATTGCCGGTGACTTTTTCGTCTTCACGCCAGACGTTGCCGGTGTCGACGAAGGCAAACACGCGCAGCGACTTGTCGTTGCCGGTGCCCGGCACCGGGAAGTAGAGCGAGGTGTTCAGGTTGAAGCGCTTGGCGCCACCGATGTAGGCGCCCGTGGGATCGACGACGCCCAGCGAGCCCTGTTCAAAACCGCGGACCGTACCCAGGCCGCCGCCATAGAAATTCTTGAATACCGGGAAAGGCTTGCCGCCCAGGCCCTGTCCCAAGCCGATCTCGGCATTCACGCCCAAGGACAGCCTGTAGGGCAAAGGCCAGAACTCCTGGTACTGCAAATTGGTACGCGTGTAGCGCACATCGCCGAACAGGCTGGCTTCAATGTTGATGCGCTGGTAGCGACCCGTCGACGGTGTCAGCACGCTGTCGCGGGCATCGCGCGCCCAGCCCAGCGTCAAGGGGAAAGCGTTGGCATTGTTCCCGAAGAGGGCCCGGTAATTGAGGTAGCTCAAGGGAATGCCGGCGCTGGTGCCGATCTCGGTGCGCTCAAAACCGATGCCCATGAACACCGTGTCGTACTCGGAGAAAGGCACACCAAATCGGATGGCTGCGCCCGGAGTCGTCAGGTCATACGCGTCGCCCAGGCTGTTGAATGGGCGGCTGACGCGGTAGTAAACGTCGATGGCGCGCGAGATGCCGTCGACGGTGAAGTAAGGGTCCACCGTGGTCAGCACCAGGGCACGGTTGTTGCGGCTGGTGTTGACCTCGATGCCCAGGTAGTTGCCTGAGCCGAAGGCGTTGTCTTGCTTGATGGACGCCGTAAAGGTCAGCTTCTCGGCGTTGGAATAGCCCGCGCCCACGATCAGGTTGCCGGTGGGCTTCTCGGTCACGTTGACGATCAGGTCCACCTGGTCGGGCGCGCCAGGGACTTCGTTGTTCTCGACCTCGACGTCCTTGAAGTAGCCCAGACGCTCGACGCGCTCTTTCGACAGCTTGATCAAGCCGCCGTCGTACCAGGCCGATTCGAGCTGGCGGAATTCGCGCCGGATGACTTCATCGCGCGTGCGCGTGTTGCCGGCCACGTCGATGCGGCGCACGTACACGCGGCGCTGCGGGTCGGCCGTCAGCACCACGGCCACCTGCCCGGTTTCGCGGTCGATGATGGGGCGCTGGTCGATGCGCGCGAAGGCGTAGCCGTACAGGCCAAACAGATCGGTGAAGCGGCGCGTGGTTTCAGCCACCGCGTCACCGCGGTACGGCTGGCCAGGGCGCAGGGCCACAAAAGCGCGGAACTCGTCTTCCTTGCCCAGGTAGTCGCCTTCCAGGCGCACGGAAGTGACGGTGTAGGGCTGGCCTTCACGCACCGAGATGGCAACGGAAATGGTTTGTTTGTCGGGCGAAATCGTCACCTGCGTCGATTCGACGGCGAATTCCAGATAGCCGCGGTTGACGTAGTAGGCGCGCAGCTTTTCAAGGTCGGCGTTGAGTTTGCTGCGCGAGTAGCGGTCGGTCTTGCTGTACCAGGTGAACCAGCCAGAACGCGTCAACTCGAACAAGCCCAGCAGGGTCGAACTGTCGAAAACCTTGTTGCCACTGATGCGGATGTCGGCGATGCGTGCGGCGTCGCCTTCGGTCATCGTGAAAGTGACGTTGACGCGGTTGCGTTCCAGCGGTGTGATGGTCGTCACCACCTCGGCGCCATACAGGCTGCGGCCCAGGTATTGGCGCTTGATTTCCTGTTCGGCACGGTCGATGAGCGCGCGGTCGAAAGGCAGGCCCTCGCCAATGCCTGCATCCCGCAGCGACTTGCCCAGCGGGTCTTTGTCGAACTCTTTCAGGCCGACGAAAGTGACGCTGGCGATGATGGAGCGTTCATCGACGATGAGCACCGCCACGTCGCCTTCGATCTCGATACGCACGTCCTTGAACAAGCCCGTGGCAAACAAAGAACGCAGGGCCGCCGAACCCTTGTCGTCGGTGTAGGTGTCGCCGATGCGGAATGGCAAAGCCGCGAAGACGGTACCGGGGTCGGTGCGCTGGAGACCTTCAATACGGATGTCCTTCAGCACGAAGGGCTCCACGGCCAGCGCCGGGGTGCTGTGAATGGCCGCCACAGCGACGATCAGGGCCGCAAGCTGGCGCGACGGCCCGAACAGGGAAACAGGGAGCATGGGATTCAGTTGGCGCCCAGCAAGCGGGCCACGTCGTTGTAGAGGGCGACCGACATCATCAGCATCAGGACGGCAATGCCGCCGTGCTGCAGTCTGGCCAGCCAGAGATCGGACGGCGCGCGCCCGGTGACAGCCTCGAAAATGTAATACATCAGGTGGCCGCCATCGAGCATGGGCAGTGGCAACAGGTTCAACACGCCCAGGCTGACACTGACCAGGGCCAGAAATCCCAGATAGAAGGCCAGCCCCTGGTTGACTGACTGGCCAGCGTATTCGGCAATCGTCAACGGCCCGCTCAGATTCTTCAGCGAGGCTTCGCCCACGACCATGCGCCCGAGCATCGTCACCGTCAGCGCAGAAACCTCCCACGTGCGCTCGGCACCCAGCACCAGGCCGTCGATGGGCCCGCGACGCACAGTCACCATTTCAGGCGGCTGGCCAACAAAAGCATCGATGCGGCCCACAGCGGCGCCCCGGCCTTCGTTGGCAGCGGGGTCTGTCACCACACGCGGTGTGACCGCCAGACTCAGGGTCTGACCGCTGCGCTCAACCTGCCACTGCTGTGCCTGCGGCTGCTGGCTCGCTGTGCCGGCCTGCACGGCAGCCCGGATGCGTTCGCGCAGCGACTGCGCGTCTGCCACCGGTGCGCCGTCAACACTGATCACACGGTCGCCGGCCAGCAGGCCAGCCAGTGCTGCCGGCCCACCGGCCCTGACTTCGCCCAGCACCGGTTCGCTGTACGGGCTGCCCAGGCCGATCTTGCGCATCAACTCGGCATTGACTTCGCGCGTGGGCAGCTTGGCCAGGTCCAGCGAAATCGTGCGCGAACCCGTGCCGTCGCGCCGGCTGACCTGCAAGTCCATCCGGCCTTGGCGCAGTGCCGCCTGAGTCACTTCCCAGCGCAGGTCGGTCATCGACGAAACGTCTTGCCAGTCACCGCCGTCTTGCGCCAGCGCGCGTACCCAGTCACCGGCTTGCAGCCCAGCGCGTTCAGCCACGCTTTGCGCGACCGGCGGCCCGAGAACGGCCTTGGGCTCTTGCAAACCGATCCAGTTGGCTGCAGCGTAAAGCAGCACGGCCAGGCCGAGATTGGCGATGGGGCCCGCCGCGACGATGGCAGCACGCTGACGCAAAGGCTGGCGGTTGAAGGCCTGTGCCGCCAGCTCGGGCGCCACCGCGCCCTCTCGCTCGTCGAGCATGCGCACGTAGCCGCCCAGGGGCAGCGCGCACAACACGAACTCCGTCGAGTCGGGGCTTTTCTGATGACGCCAGATCACTTTGCCGAAGCCCACCGAGAAACGCAGCACCTTGACGCCACAGGCCACGGCCACACGGTAGTGACCGTATTCGTGAATGACGATGAGCACGCCCAGCGTGAACAGAAAAGCCAGAACGGTCGTGATCAAGCGGCAAACTCCCCAATCAATTGGCGGGCATGGCTGCGCGCTCGGCGGTCGATCTCCAAAACGTCGTCCAGGTTCCGCGCGGGGCCCAGGCGCGATGTAAAGGAATCCACCGTCTGTGCGTTCACGCGGTGGATGGCAGTAAAAGCGATGCGTCCGGCCAAAAACGCCGCTACCGCTTCTTCATTGGCAGCATTGAGCACCGCTGTACTGCCGGCCGGCGCTGCCAGGGCGTCATAAGCCAGCTGCAGGCCCGGGAAGCGCAAGGGGTCGGGCGGCTCGAAGCTCAGAGCCTGCAGCTTCAGAAAGTCCAGGTGCTCGGCCCCGGATTCAACGCGTTCCGGGAATGACAGCCCGTAAGCGATGGGCACCTTCATGTCCGGCGTGCCCATCTGCGCCAGCACCGAAGCGTCGCGGCACACCACCATCGAATGGATGATGCTCTGCGGATGAAGTACCACGCGAATGCGCGCGGGCTCCAGATCGAACAGCCAGCGCGCCTCGATGACCTCGAGCGCCTTGTTCATCATCGTCGCCGAATCGACCGAAATCTTCTGCCCCATGACCCAGTTCGGGTGCGCCACGGCTTCAGCCGGCGTGATGCTGGCGAAGGTGGCGGGGTCGCGGCGGCGGAAGGGCCCGCCGCTGGCAGTGAGCACGATGTGGTCTATGCGCTGGGCCCAGGTGCTGCGGTCTTCGGGCAAGCACTGGAAGATGGCGGAGTGCTCGCTGTCGATGGGCAGCAACGTGGCGCCGCCGTCCTGCACAGCTTGCATGAACAAATCTGCACCGACCACCAGCGCTTCCTTGTTGGCCAGCAGCAAGCGCTTGCCAGCCCGTGCCGCAGCCATGCAAGGCGGCAGGCCAGCGGCGCCAACGATGGCGGCCATGACGCTGTCCACGTCCGAGCTGGCGGCCAGGTCGCACAGCGCCTGCTGGCCAACTTGGACCTCGATGGTCACGCCATGTTCAGCCAGAGCCTGGCGCAAGGCAGCCGCGCGCTCTTCTGTAGGCAGCACTGCCACGCGCGGGCGAAAGCGCAGACATTGCTGCAGCAGCAAGTCAACGCGCGCATGCGCAGTCAGGCCGATGATCTGGAAGCGTTCAGGGTGGCGCGCTACTACGTCCAGCGTGCTGGTGCCCACCGAGCCTGTGGAGCCCAGTACGGCCAGGCGGAGGCGCCGCTCAGACCTGGGTGCGGATGCAGATGCGGGTCCAGGTGCGGGTGCGGAAGAAGTGCTTCGGGTGTCCGTCATGACGGGCTCATTGAATTCAACGCCAGTGCCAGCGGCAAGACCGGCAGCAAGGCATCCACCCTGTCCAGCACCCCGCCGTGGCCTGGCAAAAGGCGACTGCTGTCCTTGGCCCCTGCAGAACGCTTGACCAGCGATTCCACCAAGTCGCCCATCACGCTGAACGCGGACAATGAAGCTAGAGCCAGTGCCGCACCTGGCCAGCCCAGTCCCTGCTGCAGCCGAGTGTAGAGGCTGGGGGTATCCACGCCGAAACGGCGGTCGATCAGCCACCATAGTCCGGCCAGCAGGAATACCCCCGCCAAACCTGACCACACGCCTTCCCAGCTTTTGCCCGGGCTGATGGAAGGTGCCAACTTACGCTTGCCGAAGCGGCGGCCGCCAAAGTAGGCCGCCACGTCTGCCATCCAGACCAGGCACAAAACCGACAGCAGGAAGTTGATGCCGATGGCGCGCGCATGAGTGAGCGCCAGCCAAGCCGCCCACAGGCCGATCAAGCCCAGCAGCCAACGCCCCGCACGAGGTAACCGCGGCCATGCTGCGGGCCCCGTTCGCAAAGCCAAACCGCCACCCAGCGCCCACAGCAGCACCGCACTCCACCACAGCGCCGCAGGCGCCGAAGCAGCCCAAGGTCCGATCAGGGCCACGACACCGGCCGCACCCACGGCCAGGCCGAACGACACTGAACGCCAGCTGCCGGCCTGGTTCAGCCGACCCCACTCCCAGCCTGCTGCTGCCATGAGCACCAGCGTGACACCGGCGAAAGGCCACAAGCTGTCTTGCGCCAGCGCCAGCAAAAGAAGACCGACGAGGACCAGGGCCGTGACGACGCGCTGCAGCAGCATCGGGTCAGTGCAGCGCTTTCAGGTGCCAGCGCATGTCAGGTGCGGACGGCCACAGGTTGCGCCGCCGCAATACCGCCGAAGCGGCGGTCTCGTTGGCCATACGCGCGCAAAGCCGCGTCTATTTCGGCTTCACCGAAATCGGGCCACAGGCATTCAGTGAAGAACAGTTCGGAATAGGCGGCCTGCCAGAGCAGGAAGTTGCTCATGCGCATCTCACCCCCTGTGCGGATGAACAGATCCGGGTCGGGCGCGAAATTCAAGGCCAACTGCTGCGAAAGAAACTTCTCGTCGAAGTCCTCGACTTTCACGCCGTCGGCCAGCGCACGGCGGCAGGCTTGAACGACGTCCCAGCGGCCACCGTAATTGAAAGCCACCGACAGCGTGATGCGGGTGTTCTTCTCCGTCAGCTTTTCAGCCTGTTCCCAGGCAGCACGCAACTTGTCGGAAACCGCGGAACGGTCGCCGATGATGCGGATGCGCACGCCGTCACCGGCCATCTTGGCCAGGTATTTCGACACAGCCACCAGCACCAGACTCATCAGGCCCGTCACTTCTTCAGCCGGACGCTTCCAGTTTTCTGAAGAAAAGGCAAAGACGGTCAGGTACTCGACACCGCGATCTGCAAAAGCATTGACCGCACGCACCAAGGCATCCACACCCTGCTTGTGCCCGAAGAAGCGCGGCATGTAGCGCTGGCGTGCCCAGCGACCGTTGCCGTCCATCACCACGGCGACATGGCGGGGCACGACAGGGCGCTGGATGGCAGCTTGGGCTGCTGTGTCGGCGATGAACGAGTTGGTGTGCATGGAGAGCGGCACGCTCAGACGGCCATCACTTCGGCTTCCTTGCCCTGCACCAGCTTGTCAATTTCGCCGATGGTGCGGTCGGTCAGGCGCTGAACTTCGTCCTGCGACCTGCGTTCATCGTCTTCGGCAACGAGTTTTTCCTTCAGCAACTTTTTCAGATGCTCGTTGGCGTCGCGCCGTACCCCACGGGCCGCTATCTTGGCGTCTTCGCCTGCGTTACGCACCACCTTGGTCAGCTCGCGGCGGCGTTCTTCGGTGAGCGCGGGCATGGGCACGCGCATCAGCTCACCTTGAGATGATGGGTTCAAGCCCAGGTCAGACTCTCGGATGGCCTTCTCGATCTTGGCGCCCATGCCCTTTTCCCAAGGTTGCACGGTGATCGTGCGGGCGTCGAGCAAGCTCACGTTGGCCACCTGGCTGATCGGCACCATGGAACCGTAGTAATCCACCAGCACCTGGTCGAGCAAACCCGGGTGGGCTCGCCCGGTGCGGATCTTGTGCAACTCGTTCTTGAACGCCTCGATGGTTTTGCCCATCTTCTCTTCGGCGGTCTTCTTGATTTCAGGGATGCTCATGGCTGCGGCAGTCTCCTTCAAACATGCACCAAAGTGCCTTCGTCCTCACCCATCACCACGCGTTTCAAAGCACCTGACTTGAAGATGCTGAACACCTTGATGGGCAAGCGCTGGTCGCGACACAGCGCGAAAGCCGCTGCATCCATCACCTGCAGGTTGCGTGAAATCGCCTCGTCAAAGGTGATCGAGGTGTAACGCGTGGCATGCGGGTCTTTCTTGGGGTCAGCGCTATAGACACCGTCTACCTTGGTCGCCTTCAGCACGATCTGCGCGCCAATTTCTGCACCCCGCAACGCGGCGGCCGTGTCGGTAGTGAAAAACGGGTTGCCCGTGCCTGCGGCAAAAATGACAACCTTGCCTTCTTCCAGGTACTGCAGCGCTTTCGGCCGCACATAGGGCTCGACCACCTGCTCGATGCTGATGGCCGACATCACGCGTGCCGTCAGGCCTTCCTGGCGCATAGTGTCCGCAAGTGCCAGCGAATTCATCACCGTGGCCAGCATGCCCATGTAGTCGGCCGTGGCGCGGTCCATGCCCACCGCACCCCCGGCCACGCCGCGAAAGATGTTGCCGCCGCCGATGACCACGGCCACCTCGCAGCCCAGTTGCGTCACGCCTTGCACTTCCTGCACCATGCGCACGATGGTCGCGCGATTGATGCCGTAGGTGTCGTCCCCCATCAGGGCTTCGCCTGAAAGCTTGAGCAAGATGCGCTTGTATGCGGGCATCGGTAGCGGCCTCTCTTGGGTTAAACAGCTTCGCAGTGTAAGGCGCCGACTCTTACTGGGCCTTGGCTGCAGCGACCTGAGCAGCTACTTCTGCTGCAAAGTCGTCCACCTTTTTCTCGATGCCCTCACCCACCACGTAGAGCGTGAAGCCGGCCACTTTCGTGCCCTTCTCTTTGAGCATCTGTTCGACGGTCTGCTTGTCGTTCTTCACGAAAGTCTGGTTCAACAGCGACACCTCTTTCAAGAACTTCTGTACCGAGCCCTCGACCATCTTGGCCACGATCTCGGGGGGCTTGCCGCTCTCGGCCGCTTTCTCAGCGGCTACACGGCGCTCGACCTCGATCAGTTCAGCCGCCACGTCAGCCGTAGACAATGCCTTGGGCTTCATGGCCGCCACGTGCATGGCCACATCTTTGGCAGCGACCTCGTCGCCAGTGAATTCCACCACCACGCCGATGCGTGTTCCGTGCAGGTAGCTGGCCAGCTGGCCACCACCGGCGTAGCGCTTAAAGCGGCGGATGGCCATGTTCTCGCCGATCTTGCCGATCAAGCCCTTGCGCACGTCTTCGACCGTGGGGCCGAAACCATCCTGGTCCAGCGGCAAGGCGGACAGCGCGGCCACGTCTGCCGGGCTGTGGCTGGCAACGAGCTGCGCGCAAGACTTGGCGAAAGCCAGAAAGGAATCGTTCTTGGTGACGAAGTCGGTTTCGCAATTGACTTCTACGACGGCGCCTGTGCTGCCTTCGACAGCAGCGGTGATGACGCCTTCGGCCGTGATGCGGGTAGCGGCCTTGCCGGCTTTGTTGCCGAGTTTGACGCGCAGGATCTCTTCTGCACGGGTCATGTCGCCTTCGGCTTCAGTGAGCGCCTTTTTGCACTCCATCATCGGGGCGTCGGTCTTGGCGCGCAATTCGGCCACCAGGCTTGCGGTGATAGCGGGCATGCTGAGTAGTCTCCGTACAAAGACAAGCGGCCAGGAGAGGCCGCTTGAGTTGGGTTTTTCTAAGAGGCGCGGGTCAAATCTGCGCGCTGGCGTGAATGCACGACAAGATAGGCGACAGAGCGACCCGCTACCAGATCAGGCTTCGCTGACTTCGACGAATTCGTCATTGCCGGCGGCGGCCTGCACAACCTCGTTGGTGGCCTTGGCCTTGCCTTCGAGCACGGCGTCTGCCACCGAACGGGCATACAGCGCTACGGCCTTGGCCGAGTCGTCGTTGCCAGGGATGACGTAGTCGATGCCGATAGGCGAATGGTTGGTATCGACGATACCGATGACCGGAATGCCCAGCTTCTTGGCTTCGGCAACGGCGATCTTGTGATATCCGACATCGATGACAAACATGGCGTCAGGCAAAGCGCTCATGTCTTGAATACCGCCGATGTCTTTTTCCAGCTTGATCAGGTCGCGCTCGAACATCAGCGCTTCTTTCTTGATCAACGACTCGCCGCCGGTTTCCTTGGTGGCCTGCATGTCCTTGAGCTTCTTCAAAGAGCCCTTGACAGTCTTGAAGTTGGTCATCATGCCGCCCAGCCATCGCTGGTCGACATACGGCATGCCACAGCGCTGTGCTTCCAGCGCGATGACCTCGCGCGCTTGGCGCTTGGTGCCGATCATCAGGATGGTGCCGCGGCGAGCTGCCAGCTGGCGAACGAACTTCATCGCGTCGTTGAAGAGCGGCTGCGTCTTCTCGAGATTGATGATGTGGATCTTGTTGCGATGGCCGTAGATATACGGTGCCATCTTGGGGTTCCAGAAGCGCGTTTGGTGCCCGAAATGGACACCGGCTTCCAGCATTTCACGCATGGAGACAGACATGGGTAACTCCGAAGGTTGAGTCTAGAATCCCGCCGCTTCATCGCCTCTGTCTACAGATTCTCATCAACGCGATCTTTCGCTTGAGCAAGAACTTGCTACACAGAAGACGACACCTTAGGTTCGGTCGGGTTCGCTGATTTGTTCGCCCCGAAGAGAACGAATTCGCTTTGCTTCGGGAAAACCCAATGAGTTTAGCACGCGCGAAAGCGCGCTCGTGAAGGTCGCCGTGATCGGCGCCGGTATCGTCGGTATCGCGACTGCTTGCGAGCTGGCCAGCCAGCAGCATGAAGTCACCGTGTTCGAGCGGCGAGGCAGCGTGGCCACTGAGGGCAGTTTCGCTCAAACGGGCTTGCTGGCAGCCTGCGCGCCCTTACCCTGGGGCGTGCCCGGGCTGCAGCGCAGCCGCCTCATGCACTGGCTGGGACGGGAAGGCAGCGTGCGCGGCAGCAGCCTGTCCGTGCTGAGCCATGCGCCCTGGCTGTGGCGGCAGTGGCTCGGCGAACGGCCTGCGGCACGCACACCGCGCATGCAAGCGCTACTGGCGCTGGCGCATGCCAGCCGCCAGCGCGTGGGCGAGCTGACGCAGCAGCTGAATCTGGCTTACGAGCAGCAGGGCGGTGGGATGGTGTTGCTGTCGAGCACACAGCAGGTGGCGCGGGTCCAGCGGGCACTCGCAGCAGAACAAGCCTTGGCGCCAGGCATGGCTCTCCTGAGCGCAGATGCAGCGCGCGCACTCGAACCCGCCTTGGCCGCGCGCTGGCCGCTGAAGGGCGCTGTGCAACTGCCGGCCAGCATGGTCGGCAATGGGCGGCAACTGGCCCACCTGCTCAAGGCACAGGCGCAGAAATTGGGGGCGCGCTTCGAGTTCGATACGCAGGTGCGGTCCATGCGGTCGGGCACGCCTGCTGGACTGGTCAGGGCCGATGGTTCATCGGCCACGTTCGATGCCATCGTGGTCTGCGCTGGAACCGGCAGTCGCGACTTGCTGGCCAGCGCCGGACTGAAGTTGCCTTTGCTGCAAACACAAACCCACGCCGTCACAGCACCGCTGAGCCGCCACGAAGGCGAAGCCGCGCACGGGCCCCGTGCGGCAGTGATCGACGCCCGTTCGGGGATCGTCGTCACACGGCTGGGCCAACGCGTGCGCGCCAGCGGCGTCACGCAGCTGGGGCCCGCTACAGCGGCCATCGCGCCTGCGGTATTGCGGCAGCTCTATGGCGCCATAGAAGCCAGCTTTCCGGGCTGCGCCGTCACACGCGAGGCCAGCCACTGGCAGGGCCCGCGCATGCGCGTTCCAGACGGCGCCCCTGTCATCGGCAACAGCGGCCAACCTGGCCTGTGGCTGAACCTGGCACATGGCGCTTTCGGCTGGGGCCTGGCTTTCGGAGCGGCGCAGCTGCTGGCGCGCCAGTTGGCCGGCCAGCCCCTGCCCTTCGACGCTGCCGCGTTCGCAGCGCAACGTCTGCGCTGAAGGGCATGATCAGCGCGATGCACGCCCTGCCCCCCATGAAGACGACACATGGCAAGACCTTGCAGGTCCTGCCCGCCGCGGCGAGCACGGCCTGGCCTTTGCACGACGCAGCCAGCACGAAAACACTTGAACGGGCCCACCGCGACCAGCCCCTGATGGCGCGGGCTGGCATCGCTTTGGCACGTCTGGGCCGCGCGCTTGCGCCGCATGCCGGCCGCACCCTGATTCTCATCGGCCCAGGCAACAACGGCGGCGACGGTCTGGCGGCAGCGCGCTGGCTGCATAGCCAGCAACACCCCGTCCATGCGCGGTTGGTAGGTGACCCTGCGCAGCTGCCGGCAGATGCCGCACAGGCCTTGCGTCTTGCCGCCAGCGCAGGGGTCGATATTCAGCATTTCGATGCCGGTGAGTGCCTGCCTCTGGATACGCATGATCTGGTCATCGACGCGCTGTTGGGTCTGGGTAGCCGGCGCGCGCCTGAAGGAAACCTGGCCGCTGCCGTTGCGTACCAGCAGCGCCTGCCTGCGCTGACTTTGTCCGTGGACCTGCCAAGCGGCCTGCACCCCGACACCGGTGCGCTGCTGGGCCAACAGGCCGTTCGTGCGCACGCCACCCTGGCGCTGCTGACGATCAAGCCAGGCTGCTGGACGGCGCAGGGGCGGGACCATGCTGGTGAGGTTTGGTGGAACGACTTGGGCATGGCCAGTGCCTTGCCCTTGCCCACCGCTTGGCTGCCGGGGCGCATTGCGCGCCCTTGGCGGTCCCACGCGTCGCATAAAGGCCGCTTCGGCGACGTCTGGGTATTCGGCGGTGCCGCAGGCATGGAGGGTGCGTTGGCCTTGGCCTCAGCTGCAGCGCTGGCCGCCGGGGCTGGGCGCGTGTACGCGTGCCCGGCAGCACAAACCAGCAGCGCATGTCTGGCACCACACCCTGAACTGATGCAACGCGACCGTGCCGAAGGCCTGCGCACAGGGGTGTTGTCGCAGGCCACCGTGCTGGCTGGCTGCGGCGGCGGCAACGCGATGGCAGACAGCTTGCCGCGTCTCCTGCAGCATGCCGCCCGACTGGTGCTGGACGCAGACGCGCTCAATGCCATTGCCGCCCAGCCCGACCTTCAACCTGCGCTTGCGCTTCGTGCGCACCTGGGCCTGCCCACCGTGCTCACGCCCCATCCGCTGGAAGCGGCCAGGCTGCTGGGCTGGCGTACGGAAGCCGTTCAGGCCGACAGGCCTGCTGCTGCCCGGGCCCTGGCCACGCGCTTTCAGGTCGTGGTGGTGTTGAAGGGTTCTGGCACCGTCATCTGCAGCCCGGACCAGACGCCGGCCATCAACCCCACAGGCAACGCTGCGCTGGCCACGGCGGGCACAGGCGACGTGCTGGCCGGCTGGCTGGCTGGGCTGTGGGCGCAAGAAACCTCAGCCGACCCTGTCTCGGCTGCACTGCAGGCTGTCTGGTGGCACGGCCTGGCGGCAAACCGCCATGGCGGCACTGGCCCGCTGCGAGCCAGTGACCTCATCGAAGCCATGACCCTGGTGGACGCTGGCGCCGCGTCACCCTAACGCTTCGTACGCGGGCGCGGTGCCGGCCTGCGCGCAGCGGGTTTGCGCGAGCGCTTGGTTGCATCGCCTGCAGCCTGAGACTTCAAGTCGCGCGCATGTGCCTTCACGCTGCGATCTGCTTCGCGAACTGCCGTCAGTTCTTCAACAGCACTGGCGGGTTTCGCGCGCTCGGCACGTTCAGAACGATCTGCACGGCCCTTTTCGACCAGCCGTTCGGACCCGTCTTCACGCACCAGGCGGAAGTCGATCTTGCGGCCGTCCAGGTCCACACGGCTGACCTGTACGCGCACCCGCGTACCAACGGCATAGCGCACACCCGTGCGCTCGCCGCGCAGTTCTTGCCGTACTTCATCGAAGCGGTAGTACTCGCCGCCCAGTTCGGTGATGTGCACCAGGCCATCGACATACAGCGCGTCCAGCGTCACGAACAAGCCGAAACCTGCCACGGCGCTGACCGTGCCTGAGAACTCTTCGCCCAGATGCTCGCGCATGAAGCGGCACTTCAACCAGGCTTCGACGTCGCGCGAGGCTTCGTCGGCGCGGCGCTCGTTGGCGCTGCAATGTGCGCCTACGCCCTCCCAAACGGCCATCTCCTGCGACAGCGGCTTGGCCGGCTTCGCTGCAGGCCGGGCGTTCTTGCGGATCTCAGGTATGCGCGTCGCTGCGTGGGGCGCGAGGTGAAAGCGCTTGGATGAGAGCAAGGCCTTGATCACGCGATGCACCAGCAGGTCGGGGTAGCGACGTATGGGGCTCGTGAAGTGGGTATAGGCGTCGTAGGACAGGCCGAAGTGGCCATTGTTGGTGGCGGTGTACACGGCTTGCTGCATCGAACGCAGCAGCATGGTGCTGATCTGCGCCGCATCTGGCCGGCCTTGCGTGGCCTGGCTGATGGCTTGTATCTCGCCCGGCGTGGGTTCGTCACTGATGCTCAAACCCAGACCCAGCGCCCGCAGGTAGGCCTGCAATGCCACGCGCTTTTCAGGCGTCGGGCCTTCGTGCACGCGGTACAGGCTGGGGTGTTCGGCCTGCGCGATGAACTGGGCGGCGCAGACGTTGGCCGCCAGCATCGATTCTTCGATCAAGCGGTGCGCATCGGTGCGCACGCGCGGCACGATCTTCTCGATACGGCCGTTGTCGTCGCAGACGATTTGAGTTTCCGTGGTTTCGAAGTCGATCGCGCCGCGCTTGCTGCGCTGCTTGAGCAATGCGCGGTACACCTCGTGCAAGTGCAGCAGATGTGGCAGCACCTGTGCATGCTTGTGCGCTTCTGGCCCGCGCGTATTAGCCAGCGCTGCTGCCACTTCGGTGTAGGTCAGGCGCGCATGGGAATTGATGACAGCGGGAAAGAACTGGTAGGCGTCAATGCGGCCTTCCTCATCCACCAGCATGTCGCAGACCAGGGCCAGCCGCTCGACCTGCGGGTTCAGTGAACACAGGCCGTTTGACAGCTTCTCAGGCAGCATCGGTATGACGCGGCGCGGGAAGTAAACGGAAGTGGCGCGTTCATAGGCGTCGTCGTCCAGGGCCTCGCCCGGCTTGACGTAGTGGCTGACGTCGGCAATGGCCACCAGCAATCGCCAGCCGTTGAAAGCGGTCTTGCCGCGGCCACGGCTGAAGGGCTCGCAATACACGGCGTCGTCGAAGTCGCGGGCGTCTTCGCCGTCGATGGTGACCAAGGAGACATCGCTCAGGTCGACACGGTTCTTGCGGTCGGCGGCGCGAAGTTTTTCAGGCAGCGCCGCAGCGGCGGCCAACGTCTCGGGCGAGAACTGGTGCGGAACTTCGTACTTGCGCACCGCAATTTCGATCTCCATGCCGGCGTCGTCGATCTCGCCCAGCACCTCGACCACGCGCCCCACGGGCTGAGAATGCAGCGAAGGCGCCTCGGTGAGTTCAACCGACACCACCTGCCCCACCTGTGCGTTGGCGGTGGCGTTCTTGGGGATCAGGATGTCCTGCCCATAACGGCGATCTTCAGGGGCCACGATCCACTGCCCGCTTTCATGCAGCAAGCGCCCGATGATGGGCGCGTTGCGTCGCTCGATGATGTCCAGCACGCGGCCTTCGGGCCGGCCTTTGCGGTCCATGCGTTGAACGCGTACCCGTACACGGTCTTTGTGCAACACCGACCGCATTTCCTGCGGCGCCAGGTAGATCGCAGCGTCGCCGTTGTCGGGGACGACAAAACCATGGCCGTCGCGATGACCTTCAATGCGTCCATCGAACTCACCCATCAGTGCAGGGCCTGTGTTTGTAGACGCGCTTGCGTTGTCGTTGTGTTTGATAGTATGATCCTTTGTTCCTGAAAGCCCAGATGGCGGAATTGGTAGACGCACTAGTTTCAGGTACTAGCGCTTAACGGCGTGGAGGTTCGAGTCCTCTTCTGGGCACCAAGATTGTTCGACAGCCGATTGCTCTGCAATCGGCTGTTTGCGTTTTGAGGCAGCTAATTGCAAGACGCGTTCAGACCGCAAACTTCTTCGCCAGGCCGTCGGGGCGCAGGTTGTCGTAATCTTCGAATGGCTGATGAATCCACGGGCTTGAGGGTAGCTGCTCGACGAAGTAATCCGGGGTGTAGCTGGAGACGCCCTTGACCCAGATGACCGCGGCGCGCAGTTCAGTGATCGAAGGCATGCCGCGCAAACGGTCCACCACGGCGCGCAGAGTCACTCCTGTATCTGCCAGGTCGTCGACCAGCAACACACGCCCTGCCAGGTCACCCTTGGGCATGGTGATGAACTTGGCCATGTCCAGACGGCCCTGGATGGTTCCGGCGTCGGCGCGGTAGCTGCTGGTGGACATGATCGCCAGCGGTTTGTCGAACACACGCGACAACACATCACCAGGGCGCATGCCACCGCGTGCCAGGCAAAGAATCTGGTCGAATTCCCAACCGGAGTTGTGTACCTTCAAAGCCAGGCGCTCAGTGAGCATGTGGTACTCGTCCCAAGATACGTAAAGGTGCCTGCCGTCGTCGGTGAGCATGGAGTTTTCTCCTCAATCAGTAAGTTCAGTCGCGTGGATTCACGCGCGAAACGGGTGCCGCAGCATGATGGTGTGGACCCGATCGGGGCCGGTAGAGACCATGTCGATGGGCGCGCCTATCAATGACTGCATACGCTCGAGATAGCGTTTGGCATTCACAGGCAGCTGCTCCCAATTCGTCAGCCCCGCTGTGGTTTCAGTCCAGCCCGGCAATGTTTCGTAAATGGGTACGCACGCATTGATCTCGTCGGCGTCCAACGGCAACACGTCCAGCACTTGCGAACCCAGCTTGTAGCCAGTGCAGATCAGGATCTCTGGCAAGCCGTCCAGGACATCGAGCTTGGTGATGCACAAGCCTGAAACGCCGTTGATGATCATCGAGCGCTTCAGCGCAGCGCCGTCCAGCCAGCCGCAGCGGCGAGCACGGCCTGTCACGGTGCCCCGTTCCTGGCCCACGGTTGACAGGTGGTAGCCCACGCTTGCCGGCGTGTCCATGTCCAGTTCTGTGGGGAAAGGCCCGCTGCCCACGCGTGTGGTGTAAGCCTTGGTGATGCCCAGCACGTAATGCAGCATGCCCGGCCCCAAACCAGAACCGGCGGCCGCGTTGCCCGCTACGCAGTTGCTGGAAGTGACATACGGGTAGGTGCCGTGGTCAATGTCCAGCAAGGTGCCTTGCGCGCCTTCAAACAGCAGATTCGCACCTTGCTTGTTCGCATTGAACAGGCGGTAGCCCACGTCGGCCATCAGGGGGCGAAGCTGCGCGGCAGCGGCCAAGGCATCATCCAGGATGGGCTGAAGTTCCAGCGCCGGCGCCTTCAACACATTCGTCAGTTCGGCGTTGTGCAGATCCAGCAAATCGCGCAGTCTTGCCTCGAAACGCTGTGGATGCTTCAGGTCTTGCACGCGCAGGGCACGGCGCGCGACCTTGTCTTCATACGCCGGGCCGATGCCCTTGCCTGTGGTGCCGATCTTGCCGGTGCCGCTGCTTTCGCGCAGCGCTTCGCGCGCATGGTCGATGGCCACGTGAAAGGGCAGGATCAGCGGGCAGGACTCAGACAGGAACAAGCGCGATCGTACGTCCACGCCCAGCTGCTCAATGCGCTGTATCTCCAACAGAAGATGGGCCGGGTCGACGACCACGCCGTTGCCGATGTAGCAAGCCACACCTTCGCGCATCACGCCCGAAGGAATGAGTTGCAGCGCCGTCTTGCGGCCATTGATGACCAGGGTGTGGCCCGCGTTGTGCCCACCCTGAAAGCGCACCACGCCCTGAGCGTGATCGGTCAGCCAGTCGACGATCTTGCCCTTGCCCTCGTCACCCCACTGGGTGCCGACGACAACGACGTTGCGGCCAGCGGTACTGCTTATGCCTGCTTGCATGTTCCTGCTTGACTATTCAAATGTTCAATGGAAGTTCGAGTGCCTGCAGGGCCCATTGGCCATCATGCTGGACAAGCTCGCGATCGGGTTGCCAGGCGGCGGCTTCTGAAACGTTGGCCACCGGCCCATCGGCCAGCGTGCGCACAACAATCTCGCCTTGGGCTCGCAATCGACGCACCGCCGCGCGCAAGGACGCGTCTTCGCCCCAGGGAGCCAGGACAGCTCGCCGCACCGGCGCTGGTGCCGCCACTTCAGACAACGACTTCAAGTCCAGGCTGAAACCCACGGCGGGTCGGTTGCGTCCAAAGACAGCGCCGACTTCGTCATAGCGCCCGCCACGGGCCAGCGTGTCGCTGCATCCGTTGGCGTAAAGCGCAAATCGGGGCCCGCTGTAATAAGCGTAGCCGCTCATGTCAGACAGGTCGAAGGCCACATGCAAGCCTGTGTCTGCAGCCTGCAGATGGCTGCCCAGCCAGGCCAGATCGGCGAGCGCTTTTCGAATCAAGGGTCGGTCAGGCAAAGCCTCTCGCGCTGCGGCCAGCACTTCGCTGTTGCCGTACAAGCGCAGCAATGTCTGCAAAGCGGCCGGCGTTTCGCCTGGCAGGCCCTGGCAAAGCTCGGCCAACGCGGGTGCGTCTTTGCTGGCCAGTGCATGCGCCAAGGCTTGCAGGCCTTCGGCATCCAACGGCACGCCGGCCAAAACGCCCCGCAACACCCGCGCATCTGCGAGATCAATGACCAGCGGGCCTGCTTGCGCTGCACGCAGGCAGTCCAGCGCCAGCTCAGCAATTTCGAGATCCGCTTCCAGACCCATGTGGCCGAAGACCTCGCAGCCGAACTGCAAGGGCTCGCGGGTCGCAGCGAGCCCCGCGGGCCGCGTGTGCAGCACCGGGCCGCAGTAGCAAAGTCGAGTCACGCCCTGGCGGTTCAGCAGATGCGCATCGATGCGTGCTGCCTGCGGCGTGGTGTCTGCCCGCAAGCCCAGCATGCGTCCGCTGAGTTGGTCGACAAGCTTGAAGGTGCTCAGGTCCAGCTCACGCCCAGTGCCGCTGAGCAAGGCATCCAGATGCTCGATGATCGGCGGTATCACCAGCTCATAGCCATACGCCAGAGCTTGATCGAGCAGGCTCCGACGCAGGGCTTCAATGCGCTGCGCCTGGGCAGGCAGTACATCAGCAATGTGCTCGGGCAGCAGCCACGCAGAGCGCATGAAATTCACCGGCTTCAAAAAGCAGAATTGTACCGGTGGGGTGAATCGCCACCGTCATCCCTGCCGCCCGAGCTGTTGAACGAGCTGGTGAAATGAAGCAGGACTACGGCCGTGATCCCGAAGGCGCGGCGTCGCCGCGCATGCCGCGGAAGAACTCACTGCTGGGGTCCAGCACCATCACGTCGCTCTTGCTGCGAAAGGTGGAGCGGTAGGCTTCCAGGCTGCGGTAGAACTGCGCGAACTTCGGGTCCCGTCCAAAAGCGTCGGAATACAAAGCCGAGGCCTTTGCGTCACCTTCACCCTTGATCTTCTGCGAATCGCGGTATGCCTCAGCGATGATGACTTCGCGCTGACGATCAGCATCAGCACGAATTTTCTCGCCTTCAGCCGAGCCCTGTGAGCGGAGTTCGTTGGCGACCTGCTTGCGCTCTGATTCCATGCGCAGATAGACGGCCTGTGTGATGTCGGCAACAAAGTCCACGCGCTTGATACGTACGTCGATGATCTCGATACCAAAGGCCTTGCTTTCTTCCTGCAGCCGGGTGCGCACGTCGGCCATCACTTGCTCACGTTCTGTGGCCAGAACAGCCTTGACGTCACGCCGCGTGATCACTTCGTTGAAGGTGGCTTGCACGACGGGTGCCAGTCGGCTCTCGAGGTTGCGGAAATCCGCGCCGTTGTTGCGGATGAATTCGCGCGGATCGGAAATGCGCCACTTCACCAGCCAATCGATGACCAGGCTTTTCTTCTCTGCGGTGAAGATCGGCCGCACTTCTGGACTGTCCAGCGTCTGTACCCGCTTGTCCAGGAAGACAACGTTCTGGAAAGGTGGCGGCAGCTTGAACTGCAAGCCCGGTTCAGTGATGACTTCCTTGATCTCGCCCAGCGCGTAGACCACGCCGACCTGGCGCTGATCAACTACGAAGAGGGTGCTGGACAACAGCATCAAGGCCAGCAGCGCGCCGCCAACAATAATTGCAATCTTGTTCATTTGTTTTTGACCGTGGTGTATGCCAAGGTGGTGGGTGCCAAGGTGTTGCTATCGGCCGTCGCGGGCACGCGAGCGCAAGTCGTCCCGCGAACGGATGTCGCTGCTGCTCGGGCTGGCGAGTTGTTCCGTGCTGGCCGGTGACGGCACGCCGACAGGTGGGGTACCCGGTGTCGTCCCTGGTGCGTTGGCCTGCATCAGCTTGTCCAGCGGGAGATAAAGCAGATTCGATCCGCTGCGGCTGTCCACCATCAGTTTGGTCACATTGGAATAAACCTGCTGCATGGTTTCGATGTACAGCCGGTCGCGCGTGACTGCGGGTGCTTTTTGGTATTCCGTCAGTACTAACCGAAAGCGTTCCGCATCACCTTCAGCTTGCGCTTCCACACGCGAGCGGTAACCCTGAGCCTCTTCAAGCAAACGCGAAGCCGTGCCGCGCGCTTTGGGAATGACATCGCTGGCGTAGGCCTGACCTTCGTTGCGGAAGCGGTCGCGGTCGGCCGTGGCCTTCACGGCGTCGTTGAAGGCCCCCTGCACCTGGTCGGGCACCTGCACGTTTTGCACGTTGACGTTGCTGATGACGATGCCCGCCTTGAGCTTGTCGAGTTGCGCCTGGATGCTTTTGACCAAGTCGGCGGCAATCGCGTCACGCTGCTCATACAGCACCTGGTCTACCCGGCTGCGGCCAACGATCTCGCGCACGGCTGTTTCTGCCGCTTGAACCACGGCATCGTCAGGGCTGCGGTTTTCGAACAGATAGGCGCGCGCATCCGTTCGTCGGTACTGCACCGTAAAGCGGATGTCGACGATATTTTCGTCTTGTGTGAGCATCGAAGAATCACGCAAGCCAGTGGCCTGATTGACTGCGTTGCCGCCCACTTCCACCGACTGCAATTGCGTCACGGAAACGACTTCATGCGCTTGGATGGGGTACGGCATACGCCATTTGAAACCGGCGTCTGTGGTCTGGGTGTACTTGCCGAAGGTAGTGACCACTGCCCGCTGCCCTTCCTGAACGATGTAAAAGCCGCTGCCCAGCCACACCAATACGGCCACGACGGCGATCAAGCCCACGCCGATACCCGCGCTCTTCATGTCGGGCTGGAAAGACGGGCCGCCGCCGTTGCCGCCACCGTCGCCGCCGTCTCCGCCTCGACGAACAGCGCCTCCCTGTTTGCCACCGAACAAACCGCTCAGCTTGCGATTGAAGTCGCGCCAAAGCTCGTCCAGGTCAGGCGGGCCGTCGTTGCGGTTGTTGAAAATGAGCCCTCGCGCCAACGTGCGAGCGGCAGCCGCGACAACGCGGATGCGCGAGGTCAGGCCAGCGGAACCTGAGGAAGTGGAAGGATGGGTATCAAACATGCTCTGGCCAAGGTGAAACAGGGGAGTCGTGCTCGGCAGCAGCGCCGCCGAAACGCACATCTTCATTTGGGGACGGTCGTGCTGCATTCAAACGCGCTTCTATGGCAGCCTGTGCAATAGCTTCGCGCAATGCCTCCAGGCCAGTACCGGCACGCGCACTAACAAACACGCGCCTGCGCCGCACGCCAGCATGCCCTTCGATCCAGTCGGCAGACTCACGCGGCTGCAACGATTCTTCGAGCAGGTCGCACTTGTTGTAAACCAACAATTGCGGCACAGCGGCTGCGCCGATTTCTTCCAGCACCCGATCCACTTCGGCCTGCTGCTCTGCGCGCAACGGGTTGGCTGCATCGACGACATGCAACAACAGGTCGGCGTCTGCGGCTTCCTGCAGCGTAGCCTCGAAAGCATCAACCAGCTTGTGCGGCAGGTCGCGAATGAAGCCAACGGTGTCGGACAAGGAAACTGCGCAACCTGCCTGTTCCAGCCACAACGCGCGTGTCGTCGTGTCCAGCGTCGCAAACAATTGGTCGGCTGTATAAGCGCGTGCCTTGACCAGGGTGTTGAATAACGTGGACTTGCCGGCATTGGTGTAGCCCACCAGTGAAACGCGAAAGGTGCCGCGCCGCTCTCTCGCCTTGCGCTGCGTGCCGCGCTGACGTTTGACCTTTTCCAGTCGGGCTTTGACCGACTTGATGCGGTCGCCAATCATGCGACGGTCGAGTTCGATCTGGGCTTCGCCGGGTCCACCCCGGTTGCCGATACCGCCCCGCTGGCGTTCCAGGTGCGACCAACGCTTGACCAAACGAGTGGACACGTACTGCAAGCGCGCCAATTCCACCTGCAGCTTGCCTTCATGGCTTTGCGCGCGGTCGGCAAAGATATCCAGAATCAGCGATGTGCGGTCGGCCACGGGAACGCCCAAATGCCGTTCCAGATTGCGTTGCTGCGCCGGGCTCAGAGCTTGATCGAAAATGACGCCATGCGCTGCGGTCTCAGCCACCAGGGCCTTGATTTCGTCGGCCTTGCCCGAGCCGACGAACAAGGCCGGATCGGGCGAACGGCGCTTGGCCGTTACACGCGCCACCGCCAAATCTCCTGCGGAAGCTGCCAGCAAAGCCAGCTCCTCCAATTCGCGGTCGAAGTGGGCGTCATTGCCAAAGTCCACGCCGACCAATACGGCGCGCGTTAGTTCGGCGTTGGGGTCGGATTTGGAATTGGCACGTGCGGGCTCAGTGGCCATGGCGTTTGCAGCAATCAAGTGGCATCAAGCCTTGGGAGATACTAAAGCGATGTAAAAGGTCAAAGGGAGTCAAACGGAGTCAAACGACGTCTGTAGGTTCGCTGGCTTGGAAATTCACCGCGCGGCTGGGTACGACGGTGGATATAGCGTGTTTGTAGACCATTTGCGTCACGGTATTGCGCAAAAGAACCACATATTGATCGAACGACTCAATGTGGCCTTGAAGCTTGATGCCGTTGACCAAATAGATCGACACAGGCACATGCTCTTTGCGCAGCAGGTTAAGAAATGGATCCTGCAAAAGTTGGCCTTTATTACTCACGATATTCTCCGTGTTGGGTGATTACCCGATTAGCAGCACCTTATCACAGGGGCCCTGTCCATCGGGCAGGGGGGCCTTTGCGTCAACGCGACTTGTCGTCGAAAGGATTGGGGGCGGATTTCATCTCGATGCGCATGGGTGTACCCACGAGCTTGAAGTGCTCGCGGAAGCGGCTTTCAAGGTAGCGCTTGTAGCTGTCGGTGACGTGTTCCAGCGAATTGCCGTGCACCACCACGATAGGCGGATTCATGCCGCCCTGGTGGGCATAGCGCATCTTCGGCCGAAAACGGCCCTCTCGCCGCGGCGCCTGGTGTTCCACGGCGTCCAGCAGCAAGCGAGTCAGCACTGGCGTAGGCATCTTGATGGTGGCAGAGGCATGCGCCTGCAGCAGCGCTTTCCAAACCGCTGAGAGACCCGTGCGCTTGATGGCCGAGATGTGCAGCACCGGGGCGTAGCGGAGAAAAGCCAGGCGCGTCTCGATGGAGCGCTGAACGCTCTGGCGTTGGTAGTCGTCGGTGGCGTCCCACTTGTTGATGGCCACCACCACCGCACGACCCGATTCGAGTACGTATCCAGCGATATGGGCGTCTTGTTCGCTCACGCCTTGCGTGGCGTCGATGAGCAGCAACACCACGTTGGCATCGGAAATCGCCTGCAGCGTTTTCACTACCGAGAATTTCTCGATCGCCTCAAAGACCTTGCCGCGCCTGCGCAGGCCTGCCGTGTCGATCAGCTCGAAACGTCGGCCGTCGCGCTCAAAGGGCACATGGATGGCGTCGCGCGTGGTGCCGGGTTGATCGAAAGCGACGAGGCGCTCTTCACCCAGCCAGGCATTGATGAGCGTACTTTTGCCGACGTTCGGCCGCCCGGCCACAGCCAGTCGCACAGGCGCTTTCTCAGCGTCCTCCTCCATGCCTTCCTCAGGCTCTGGGAAGTCCTCCAGCGCGGCCTCCAGCAGGCTGCGGATGCCCTGCCCGTGCGCTGAAGAAATCGGGTGCGGGTCGCCAATGCCCAGCTCGAAGAACTCACCCAGCAAAGGCGATTCGCTCATGCCTTCGGCCTTGTTGGCCGCCAGCAGCACTTTTTTCTGCGCCGTGCGCAAGTAGCGGGCGATGTCGTGGTCTTGCGCCGAGAGGCCACCGCGAACGTCGACGACGAAGATCACGGCGTCGGCCTCGGCCACGGCCTGGCGTGTCTGCTTGGCCATTTCGGCCACCACGCCACTGGGCTTGTCGGGCTCGAAGCCGCCAGTGTCGACGACGATGAACTCCCGCGTACCCAAGCGCGCGTCGCCGTAATGTCGGTCGCGCGTGAGGCCAGCATAGTCGGCCACGATGGCGTCGCGGCTCTTGGTAATGCGGTTAAACAGCGTCGACTTGCCGACGTTGGCCCGCCCGACCAGTGCGATGACGGGCTTCACGGCCTGAAGGCGAAGAGCCCGCCCTTGCGCGTGGTGACGAGCAAGGTGCTGCCGCTGAGAGCTGGCGTACCGATGACGGCCGAGCCGTCGGTGGGCAGACGCATTTGCGCTTCGCCGCTGGTGGCGGCCAGAAAGTGGACCAGGCCTTCGACATCACCGAAAACCACGCTGGTGCCAACAGCCAAGGCGCCGCTGAAGCCGCGATAAAGGTACTTCTCGCTCGTCCACACGACATCGCCATTGCTGGCGCGCCAAGCCGTGACGCGGTCAGTGGCGTCGGCACCGAAGACATGGTCAGCGTCACTGGCCACGGCATTGAGACCGCCGATGTTGCGCGACCACAGCACGCTGCCGGTGGTGGCGTTCACGCAAGCCACGGCCGACTGAAAAGCACGCGCACAAACGCGGTCGGCCACACGCGCCAAGGGGCCCACCAAGTCGGCCAGTCTTTCGACTTCGTTGGTACCGCGGGGAGATGCCATGGGCACTTCCCATTGCACGGTTCCCAGCAACGGGTCTACCGCAGCCAGTTTCGGGCCCTGGCCCAGAAGCAAGGTGTTGCCGAAAGGCGCCAGCACGCTGGCTTGCGACAGGGTCAACGGATCGCCTGGGCGCTGCAGGGTCCACAACCGACGGCCGTCGAGCACGTCGAAGGCATGCACCGCGCGGTCAACGCCTTTGACGAACACCCGTTCACCCGCCACCAACGGTGGTGTGACGACGGCCGAAGGCACGCGCTTGCGCCAAATCTCGCGGCCGGCGTCCAGCACCACCACTTCATTGCCGCGCGTGACCACGCTGACATGGCGGCCGTCGCTGCCCACACCCGCAGACAACCGTTCACCGAGTTGTGCGCGCCAGCGTTCGGCGCCAGTTTCTGCATCCAGCGCTAGTACGGTGCCGCTGTCGCTTGCAACGAAAAAGCTGCCTTCGCGCACTGCGGGCAGCATCGGGAAACTGATGGCGCCTACATTTGCAGTCCACGCTTGACGTGCTGAAATTTTGGGCTGGAGACTTTCCAGCGCAGTGGGTTTGGGGCGGTCGCTGCTACAGGCCGTCACAACCAGAACCAAAGAGACTGCCCACAAGCTGCGTGTAGACAAGACCCTCACTGGCCTGCCCCCGAAGCCGCTGCACTGGCCGCCAGTGCGGGGGTCGGCGCAGGCGGCGCACCCAGGGCGGTGAGCTTGGCATCGAGCACGCGGCGGTAGTCGACCTTTTCGTCCATGCCGGCCCAGGCAGCCTGATAGGCAGCCAGCGCTTGCTCTGGCTTTCCCTGCGCCAGCAGCACATCGCCGCGGCGGTCGGCCACCAGCGGCTCGAAATGGGCGGCAGTCGCCGCATCCAAGGTCTTCAGAGCCTCGTCATATTGCTTATCAGTCGTTTGCAAGGCAGCCAGGCGCAATCGAGCGATGGTGCGGGCTTCGTCCTGCTTGCCGTTGTCGGCCAGCCAGGTCAAGCTGGCGCGCGCAGCGTCGTTCAGCCCCTTGTCGAATTGCAGCTTGGCAGCCAGCAAAGCACCTTGTTCGGCAAAGCTGGTCTTGGGAAACTTGCTTTGCAGGTCAGACAAGACACGCTGGGCTTTTTCGGTGTCGCCGGCAACGGCGGCGCGGTCAAGCTCCTCGAACAGGGCGCCAGCCTTGAAGCCTTGCTCGCGCTGCCAGTAGTTCCAGCCGTTCCAGCCTGCGTAGGCCGTCAGTGCGGCGATGACCAGCCAGGTCAGCGGGTTGCCGTACTGCTTCCAGAACGCCTTCAGCGTGTCGAGCTGTTCCTGCTCTTGCAGGTCGAGTTGTGTGGCCATGTTGACTGGTTTTCGGCGCCTGGGCGCCTGGTCGGCAAAAGAGTCGGATTATGGCCTGCGCAGCAAACTCGCCCACGCTTCAGGCTGGTCCAGCGGCTGCAGAGTCTGCGCAGCACCTTCATCGCGCAGAGGCTTGACTGCCACTTGACCGGCCGCCAACTCATCAACGCCAAAAACCAGGGCAAAGCGAGCGCCGCTGGCATCGGCGCGCTTGAACTGTGCCTTCATGCTGCCCTGGCCGTCCTTGCCCGCTGCGTGCATCAAGACAGTCACGCCCTGCGCGCGCAGCGCTTCCAGCACAGGCATGATTTGCGGCAGGCAAGACGCGTCGGGCACCACGGCATAGGCGTCAGGCACTGATTCAGGCGCCTGTTTGCCCACTGCTTCCAGCAGCAGCAACAGCCTCTCGATGCCCAGGCCAAAGCCCACGCCTGGCGCGGGCTTGCCTCCCAGTTCTTCGATCAGCCTGTCGTAGCGCCCACCACCACAAACCGTGGCCTGCGCCCCCAGGTGGGGCGTGACCCACTCGAAAACGGTGAGGTTGTAGTAATCCATGCCGCGTACCAGGCGCGGGTTGATGGCGTAGGGCAGACCAGCGGCGTCCAGCACCGCGCGCACAGCATTGAGGTGGGCCAGCGACGCTGAACCCAGAAAGTCCATCAGCCGCGGCGCTGCGTTTACCAGTGCCTGCATGGCCGGGTTCTTGGTGTCCAGAATGCGCAGCGGGTTCGTATGCAGCCGGCGGCGGGCCTCTTCATCCAGCGCGTCGGCATGCGCTTCAAAGTAGGCAATGAGCGCAGCGCGGTGCGCCTGGCGCTCTGCCGGCTCGCCCAGGCTGTTGATTTCCAGCGTGACGTCCCTGCCCTCCTGCAGGCCCAGGTCGCGCCACAGGGCGCGCGCCATCAGGATCAGCTCTGCATCGACATCGGGCCCGGCGTGTCCCAGCGCCTCCACATCCAGCTGGTGAAACTGGCGGTAACGGCCCTTCTGCGGCCTCTCGTGGCGAAACATCGGGCCCATCAGCCAGATACGCAAAGGGCCGTTATACAGCGCGTTGTGCTCGTTGATGGCGCGCACGATGCCAGCCGTGGCTTCAGGGCGAAGCGTCAGGCGGTCGCCGTTCATCGTGTCTTCAAAGGAATACATCTCCCTCTCGACGATGTCGGTGACCTCACCAAGACCGCGTACGAACAAGGCCGTGGGCTCGACGATGGGCGTACGCAGGCTGCGGTAGCCATAGCGCGCCATCAGCTTGCGCACAATATGTTCGACCCATTCCCAGCGCGCTGAATCTGGCGGCAGGATGTCGTTCATGCCCTTGACTGCACGCAAGGGGGTTGATTTATCTGTGGCCATGGCGAGATCGGCGCAAGTTGCGCCGCAGAAGTTGGACGGATCTGATAGCGAGCGACTGCCGCGTCAATGTGCGGCAGTGACCGATCCGTAACGGCGTTCGATGTAGCTCTCGACCAACTTGTGGAACTCGCCGGCAATGCCTTCGCCGCGCAGCGTCAGCGCTTTCTCACCGTCGATGAACACGGGTGCAGCGGGCGCTTCGCCCGTGCCGGGCAGGCTGATGCCAATGTCTGCATGCTTGCTTTCGCCCGGGCCATTGACGATGCAGCCCATCACCGCCACTTTCAGGTTTTCCACGCCGGGATACTTGGCCTTCCATACCGGCATCTGAGCACGCAGGAAATCGTCAATCTGCTTGGCCAGTTCCTGGAAGGTGATGCTGGTGGTGCGCCCGCAACCGGGGCAAGCCGTGACGCTGGGGTTGAAGCTGCGCAGGCCCAGGCTTTGCAGGATTTCCGTGGCCACCACCACCTCCTGCGTGCGCGATTCGCCAGGCTGGGGTGTCAGGCTGACCCGGATGGTGTCGCCTATGCCCTCTTGCAGCAGGATGGACAGCGCCGTGGCACTGGCCACGGTGCCCTTGGTGCCCATGCCCGCTTCGGTCAGGCCCAAGTGCAAGGCGTAGTCGCAGCGGCGCGCCAGAGCCCGGTAGACGCTGATCAGGTCTTGCACACCACTGACCTTGCAGCTGATGACGATGTTGTCAGGGTTCAGACCGAGTTCGCGCGCCACCGTGGCCGACGTCAACGCGCTTTGAATCAGCGCGCGGTACATCACCTGCTTGGCGTCAGCCGGTTGCGGGAGCCTGGCATTGGCGTCCATCAGCTCGGCCAGCAATTCCTGATCCAGGCTGCCCCAGTTCACGCCAATGCGCACGACCTTGTCGTACTTCACAGCCGAATCGATGATCATGGCGAACTGGCGGTCGCGCTTCTCGCCCTTGCCCACGTTGCCAGGGTTGATGCGGTACTTGCTCAGCGCCTGCGCCATCGCCGGATAGTCGGTGAGCAGTCGGTGACCGTTGAAGTGAAAGTCGCCGACCAGGGGCACGACTACACCCATGCGGTCGAGCTGCTCGCGGATGTAGGGCACGGCTTGTGCAGCTTCTGGCGTGTTGACAGTAATGCGCACCATCTCGCTGCCGGCCTGGGCCAGCTCCTTGACCTGGATCGCCGTGCCCACAGCGTCCACCGTATCGGTGTTCGTCATCGACTGCACGCGCACAGGTGCGTCACCGCCCACGGTGACGACATGGCTGCCCCAGGCCACGCGGGCCTGGCGCGAGCGGCGCGGTGCCGGTGCGGCGGCTTCGATGATGTCTTGAAGATCGGGTGCGTTCATGCGGAAATCCTGATTTGCAGGCGGTGCTTAAAGGCGCCTCGTGTGGCTCAAGGCGGCAGCTGCAGACGAGCCACATTGTTGCTGGTCAGCGTCTGGAGGTCGACACGCTTCTGCTTGAACCGCAACTCCACGCCGGCCGCGTTGCCGATCACCAGGCTGATCGGCGGCTCGCCTTCGATCGCCAGCTGCTCCCCCGTTTCAACCAGGCGCGAGACGATGAGGCGGCCGGTGGTGTCACGTGCTTCGATCCAGCTGGACTGATTGATCACCAACTGAATGCCATGCCCCGACACCATGCCGCCGCGGGACGCGGCAAGCGTGGGAGCGGAAACCACCCCAGTCGCAGCTGCAGGGCTGGCCGCAGACGCCGCGACCACAGACGCCGCACTTGCATAGGACAGAGGGTCGGCAACCAAAGGGGAGGCTGTGAGCAACGCCTCGGAAGCAGCACCTGCCAGTGCGGGTAGTTGCACTGACTCGGCCCCCGCGTTGCCATCGACCTGGCCGCCCGCAAATCGTTCCCACCAGGGCGCCGGCATGAAATAGACGATGAGTGCGGCCAACAGCAACGCCAACCCGCCCCAAACCAGAGGGCGCAGCCCTCCGCCGGCCAAGCCGGCGCCAGGGCTACCGCGTTCGCTGAACGGCGTGTTGAGCGAGCCTGCCACGTTTTCGAGTTTGCTGACATTGGACGCTGGCAGCAGTTCCAGCACGGGCTTGGCATCCATCTTCAGCGTACGGCAGACCGTCAGCGCAAGCGCGCGCGCAAACGTCGCATCGGGCAACTCGTCCCAACGGTTGTTTTCCAGCGCTTCCAGCTTGCGCTGCGACACCTTGATCGATGCGGCCAACGCAGCGATGTGCAGGCCCTGCTTTTCGCGCGCTGCCCGCAACAGTCCGCCGGCGGTGTCGGGGCCACGGCCTGGCTCAGTCATCGAATCGTCCGTTCTCGAATCGCAGTGCCTCGGCCGACTGCGGGAAGCGATCACGCAACTGGCGACCGAAAGCCTGCATGTTGTCCGGACTGCCCAGCCGACGCTCGATACGGGCAGCCAACCACAGGGTTTGCGCACTCGAGAAGTCGCGCTGCGCGTTGATGCGCGCCACGTAGAAACGGGCGCGCTCCAGTTCGCCGCGCTGCAGCAGCACTTCGCTCAGGTTGTAGGCCGTGACAGGGTTGGTGGGGTCCAGCTCATACGAACGCGACAGCGTGACTTCGGCGTCAGCCCAGCGCTTGTTGCGCGCCTGGCAAACCCCACGCGCCAGCAAACTGCGCACCTGGTCGCGGTACTGCGGTTGCGCCAACGCGCGGCCGAACAAGGCATCCGCCTCGTCGAAGCGCTGTTGCTGGCACAACACCCAGCCGAAGTTGTGCATGGCATCGGCGTCGCGCGGGTTCAATTCCAGCGCACGGCGAAAGCTTTGCTCACTGCGCCCTGTGTCGCCCAGGCTGGCAAAGATCAAGCCGCGCAGGCTGTGGGCCTCGGGCATGTCGGGCCGCGCTTCGAGTGCCTGGCGCAGTTCATCCAGTGCGGTTTCAGACTGGCCTCGGGCAAAGTAAAGGCCGGCCAGTTCCAAGCGCACCTGAGCCCGCCGTGCCGGGTCCGCTGTGTCCACCGGCTGGCGCACTTCGCGGCCCGGGTTGTTGGGGTCGGGCTGCGGCACGCTGACGCAGCCCGAGAGCAGCATGAACAAGGCAGCCAGGCTAATGGTCACAGCCCAGGGGAAGCAGCGGCGCAAATTCACACCGGGGCCGCCGAGTTGGACGCAGGAACGATGGCGATGGTCTGGCGCAAACGGGTCATGCGCTGGCCGACTTGGGTGCGGTCCTGCACTTCACCAGCCAACTGTCCACAGGCTGCGTCGATGTCGTCGCCCCGCGTCTTGCGCACCGTGGTCACCAGGCCGGCGTCTTGCAGCACGCGGGCAAAAGCCTGCACGCGGTCGCGCGGCGAGCATTTCAGGCCCGAAGCTGGAAACGGGTTGAAAGGAATCAGATTCAGCTTGCAATGGATACGACCGCGCAGCAGATCGACCAGGGCCTGGGCGTGTTCCACCGTGTCGTTCACGCCGTCGAGCATGCAGTATTCGAAGGTGATGAAGTCGCGGGGCGCGTTGTCCAGATAGCGCTGACAGGCGGCCAGCAATTCCGAGATGGGGTACTTGCGATTCAGCGGCACCAGCGAGTCACGCAAGGCATTGCCTGGTGCATGCAGGGAGACCGCCAGCGCGACTGGGCAATCGTCGCGCAGGCGGTCGATCATGGGCACGACGCCCGACGTAGAAACCGTGACACGACGGCGCGACAAACCGTAGCCGTGGTCGTCCAGCATCGTGCGCAGCGCGGGCACCAGCGCAGCATAGTTTTGCAGTGGCTCGCCCATGCCCATCATCACGACGTTGTCGATGACGCGCTCACCCGCAGGTCGGCCACCCTGACCGCGCAAGCGGTGTTCTGCATGCCAAAGCTGCGCGATGATTTCGCCCGTTGTCAGGTTGCGGCTGAAGCCTTGGTGACCTGTAGAGCAGAAGCGGCAACCCACCGCACAGCCGGCTTGCGAAGATACGCACAGCGTGCCCCGGTCGGTCTCGGGGATGTAGACGGTCTCGATCGCGTTCCCCTGGCCCACGTCGAACAGCCACTTGATGGTGCCGTCGGCCGAGACATGTTCGCTCAGCAGTGGCAGGCCGCGCACTTCGGCTACGCCAGCCAATTTGCTGCGCAATGACTTGGCCAGGTCGGACATGGCCTCGAAGTCGGCTTGCCCGCGCTGATGTAGCCAGCGAAAAAGCTGCACGGCGCGAAATGGCTTCTCGCCAAGCGTGGCGCAAAACGCCGTCAAGCCGCTGAGGTCGAAGTCGAGCAGGTTGACGGCCATGGCCATGCCAGCCGGGGGTTGGTGCTGCAGCGTCTTAACGCGCGTAGACGTTCATGCCGGGGAAGAAGAAGGCCACTTCCGCCGCTGCCGTCTCGGGCGCATCGCTGCCGTGCACGGCGTTGGCGTCGATGCTGTCGGCGAAATCTGCACGGATGGTGCCCTTGTCGGCCTTCTTCGGGTCGGTGGCGCCCATCAGGTCACGGTTCTTGCCGATCGCCCCTTCGCCTTCGAGCGCCTGGATCATCACCGGCCCGCTGATCATGAACGTGACCAGATCGTTGAAGAAAGGGCGGGCCTTGTGGACGGCGTAGAACGCCTCGGCTTCGCCGCGCGACAGATGCGCCATGCGGGCAGCCACGACCTTCAGGCCGGCGCCTTCAAAGCGGGCATAGATCTGGCCAATGACGTTCTTGGCCACGGCGTCGGGCTTGATGATGGACAGGGTGCGTTCGATGGCCATGGGTGTCTTTCTCGGTCTTTCTGCGCAGCAGGCTGCGTCTGGGGTGATGTAGTTGGAGATTGCCGCCTGGGTGCACGACAAAGCCTTGGATTCTAGCCCGCAGCCAACGTCTGCATGGCTTAGCCCTACCTGGACCGACCGCCGCCGCCGCCGCCGCGCGGGCCGCTGTTACCGCCGCTGCTACCGCCGCTGTTTCCGCCGCTGTTTCCGCCAGTGTTACCGCCACTGTTCCTGCCGCCCTTGCCGCCTCCAGAACCGCCCCGACCGCCCCGACCGCCACTGCCTTTGCGCAAGAAAGCGTCACCGCCAATGAATCCCACCGACGTCTGCATCGGATCCGGCTCGCGGGGGGCACCGCTGGTTTTCTTGGCTGGGCCAACTCTAGCCTTCTGACGACCAGGCACAGGTGGCCCACTGCGCGGACCGCGCTTGGCGCCAGGCTTGCCGTTGCCGGGCTTGCCACCGCCCAGGCTGTTGCCGCCCCGTCCGCCACCGCCGCTCTTGGCTACGCCGCCCTGGTTGCCAGAGAAGCGTTTGTCGTAGGTCTGCTGGAGCGGATTGGGGATGGGCCCATCAGTGTCGTCTTCAGAAACTTCGCGCTGTGGCATGCGGTCGCGCATCAGTGCGCGCTTGTCGTAAGTCTGCTGCAGCGGGTTGGGAATCGGCGCGTCTTCCGACAATTCGCGGCGTTGCGCCCGCTCTTGCTGAATCGCCCGCTTGTCGAAAGTTTGCTGCAACGGGCTGGGAATGGGCCCGTTCTCACCGGCATCGGCGCGCGGACTGCGGTCAGGGCGCGGGCCGCGATCAGCGCGGTCGCTGCGTCCGGAGCGTTGCCGCTTGGAAGTCAGGCTCGACAATGAGGTCTGCAGCGGGTCGGGTATCGCGCCACGCGGCATGTCGTCATCAAATTCCCGGTTGACTGTGGCCGCGGCCGGACCCGCGTCACCTTCGGCCCGCCCACCACGACCGCCACGCCGATTGCGCGCGCCACGGCCGCTGCGGCCATCCTCACTGGCGACATCCGCTTCTCGCGGCGCCCGCTCTGGGCGAGGGCCGGGGGTGGCCAGACCACGCAGCGTGCGCAGATCGCTTTCGTCCAGGTCGACCCAAACCCCGCGCTTCAGCCCGCGCGGCAGCACCACCGAGCCATAGCGGATGCGGATCAGGCGGCTGACCGCATGACCCACCGTCTCGAAAAGCTTGCGCACTTCGCGGTTGCGGCCTTCAGTGATGACGCAGCGGTACCAGTGATTGACACCTTCGCCACCGCCGTCTTCGATGCTCTTGAATGCGCAGGCCTGGCCGTCGATGTCTACGCCTGCCAGCAGCCTGGCCTTGGCCTCGTTGTCCAGCGTGCCCAGCGAACGAACGGCGTACTCGCGCTCGATGCCGAAGCGCGGGTGCATCAGCTGGTTGGCAAGTTCGCCGGAATTGGTGAACAGCAACAAACCTTCGGTATTGATGTCCAGCCGCCCCACCGACTGCCACTTGCCCTGCTGCAAACGCGGCAAGCGCCTGAAAACCGTGGGCCGCTGCTGCGGGTCGTCGTGCGTTACTACTTCACCTGCAGGCTTGTGATAGGCCAGAACCCGCGCAGGCGGCGGCGCGATGCGCACACGCACGGGCTTGCCATCGATGGCAATACGGTCGCCGTAACTGATGCGCTGGCCGATATGCGCGACCTCGCCGTTGACGCTGACGCGCCCTTCGTTGATCTTGGTTTCCAGATCACGGCGCGAGCCTGCGCCCGACTGGGCCAGCACTTTGTGCAGCTTGGGCGCGTCTGGCTCGGCAGCCAGCACGCGCTTGGGTGCAGCTTGCAAGGCCTGTTCTGATTCTGGTCCTGAGCCGTCGCTCTCGACGGCCAGCTCTGGCTCAAGCGCAACGTCGAAGCGGCCGTCCAGCAGTTCTGCAAATACCTCACCCGCTTGTGGAATCACGGCCACGGGCAAGGCCGCGGCTTCGGCGGTTTCGCTGACAACAGTGGCATCGCCTTCATGGACGCCGCCGTCGCCCCCGCGCTTGTCTGCACCGCGGCGGCCACGCCTGCGGTTGCGATTGCGCCGGGCACTGCGGCTGGGCGCTGCTTCGGCTTCCGCCGCTGGGGTACCGGAGCTTTCGCCTGAGCTCTGGCCATCGCTATCGCCATCGCCATCGCTATCGCCATCGCCATCGCCATCGCTTGAACCCTGTTCAGCGCTGGCCGACGCAGGCTCATCTCTCCGGGGCGGCGCTTGCTCAGCCACCAACTCGGGCGCGACTGAAGCTGGCACGGTTACGTCTGCCACGGATGTCGCAGCGGCTGCAGGCTTGCGCGGCGCACGCTTGCGTTTGGGCGCTGCTGGCGCGTCATCGCCTGCAGGCGGCTTCTCGGCTGCGGGTTCGGGTGGCAAGGGGTCGGCGTCGTGAACGTTCATGCTGTGCGGTCTGTGGGAAGTTCGGGGGGGCGTTGTGGAAGCGTTTCGAGTGATGCTTCGCAGAACGCCCGGGAAGGCTGGGTCTCTTCGTCCTGCAGCAACGTGGGCTGCGGACCTTCCAACAGCGGGTTGGCTGCCTGCAGTGCATCCAGTGCCAGCAACGCGGCCTGGCCGTCGGCGGCACTGTCGATGGCGGGCAACTGGTCCAGGCTGGCCAGGCTCAGATCGTCCAGAAATTGGCGCGTGGTGGCGTACAGCGCAGGCCTGCCGGGTGCTTCACGGTAGCCGATGGCGTCGATCCAGCCCCGGTCTTCAAGCTGCTTGACGATCTGGCTGCTGACGCTGACGCCGCGAATGTCTTCGATGTCACCGCGGGTCACGGGTTGGCGATAAGCCACGATGGCCAGCGTTTCCATCGCCGCGCGGGAATAACGCGGCGGTTTTTCAGGATGCAGACGATCCAGGTACGGGCGCATTTCGGGCCGGCTCTGGAAGCGCCAGCCCGAGGCCAGTGCCACCAACTCCACACCGCGGTCCTGCCAGTCCTGGCGCAGGTCATCTAGCAACTGGCGTAGCGTGTCAGCACCGATCTCGTCTTCAAACAACGCACGCATCTCTGCCAACGGCAGCGGTGCCGGGGCACAGATGAGGGCGGTCTCCAAGACTCGCTTGGCCTGCGATGTATTCATGGCCTGGTTTTCAGGGTCTGCCGGCAGCTAGCGCGACAGCGGGGGCAGTAGTGAGCATGAGGCGTGCGCTGACAAGAGTCAGGGCGCGGGGAGCTCGTCGGGGCTCGGCACCAGGCGCGGCAGGATGTGCCGTCTGCGCTGTGTTGGGCGAGTGTAGCGGTTTAACCCCGCATGCTGTTGGACGTGATCAGCGCCCAGGCGGCAGCGAAGTCTCCGGGCGGCGGGCAGTCCAGGCGCATTGGCTCGCGCGTGATCGGATGAGCCAGCCCGAGCTCGGTCGCGTGCAAGGCCTGTCGCACCATGCCCAGCGCAGGCCGGCCGCCGTACACACTGTCTGCCACCAATGGCAAACCGCGCCAAGCCAGGTGCACGCGGATCTGGTGCGTACGCCCAGTGTGCAGCCGGCACGACAGCGCGCAGAAATCTTCGCTACGCGCCATCACCTTGAAGTCGGTTCGCGCCGGCTTGCCACCTGCCACCACGGCCATGCGTACCCGCACCTGCGGGTCACGGCCGATGGGCGCGTCGATGCTGAAACTGTCCGCATCCGGTCGGCCAGGGGCCACGTGCGCCAAAGCCAGGTAGCGCCGCTTCACTTCTCGCGCGGCGATATCGCGCACCAGGGCGGTGACAGCAGGCAGGGTCTTGCCGACCATCATCAGGCCGGAGGTGTCCTTGTCCAGCCTGTGCACGATGCCCGCACGCGGCAAGGTCGCTGCGCCTGCATGGCGCGCCAGCAAGCCGTTGAGCAGCGTGCCCGACCAGTTGCCAGGCGCTGGGTGCACCACCAGGCCAGCGGGCTTGTCCAGCACCAACAGGTGGTCGTCTTCGAAAATCACCACCAGGGCCATGGGCTGCGGGCGAAACGCCAGGCTTTCCTCGGTGGGCACCAGTTCCAGCTGCACCTGCTGACCCAGCCGCGCCCGTCGTGACGCGCTGCCGGCAACCTGGCCGTCGAGCCTGACATGGCCTTGCGCCAGCAGGTTTTGCAGGTGGCTGCGCGAGAACTCAGGCGCCATCACCACCAGCACCTTGTCCAGCCGCTCGCCATGCAACGCGGCATCAACGGCGCAAAAGCGCACCTCGTTTCCGGCTTCCTCACTGCGCTCGTCCACGCTCTCGGGCAGGACTTCGTCAGGCGCCGCTGGGGTTCCCCTATAAACTGCCGGGCTTGACTTCGAGGCCCTGGTGCCGGTGGATGTAATGAGCGGATTCCTTTGGCGGCGCCTGGCGCTCGCAGCTTCGGTGGGTGCCTTGGTGGTTCTGGGCGGCTGCAGCACGCCTGCCAAGGTGGAAAGCCCGAATGCTACTGCGGAGCGCCTGTACCGCGAGGCCAAGGAGGACGCCGCCGCCGGCACCTTCGAGCGTGCCATCAAGTTGCTGGAGCGCGTTGAAGGCCTGGCCGCAGGCAGCCTGCTGGCGCAGCAGGCGCAGCTGGAGATGGCTTATCTGCAGTGGCGCACGGGGGAACGGGAAGCCGCGCTCACCGCCATCGACCGCTTCATCAAGCTCAACCCTTCGAGCCCCGCCTTCGACTACGCGCTGTACCTGCGCGGCGTGATCAATTTCAACGATAACCTGGGCTTTCTGGCCAGCCTGGCCGGGCAGGACCTGTCTGAACGCGATCAGCGCGCTTCACGAGATGCCTACCAGTCGTTCAAACGCCTGACAGACCAGTTTCCTGAATCGATCTACGCACCTGACGCGCGCTTGCGCATGGACTACATCGCCAATACGTTGGCCGCGTACGAAGTACACGTTTCACGCTACTACCTGCGGCGTGGCGCGTACGTGGCTGCAGCCAACCGCGCACAACAGATGGTGGGCGAATTTCCGCAGTCACCTTCCACTGAAGAAGCGCTGGCCATCATGATCGAAAGCTACCAGCGCCTGGAACTGCCGCAACTGCGCGAAGCTGCAGAGCGTGTGCTCCAGCTGAACTTTCCCAACAGCCCCTACCTGGCCGGCAACACGGCTGCAGCGCGGGCTAACGCGCAAAGCTGGTGGCAGCGGCTGAAGTTCTGGTAGGCCAGCGCTTTCAATGATGTGAAGCCGCCAGGTCGGCCAACCAGGCCATCGCTTCAGCTTCATCAGCCACCCAGCCCATGGGCGGCAACGCGGCACGCAAGCGCCGCCCGTAGCCCATCTGCCGCATGCGCGGATCGCACACCACGAGCAGGCCACGATCGGTTTCGGTGCGGATCAGACGACCTGCGCCTTGCTTCAATGACACAGCGGCTTCGGCGAGGAAATAGTCGTCGAAGGGTTCCCTGCCCTGCGCCTTGATCTGCCGCACCCGCGCCTGCACCAGCGGGTCGCCAGGCGGCGGGAACGGCAGCTTGTCGATGACCACGCACTGCAGCGCGTCTCCCGGCACATCGATGCCTTCCCAAAAGCTGGCTGAGCCTATGAGCACGGCCCCGCGGCCGTCGCCAAAGCGCTGCAGCAGGCTGCGCCGCGGCTCGCTGCCTTGCACCAGCAAGGTCAGTGGCCGACCGTCGCGCGCGGCCTGTTCACGCAAGGCTTCGGCCACCAGAGGCAGTACGCGCAACGTGGTGGTGAGCACGAAAGTGCGCCCACCCAAGGCCCGTGCGCAGCGAGCCGCGAGTTGCCCCACGGCGCGCGGGTGAGCCGCGTCCATGGGCTTGGGCGCGTCTTGCGGCACCCACAGCCGGGCATGGGCGGCGTAGTCGAAGGGGCTGCCCACGCGCAGCTTGGCTGCATCCTCCAGACCCGTCGTGGCGGTGAACCAGGACAACTCTTCGTCGTCGCCCAGCGTGGCCGACGTGAAGATCCAGGCCTTGGGCGACAGCTGCCGCTGTTCGCTGAGCATTTCGCGAATGTCCAGCGGCGACTGCACCAGGCGTACCTGCTGCGGCGACAGGTCAATCCAACGCACCTGCCCGGGGGGCGTTTCCTCGGCAAATCCGGGCGCCAGGCGTGACAGATCCAGAGCCCGTTGCTGCAGTTTGGGGAAATCGGGTGCGACTTCGCTGACGCCGGAGATTGCTTCGGCCGCCGCACGAGCGGCATCCGTCAAGGCTTGCAGCGGTTCGAGCAAGGCTTCGCCTTCAGCACGCTCTTCCCAGCGCAGCTTGACGATGCCGCGTACTTCGCGCATTTCGCCGGCGCAGACCAGCCGTAATTCGCGCGCTGCCTGTTCCAGCCCCGCCGCCAGGTCGTGCCAGGGCTTGAGCCCGCGGGCATGCTGCAGGCCCAATGCCAGCAGGTCGCGCGACAGCTCGATGACCTGCCCCGTGGACAAGGTGGAGCCCAGAAACTGCACGCCGGCTTCAACCAGCTGATGTGCTTCGTCGAACACGGCTGCGTCCACGGTGGGCAGCAGCTCGGCCACGCCGCTGTCGCGCAGCGCCATGTCGGCGAAGAACAGGTGGTGGTTGACGACCACCAGATCGGCGGCCATGGCCTCGCGACGCGCCTGCATCACATGGCAGGCGCGGTGCTCCGGGCATTCGGTGCCCAGACAGTTGTCGCGCGTGCTGGTGACCAGTGGAATGACGGGCGAGCGGTCGTCCAGACCGTCGATCTCGGCCAGGTCGCCCGTACGCGTGCCGGGCGCCCAGGCCGCCACGCGCGCCAAGGCGCGCTGTGCGAAGCGGTCGCCGCTGGGCAGGTCGACCTGCGCCTGGGTCAGCCTCCAACGGCACAGGTAGCTGGCACGGCCCTTCAGCAAGGCCATGCGTACGGGCACGCCCAGGGCTTCGCGCAGGCGAGGCAAGTCGCGCAGGAACAACTGGTCCTGGAGACTCTTGGTGGCCGTGCTGACCAGCGCGCGCTGGCCAGACAAAAGCAGCGGCACCAGATAGGCGAACGTCTTGCCCACGCCCGTGCCCGCTTCAACTACCAGCGCTTCGCGCCCTGCCAGCGCCTGTGCGATGCGCGCTGCCATTTCGTCTTGCGCGGCGCGCGGCATGAAGCCGCGGTCGCTGCGTGCAAGCGGGCCGACGGGGGAAAACGCCTGGGCAACGGCTTGCGCCAGCGAGCGGCTCACGCGGGCTCGGGCGGCTGCAAGGCCACTTCCAACTGTGCGATCTGATCGCGCAGCAGCAAACGGCGCTTTTTCAGGCGGCGCAAGCTCAAATCATCGGGTTGGGGGGAAGGCAGACCAACGGGCAGGCCAGCCGGCAAGCTCGGATTGAAGCGGTCGATCACGTCATCCAGGTCGGCGTGCTCCATGCGCAATTCGATCAGCCGGCGCTGCGGGGAATGCAGGTTGTCGTCCATTGCTGCACGGTTGCGGAAGAGGTCGCGAGTTTATATTCACCGCCATGGTCAACGCTGCGCAAACCTACCGCCTCAGTGCATCCACCGGTCTGCATCGCGGCGACCGCGCCTACCAGCAGGACCAAGTGGAGATCATCGTCCACCCCAAGGCCAGTGGTGCTCTGCTAGGGGTCTTGGCAGACGGCATGGGCGGCAAGAGCGGCGGCCGCAAAGCTGCCGATCAGGTTTTGCTGACAGCGCGTCAGATTTTCGAGGGCTTCGTACCCAACGAGGACGACGCTGCCGAGATGCTGCGGCAGATGGTCCTGGAAGCGCACCTGATGATCAAGCTCACGGCCATCACCGCAGAGGAAGAGCCGCACAGCACGGTGGCCGCCTTTGCCATCGGCCCGGGGCTGCAATGCGATGTGGCGCACGCCGGCGATTCGCGTGTCTACCACTTCCGTGGCGCAGAAATGATGCAGCGCACCACCGACCATTCCTTCGTGCAGCGCCTCATCGACGAAGGCAAGCTCACCGAAGAAGCTGCCAACTCGCACCCGCAAAGCAATCTTCTGACCGGCTGCCTGGGCACCCAGGCCGAACCGCCGGTGGCGCTGTGGCACATCGACAAGCTCGCCTTCGGCGACAGCCTGCTGGCCTGCAGCGATGGTCTATGGCACTACTTTGCACCCAAGGAAATCGGCGCCATCCTGCACGCATTGCCGCCACGCGAGGCGAGCGAAATGCTGATCAGCAAGGCCCGCCAGCGCGCCCGTGGGGGTGGTGACAATTTGTCGTTGGCGCTGGCGCGGGTCGACCCGCTGCGCTGATTCAGCCTTTCAAGGCGGCGGCAGGCCCGCTGGCGCCTTCTGCCGGGCTTGGCGTTCAGCCAGCCGCTTGGCCACCTGTTTTTGCCGTTCTGTCACCTGTGCTTGCCGTTCCTGCGCTTGGCTGGCGCGCGCTGCTGCGGCGTCAGCGCGGCTGGCCGCTTTGGCAGACGAGGCGGGTTTGGCTGTCTCAGGAGGCTGCGGCCCAGGCCCTGGCAACAAGCGCTGGCGCTGGCCTGAACGTGGCGCGCTGGCTGCGCTGACTGAATCTTCGGCTGGAGCAGAAGCCTGTCGCTGAACCCGAACTGCATTCTTGACAGCCAGCACGCCTTGCCGTTCTGCGGCGCGGCGCAGGCGCTCGGCAGCGTCGATCTGCAGCAAGCGCTCGGTCAATGGCGCCAGAGAGACGCGTCGTTGTCGCTGCACCTCTTCTACACAATCGGTGACGAAGAAGCGGCTGCTGCAGGCTTGCAGTTGAACGTCGAAGCGCACTTTCATTTCCCGCTGCTGCTGCAGCAGCATCTGCTGTTCACTGTCAGCCGCCATGGCCTGCACAACGGCCAGACTGGCGAGCAGCAGGGCACCCAGCCTAAGTAAGCGACGTGTCGACATCGCGTCGGGCCAGGACCAGGAATTCTGCAGACTGCATTTCGTGCAGGCGCGACACCGTGCGCGGAAACTCATGCGCCAGCGGTCCTTCGGTATACAACTGATCAGGCGGTACGGCGGCGGAAAGAACCAGGTTCACGCGCCGGTCGTACAGCACATCGACCAGCCAGGTGAAGCGCCGCGCCTCGCTGGCCAGGCGGGGTGGCATCTGCGGCACATTGCTGAGCAGCACGGTGTGAAAACGCGCGGCGATTTCCAGGTAATCGTTCTGCGAGCGCGGACCGCCGCAAAGGGTACGGAAGTCGAACCACACCACGCCACCGGCTCGCCGCACGGCACGCAGGCTGCGGTGTTCGATCTGCATCACTGCGTCTTCATCGCGCGCTTCGGCCAGGCGCTCGAAGTCGGCTTCCATCTCTGCTTCAGCCGCTGCGCCCAGCGGGCAGTGGTACATCGTCATCAATTGCAGGGTCTGCTGCCGGTAGTCGGTGCCGGCATCGACATTGACCACCTGCAAGCGCGCATTCAGCAGCGCGATGGCCGGAAGAATACGGTCGCGATGCAGCCCGTTCGGGTACAGCGCGTCGGGGTGGAAGTTGCTGGTGGCGACGATGCTCACGCGGTTGTCGAACAAGGCTTGCAGCAAGCGGTGCAGGATCATCGCATCGGTGACGTCGGCAACATGAAATTCGTCGAAGCAGATGAGGCGAAAGCGCCTTGAAATGCGCCGCCCCAGTTCGTCCAGCGGATCGACCGTGCCTTTCAGGTCCTGCAGCTCACGGTGCACTTCACGCATGAATTCGTGGAAGTGCAAACGCGTCTTGCGCTGCAGAGGCACGGCCTGGAAGAAGCAGTCCATGAGGAAGCTCTTGCCACGACCGACGCCGCCGTACATGTAGACGCCACGCGGTATGCGCGGGCGGCGCAGCAGCTTGGTCAGCGGGTTGCTGCGTCTGGCCTTGTAGTCGGCCCATTCAGCTTCGCAGCGCTCCAGCGCGTCTACAGCGTGCAGCTGTGCAGCGTCGGTGTGAAAGCCGCGTTCGGCCAGCTGCGACAGATACAGGGCGCGGACACCCACGGCTTTCAAAAATTCAGCGTGCGCTTGTCCACCGCCAGGGCGGCTTCCTTGGTCGCTTCGGACAGCGAAGGGTGGGCATGGCAGATGCGCGCGATGTCTTCGCTGCTGGCCTTGAATTCCATCGCCATCACGGCCTCAGCGATCAGCTCGCTGGCCTGCGGCCCGACGATGTGCACGCCCAGAATTTCGTCGCTGGTTGCGTCAGCCAGGATCTTGACCATGCCGGTGGTGTCGCCGATCGCGCGCGCGCGGCCGTTGGCCATGAAGGGGAAGCTGCCGGCCTTGTAAGCACGGCCTTCGGCTTTCAGCTGTTGTTCGTTCTGGCCCACCCAGGCGATCTCCGGGTGGGTATAGATGACCCAGGGCACAGTGTTGAAATTCACATGGCCATGCTGGCCGGCGATGCGCTCGGCTACCGCCACGCCTTCTTCTTCGGCCTTGTGCGCCAGCATCGGCCCGCGCACCACGTCGCCCACGGCCCACACGCCATCGAGGTTCGTGCGGCATTCGTCGTCGACCACGATCGCACCGCGCTCGTCGAGCTTCAGCCCCACGCTTTCAGCGTTCAGCCCGGTGGTGTTGGGCACGCGGCCGATGCTGATGATGAGCTTGTCGACCTCCAGGGTGTGCTCGGCGCCTTTGGCGTCGGTGTAAGCCACCGACACGCCTGTCTTCAGCGGCTTGATCTCGCCGACCTTCACGCCGAGTTCGATCTTCAGACCCTGCTTGACGAACGCCTTGTGCGCTTCCTTGGCGATCTGCTGGTCTACCGCGCCCAAAAAAGTGGGCAAGCCTTCGAGAACGGTGACTTCCGCGCCCAGGCGGCGCCAGACCGAGCCCATCTCCAGGCCGATGACGCCTGCGCCGATCAGGCCCATCTTCTTAGGCACGGCCGGAATACGCAGCGCGCCGTCGTTGCTGAGGATCTTGTCTTCGTCGAAAGGCACATCCGCCATGGCGCGCGGGCTGGAACCGGTGGCCACGACGATCTGCTTGCCGATGAGGCGCTCTTCACCGACGGAGATCTCGTAGCCGCCCTCTGCCGCCGCCACGAAAGCACCGCGACCGTGGAAGAAGCTGACCTTGTTCTTCTTGAACAAGTACAGGATGCCGTCGTTGTTCTGCTTCACGACCTCGTCCTTGCGGCCCAGCATCTTCGTGACGTCGATGCTCAGGTTGTCCAGCGCGATGCCATGGTCGGCGAAGGCATGGCCGGCTTGCTCGAAATGCTCGCTGCTCTGCAGCAGCGCCTTGCTGGGGATGCAGCCGACGTTGGTGCAGGTACCGCCCGGTGCCGGGCCGCCGTCGGCGTTCTTCCACTCGTCGATGCAGGCCACGTTGAAGCCGAGCTGTGCCGCGCGGATGGCGGCGATGTAGCCACCGGGACCGCCGCCGATGACGACGACGTCGAAGTTCTTTGCCATGATGTTCCAGGCCTCAAATATCAAATAGAAGGCGCGAAGGATCTTCCAGCGCGTCCTTCATCGTCACCAGGCCCAGCACGGCTTCGCGGCCGTCGATGATGCGGTGGTCGTAGCTCATGGCCAGGTAGTTCATCGGCCGCACCACGATCTGCCCGTTTTCCACCACAGCCCGGTCTTTGGTCGCATGCACACCCAGGATGGCGCTTTGCGGCGGGTTGATGATGGGCGTGGAAAGCATGCTGCCGAAAGTGCCGCCATTGCTGATGCTGAAGGTGCCGCCCGTCAGGTCGTCCATGCTCAGCTTGCCGTCGCGCGCCTTGGCGCCGAATTCAGCGATCTTCTTTTCGATGTCGGCAAAGCTCATCTGGTCGGCATTGCGAATGATGGGCACCACCAGGCCGCGCGGGCTGCCCACGGCGATGCCGATGTCGAAATAGCCGTGGTAGACGATGTCGTTGCCGTCGACGCTGGCGTTCATGACGGGGTACTTCTTCAACGCGGCCACCGCCGCCTTGACGAAGAAGCTCATGAAGCCCAGCTTGACACTGTGTTCCTTTTCGAACTTCTCCTGAAAACGCTTGCGCATCTCCATCACCGGGGCCATGTTGACCTCGTTGAAGGTGGTGAGGATGGCGTTCTGGCTCTGGCTTTGCAGCAGGCGCTCGGCCACACGCGCACGCAGGCGCGACATGGGCACGCGCTGCTCCGGGCGGTCGCCCAGGGCGGCCAGGCCGGGCATAGGCGGCGCAGCCACGGGGGGCAGTGTGCGGGCTGCGGTTGCAGTTGCAGTTGCGGTTGCAGCCGCGGCTGCCGGGGCAGGTGCCGGCGCTGCCTTGGGCGTGGCCGACACACCCAGCACATCACCCTTGGTCACGCGGCCATCCTTGCCGGTGCCAGGCACGCTGCCCGGGGCCAGGCCCTTGTCGGCCATCAGCTTGGCTGCGGCTGGCATGGCTACGCCGCTGCTGGCAGCAGCCGAAGCGGGCACGGGCGCAGGCGCAGGTGCGGGACCGGCCGTGGCTGCAGGGGTGGCAGCCGCTGGCTTGGCTGAGGCGGGTGCAGCAGGGGCAGGGGCGGCGGCCGTGGCTGCGGTGTCGATCTGCGCGATCAGCTCTTCAGCCACGCAAGTGGCGCCGTCCTCCTTGATGATGCGCACCAGCACGCCAGCTGCAGGTGCGGGTACTTCCAGCACCACCTTGTCGGTTTCGACCTCTATCAGGATCTCGTCGATGGCCACGGCATCGCCGGGTTTCTTCTTCCACTGCAGCAAGGTCGCTTCAGCCACGGATTCCGACAGTTGCGGAACCTTCACTTCAACTATTGACATGGTTGGACTCGATTTCTTGTTTTTTACTTGGCGAGCACAAAGCCCTTGAGCTTGCCGAACGCTTGGTCGAGCAAAGCCTTGAGTTGTTCCTGGTGCAGGTGCGAATACCCCACCGCTGGTGAAGCAGAAGCGGCGCGGCCGGCATAACCCAGGCGCTGGCCTTCGGTCATGTTTTCGTGGATGTAGTGCTGAATAAAGAACCAGGCACCCTGGTTCTGCGGTTCGTCCTGGCACCACACCACTTCAGTCGCGTTCGGGTACTTCTTCATTTCGGCCGCGAAAGCCTTGTGAGGGAACGGGTACAGCTGCGCCACGCGCAGGATGGCGACATCGTCGGCGCCCTTGTCAGTGCGCTTGCGCACGATGTCGTAATACACGCGGCCGGAACAGCAGATCACGCGCTTGACCTTGGCCGGGTTGATCTCGGCGTTCGACTCGGGCGCGATGGTCTTGAATTCGCCCTTGGTGAACTCGCTCAGCGGCGAACTCGCGTCCTTGGCACGCAACAGGCTCTTGGGCGTGAAGATGATCAGCGGCTTGCGGAACTGGCGCACCATCTGCCGGCGCAGCAGGTGAAAGATCTGGCTGGCTGAAGCCGGCTGACAGATCTGCATGTTGTTGTCGGCCGCCAGCTGCATGAAGCGCTCCAGACGGGCGCTGCTGTGCTCCGGGCCCTGCCCTTCGTAGCCGTGCGGCAGCATCAGGGTCAGGCCGTTGGCGCGGCCCCACTTGACTTCACCGCTGGCAATGAACTGGTCGATGACGACCTGCGCGCCGTTGACGAAGTCGCCGAACTGCGCTTCCCAGATGGTCAGCGTATTGGGCTCGGCACTGGCATAGCCGTACTCGAAACCCAGCACCGCTTCTTCGGACAGGATCGAGTCGATGACGGTGAAGGGCGCCTGCCCTTCCGAGATGTTCTGCAGCGGCACATAGGTGCCCACGTCCCATTTTTCGCGGTCCTGGTCGTGCAGCACGGCATGCCGGTGCACGAAGGTGCCGCGGCCGCTGTCTTCACCCGACAGGCGCACGGCAAAGCCGCTGGCCACCAGGGATGCATAGGCCATGGACTCGCCCATGCCCCAGTCGACATTGATTTCGCCACGGCCCATGGCGGCGCGGTCGGCCAGCACCTTTTCCACCAGCGGATGCACCTTGAAGTTGGGCGGCACCGTGGTCAGGCGTTCTGCCAGACGTTTGACTTCGGCCAGTGGCAAGGCGGTATCGGCCGCATCCGTCCACTTCTTGCCCAGGAAAGGCGCCCAATCGACCGAATACTTGCTCTTGAAGTTGGTCAGCACCGGGTCCACGGTGTGGCGGCCAGCGTCCATCGCGGCGCGGAAAGCCTTGGACATCTCGTCCGGCCCTTCGGCTGCCAGTACACCTTGGGCCACCAGCTTCTCGCCATAGATGCGGCGCGTGCCCGGGTGCTGGGCGATGCGCTTGTACATCAGCGGCTGGGTCAGCGAAGGCGTGTCCTGCTCGTTGTGGCCCAGCTTGCGAAAGCAGACGATGTCCACCACCACGTCCTTGCGGAAATGCTGGCGGTAGTCCATGGCGAGCTGGGTGCACAGGGTCACGGCTTCTGGGTCGTCGGCGTTCACATGCAACACCGGCGCTTCGATCATCTTCACCACATCGCTGCAATACAGCGTGGAGCGTGAATCGCGCGGGTCGCTGGTGGTGAAGCCGATCTGGTTGTTGATCACCAGGTGCAGCGTGCCGCCCGTGAAATAGCCGCGCGTTTGCGCCAGCGCCAGCGTTTCCATCACCACGCCCTGGCCGGCGAAAGCCGCGTCGCCGTGCACCAGCACCGGCAGCACCTGGCTGCCGGTCTTGTCGCCACGGCGGTCCATGCGCGCTTTCACGCTGCCTTCGACCACCGGGTTGACGATTTCCAGGTGGCTGGGGTTGAAAGCCAGGCTCAGGTGCACCGGGCCGCCGCGTGTGCTGACGTCGCTGGAAAAGCCCTGGTGGTACTTCACGTCGCCTGAAGGCAGGGCCTCGGGCGCGGTGTGGTCAAACTCGGCGAACAGGTCTGCCGGCATCTTGCCCAGCGTATTCACCAGCACGTTCAGCCGGCCCCGGTGGGCCATACCGATGACGATTTCCTGCACGCCGCGTTCACCAGCGCGCTGCACCACTTCGTCCATGCTGACGATGAAGCTCTCGCCGCCCTCCAGGCTGAAACGCTTCTGGCCCACGTACTTGGTGTGCAGGTAGCGTTCCAGGCCTTCGGCTGCCGTCAGGCGCTCGAGGATGTGCTTCTTTTCTTCGGTGCTGAAACTGGGCTTGCTGCGGCTGGATTCCAGACGCTCTTGCCACCAGCGCTTTTCCACCGGGTCGGTGCAGTGCATGAACTCGGCGCCGATGGTGCCGCTGTAAGTCTGCCGCAAAGCCTGAACGATGTCGCGCAGGCTCATGTGCTCGGCGGTCGTGAAATAGGTGTTGACCGCCGAGAAGGTCATGTCCATGTCGGACTCGGTCAGGTCGTAGAACGCCGGCTCCAGTTCAGGAATCTTCGGGCGCTCGGTACGCTTGAGCGGGTCCAGATCGGCCCAGCGCGAGCCCAGGAAGCGGTAGGCGGCAATCAAGCTTTGGACATGCACCTGCTTGCGCGCCACAGCCAGGTCGGCTTCACTGGCCTTCAGCGCAAAGGCATTGGCCTTGGCACGCTGGGCAAAGCTTTCGACGACGGGCGCATGCGCCACATCGGGCGTGTCGCTGCCATCGGTGGCAGGAACGTGGCTCAGGTTGTCGAAGTACACGCGCCAGTTTTCCGGCACGCTGCCCGGGTTGAGCAAATACGATTCGTACAAGTCTTCGACATAGGGCGCATTGCCCCCGAACAGGTACGAGTTCGACCTGGACTGCTGCATCATCTGGCGCTCACCTTCTGCCTGCGGTTTCCGCGGCTTCGATGGGTTGATCAACCTTCCGCGGCCCCGGCTGCACCGGTTCGCGGACTAGCGACCCGCCTTGCTGTTGAAGAGCTGCTCCAGCAAGGGGACGGGAAGGAACGTATTTACTTTCGCCCATGACTGTAGCACCAGCCCCTGAGCCAGCCACCTGCGAACAGCACGCAAAACTGCCTCTTGTTGTGCGTCATCCAGCAGATCACGTCCCCCAGACTGCCGGCATGGCAGCCCGCCGAACGATCCTGATCCACGCCCTGGCTCCAGCCAAGCCGGCCTTGGGCGCAGCGTGCAACGGCTGTGGCCAGTGCTGCGCCTACGAGCCCTGCCCCTTGGGCATGCTGCTGTCGCGCAGCCGCAGCGGGGCGTGCCAGGCGCTGACCTGGGACGACACACAGAACCGCTATCTGTGCGGCGCACTGGCCCAGCCCGAACGCTGGTTGCCCCTGCTGCCGGCCCCGTGGGCGCGTGCGCTGACGCGCCGTTGGATCGCCGCAGCCCAGGGTTGCGACGCCGCACTGGAAGCTGCCCCACTGAACTAGCATCACGGCTTCCCAACCTATTCAGAGGAGCTCTTCATGGCGTTGAAAGCTTGTGTGGCAGCCTGCCTGGCGGCCACAGCAATGTGGATGGCCCCGGTAGCCAGCGTGCAGGCGCAAACCTTGCGCTGGGCGGCGCAGAACGACATCCTGACGATGGACCCGCATTCGCAGAACCACGCCACCACCAACACGGTGCTGGCGCATGCCTATGAAGGCCTGACGCGCTATGCCGTGAACTACGACATCGAGCCCGCGCTGGCCACCAAGTGGACCTTCATCAGCCCCACGCAAGTGCGATTCGAACTGCGCAAGGGCGTGAAATTCCACGACGGCACACCCTTCACGGCCGACGACGTGATCTTCTCCTTCGACCGCATCCGCCAGCCCCAGGGCACGATGGCCATCTACGTGGCGGGCGTCGCCGAGATGAAGAAGATCGACAGCCACACGGTGGACCTGGTCATGACCGCGCCCAACCCGGTGCTGCTGCGCAACCTCACCAGCTTCTTCGTCATGAGCAAGGCCTGGGCAGAGAAGAACAACACCGTCAAGACGCAGGATTACAAGGCCAAGGAAGAGAACTTCGCTTCGCGCAATGCCATGGGCACGGGCAGCTACAAGATCGTCGGCTGGCAGCCCGAACAGAAGATCACCATGGCGCTGAACACCGACTGGTGGGACAAGCCGATGGGCAATGTCAAAGAGATGATCTACACGCCCATCAAGAGCGACCCCACGCGCGTGGCGGCCCTGCTCTCAGGCGACGTGGACCTGCTGACCGACATCCCCACACAAGACGTGGCCCGGCTGCGCAGCGACCCGAAGCTGAAGATTCTGGACGGCCCCGAAGTGCGCACCATGTTCCTGGTGCTCGACAGCGGCAGTCCGGAACTGAAGTACAGCAACGTCAAGGGCAAGAACCCGTTTGCCGACAAAAGAGTGCGCCAGGCACTGTCGATCGCCATCGACCGCGAAGCCATCAAGCGCAGCACCATGCGCGGCCTGTCGATTCCGGCCGGCATCCTGGTCGCACCCGGCGTCAACGGCTGGTCGGCGGAGCTGGACGTGCCCGCGAAAGTGGATGTGGACGCCGCAAAGAAGCTGTTGGCTGAAGCCGGCTACCCCGAAGGCTTCGAGGTGCGCCTGAACTGCCCCAACAACCGCTATGTCAACGACGAAGAGGTGTGCCAGGCGGTTGCCGCCATGTGGGCGCGGATTGGGGTGAAGGCGCCGCTGATCGCCGAGAACTTCGCCACCTTCAGCCAGAAGTTCCAGAACTTCGACGTCAGCGCCTACCTGCTGGGCTGGGGTGTGGCCACGTACGACGCGCAGTACACCATCCAGAGCATCGTGCGCACACGCACCAGCGGGGCAGATGGCAACTTCAACTTCGGCCGCATTAGCGACCCGGTGGTCGACAGGCTGTCCGACGCGATGAAGATCGAGCCCGATGTGGCCAAGCGCAATGCCATGCTGCGCGAGGCTTTGGTACGCATCAAGGACGAGGTGCTGGTGATTCCGCTGCACCACCAGATGCGACCCTGGGCGATGAAGGCCAACGTGACGACGCTGCACCGGTCGAACGACAACCCGCAAACCCGGTTTGCGACGGTGAAGTGAGGGTCGGCTCAGCCGCGACGAATGCCCTGGGCATGGATTGCGGCTGGGTGGTGACGGCTGTGGGAGGTTGGGCAGAGTCCTGATGTCCGCCCGGTGCCGATGAACATCTACGCTCGACCTGCATCTTTCAAAAGCAAGGCCTTTGTTGCCGTTGGCACGTCATCCCAGTGTCGGCCGGTCAGTGCGCCCTCGACTGAATACAGGTAACAGCACACAGGCAGCCTGGCGGTCGTTTACGCCTGCATCTTCAAGAAGGCCTTTGCCGGCCCGATCCTGCGAACGTCCTCGCGGGTGTAGATGCCAACCGTATTCAGGCGCAGCTCGATGCGGTGGCCGATGTTGCTCAACGCGGCGTGTTCTGACTTGGCGGGTCTTGCTGGCTTCATGACGTCTGCGGCGGCGTGTGCCGCACGAAGTCCAGGGCGATGCCGTTCGGGTCCAGCACAGCGAAATGGCGATCGCCCCACGGCTCATCCAAGGGTTCGAACTCGATCGCGATGCCGTTGGCCCGGGCCTCCTCGAAGGCCGCGTCCAGATCGTCCAATTCGAACGTTAGCCACAAGCCGTGGCCGGCATACTCACGTTGAAAAACGGACTTCTGGAAGGCGAGATCGGGCTGCATGAAGGCGAGCTCCTGGCCGTCCAGCTGCAACAACACATACCAATCGTTTTCGACGACCACCTCGAAGCCAAGCCGTTGGTAGAAGGCCTTGGACTCGGCCAGATGTCGTGTGACGATGCCCGGATTCCATTCCATGGATTCACCTCACTGGTGATGACTCTATGAGCCGGCGCAGCTGGCGCCTGGTAAAAATGCGACATCGTCGCGTCCCTCGGCTCAGAAGGCGCGGTTAGTCATCGCCATGAAGTCGCGTCGCAAGTGCGATTGGTCGGTGAAACCGAGTTCGGCAGCCAGGGCCGCGCGATGGAGCTGGCCGTTGCGCAGCTTCGCAAGCACATGCTGGAATCGAACGACGCGACAGACTTGCTTGGGTGTGATACCGACAGCGTCTCGAAACTGCCGCTCAAGTTGCCGCCGGCTGAGCGAGGCGATCTCGACCAACTGCGCCACACGAAAGTCACCCGCACGGCGTTGAATGGCCGCCACCGCTCGATCCAGCCCGGCACGCTGAGACTGTGGGCGCCATGCCTGGAGCACATGCTGTTCCAGCACAGCCACTTTCGCCTTCACCGAAACAACCTCGACCAACTGCGCCAACAGGTCATCGGCGCGAACTGCACCCAGGCGATCCAGCGCATCGTTTCGATCGGTCAGGTTATCGGCTTTGGCGTCAATCAGGCCGCACAAACGAGCCGGCAGCAGGCGCATGCCCAAATAGACGGTGCCCGGCTAAGTCGGAAACAACCTGCCTTGCGTCGCCGTGCCGAAAGTCAGCATCTGACCCCGCGCCTCGCCCAGGGCGAACACGACTTCTATGCAGCCGTTTCCCGAAACACGTATGACTCCCCTGCTGCTCGGTACTGCGCTCTGGCACTCGTTGAAAGAAGCAACTCAACTTCTACTGCAAGGTGTCCGATTCGCCAGTCGGTGGTCGGATGTCAGCAAATCAAAAACAGGCAGGTCATCGGTGGCGTCGAGCCACGACGATGCGCCCGCCAACCAGAGCGTGGCTGACGATCGCGAACTTCGTAAGCCGGTTCACTTCGCGAGCGTGAGTTGGACGAATCCGTAGTCAGGCCTGGGCCAATAAGTGTCAAACCCCACCGGCCACCGCCAGCCCCAAGCGCTGTCGCGCAGCGGCGTACTCACGTTTCAGCCGCCCCACCAGATCGGCTGTGGACAACACGGACTTCACCGCGCCTACGCCCTGCCCCGCGCCCCAGATGTCTTTCCAGGCTTTCTTGGCGCTGTCGCCCCCGCCGAAGTTCATCTTCGTCGGGTCGCTCTCGGGCAGATTCGCCGGATCCATGCCGGCGTTGACGATCGAGCCCCGAAGGTAGTTGCCGTGCACACCCGTGAACAGGTTCGAGTACACGATGTCGTCGCTGTTGCTGTCGACCACGCACTGCTTGTAGGCGTCAGAGGCGCGGGCCTCGGTGGTGGCGATGAAGGCCGAGCCGATGTAGGCGAAGTCGGCGCCCATGGCTTGGCAGGCCAGCACGGCTTCGCCTGTGCTGATCGAGCCGCTCAATGCGATCGGGCCGTCGAACCATTCGCGAATTTCCTGGATCAGCGCGAACGGGCTCTTGACGCCGGCATGCCCGCCAGCGCCAGCCGCCACGGCGATCAGGCCGTCGGCGCCCTTCTCGATGGCCTTCTTGGCAAACGTGTTGTTGATGATGTCGTGCAGCACCACGCCGCCCCAGCTGTGCACGGCATCGTTGATGTCGGTGCGTGCGCCCAGGCTGGTGATGACGATGGGCACCTTGTACTTGGCGCAAACCTGCATATCGTGCTCGAGCCGGTCGTTGGTCTTGTGCACGATCTGGTTGATGGCATAGGGCGCTGCCTTTTGCTCAGGATGGTCACGGTCCCAGGCGGCCAGGGTCTCGGTGATCTCGGCCAGCCATTCGTCCAGCTGCGCCGCAGGCCGCGCGTTCAATGAAGGCATCGAACCGACCACGCCCGCCTTGCACTGCTCGATCACGGTTCGGGGGTTGCTGATGATGAACAGCGGCGAGCCGATGATGGGCAGCGGCAGGTTCTGCAGAACGGGTGGTAGGACAGACGGCATGGCCATTCAGAAAGACTCCAGGGAAAGTGCGGTGACCGCGTCTGCGCCTTCGACGATGCTGTCGCGCAAGCCCGTGGCCTTGTTGAGGATGTGGTCGCCGTAGAAGCGTGCGGTCGCGATCTTGGCGTTCATGAATTCAATTTCTTCGCCAGTTGCCAGCGCGTCTTCTGCGGCCATCAAGGCGCGCGCCATCTGCCAGCCCGCCAGCACCGTGCCGGCCAGCATCAAGTACGGCACGCTGCCGGCGTAAACGGCGTTCGGCTGGCTCTTGCTTTGCGTGGCCATGAAGTCCACCGCATCAAGAAATGCGCGCCGGCCGGCGGCCAATCGCTTGGCCATGGTCTGGCAAGCCTCGCTGGGGCGAGCACGCAAGGCGCCTTCGGTGGTCTCGATCTGGCCAGCGATGGCGCGCGCCGTGGCGCCGCCATCGCGCGCCGTCTTGCGGCCCACCAGGTCGTTGGCCTGAATGGCCGTCGTGCCTTCGTAGATGGTCAGGATCTTGGCGTCGCGCAGGTACTGCGCTGCACCCGTTTCTTCGATGAAGCCCATGCCGCCGTGCACCTGCACGCCCAGGCTGGCCACGTCCAGGCTCATCTCGGTAGACAAACCTTTCACCAGGGGCACCATGAATTCGTAGGCGGCCTGGTTCTGTTTGCGTGCCTCGGCGTCGGGGTGCGCGTGCGCAGCGTCGAATGCCGCCGCAGCCACCATGGCCAGCGCACGGCAGCCTTCGGTGTGGGCGCGCATCGTCATCAGCATGCGGCGCACGTCGGGGTGGTGGATGATGGCGCCGGCTGCTGGCAACGAGCCATCGACGGGCCGGCTCTGCACACGGTCACGGGCATACTGCACGGCCTTCTGGTAAGCACGCTCGGCCAGCGCGATGCCCTGCACACCCACGGCGAATCGGGCCGCATTCATCATGATGAACATGGCTTCCAGGCCGCGGTTTTCCTGGCCGATCAACTGCGCTACGGCACCGCCATGGTCGCCATACTGCAGCACCGCAGTGGGGCTGGCCTTGATCCCCAGCTTGTGCTCGATGCTCACGCAATGCACGTCGTTGCGTGTGCCGTCTTCCAGGAACTTGGGGCAGATGAACAGTGAAATACCCTTGACGCCTTCGGGTGCGCCCGCCACGCGCGCCAGCACCAGGTGGACGATGTTGTCCGCCATGTCGTGCTCGCCGTAGGTGATGTAGATCTTGGTGCCGAAGAGTTTGAATGTGCCGTCGGGCTGCGGCTCTGCGCGCGTTCGCACCAGGCTCAGGTCGCTGCCGGCCTGGGGCTCGGTCAGGTTCATCGTGCCCGTCCAGGCGCCTTCGATCATTTTCGGAATGAAGGCTTGTTGCTGCGCCTCGGATCCAGCCGTCAGCAATGCCTCGATGGCGCCGTCGGTGAGCAGCGGGCACAGTGCAAAACTCATGTTGGCGCTGTTGACCATCTCGATACAGGCCGCACCAATCAGCTTGGGCAGGCCTTGGCCACCGAAGCTGGGCGGGTGCTGCAGGCCTTGCCAGCCACCGGCTGCAAACTGCTTGAACGCGTCTTTGAAGCCTGGCGTGGTGGTGACCTCACCGTCTTTGAAAGTGGACGGATTCTTGTCGCCTTCCCAGTTCAGCGGCGACAGCACGCCTTCATTGAAGCGCGCGCATTCCTCCAGCACGGCTGCGGCGGTGTCAAAGCCAGCGTCTTCAAAACCGGGCAGCTGCGCAATGGCGTCGATGCCGGCCAGTTCTTTCATCACGAACAGCATGTCGCGCACGGGGGCTCGATAGCTCATGGTGGGTCTCCTGAAACTGTTCCTGGGGTCTGGATGGAAAAGGGCGCCCTGCTTCTGCCAGGGCGCCCCTGCAGGGCGGCTGCCGTTTACAGGCTCTTCACGAGCTCGGGTACCGCCGTGAACAAATCGGCTTCCAGGCCGTAGTCGGCCACACTGAAAATCGGCGCTTCCGCGTCCTTGTTGATGGCCACGATGACCTTGCTGTCCTTCATGCCGGCCAGGTGCTGGATGGCGCCGCTGATGCCGGCTGCGATGTACAGGCTGGGTGCGACGATCTTGCCTGTCTGCCCCACCTGCCAGTCGTTGGGCGCATAGCCCGCATCCACCGCAGCGCGGCTGGCGCCCAGGGCTGCGCCCAGCTTGTCGGCCAAGGGCGTCAACACTTCGTCGAACTTCTCGCTGCTGCCCAGGGCGCGGCCGCCACTGACGATGACCTTGGCCGCCGTGAGTTCTGGGCGGTCGTTCTTGGCGATCTCGCTGCCTTCGAAATGGCTCAAGCCGCTGTCTGCCACCGCGGTGAGACTTTCCACCGCAGCGCTGCCGCCCGTGGCCGCTGCGGCGTCGAAGCCGGTGCCACGCACGGTGATGACCTTGATGGTGTCCGTGCTCTGCACGGTGGCTACGGCATTGCCGGCGTAGATGGGCCGCTCGAAGGTGTCGGCAGAGATGACTTTGCTGCAGTCGCTGATTTGCGCCACGTCCAGCAGGGCCGCCACGCGCGGGGCCACGTTCTTGCCTGCAGCGGTGGCCGGAAACAGGATGTGCGAGTAGTTCTTCGCCACTTCCAGCACCTGTGCGGCGATGTTCTCGGCCAGCCCGTGGTCCAGGCCTGCCGCGTCGGCGTGCAGTACTTTGGTCACGCCAGCAATCTTGGCCGCCGCTTCGGCGGCCGGGCCAGCGCTGTGACCGGCTACCAGCACATGCACGTCGCCACCGCAGGCCAGGGCCGCAGTCACGGCGTTGAGCGTGGCGCCCTTGATGGACGCGTTGTCGTGTTCGGCAATTACCAGTGCAGCCATGTCAGATCACCTTCGCTTCGTTTTTGAGCTTGTCCACCAGGGTCGCCACATCGGGCACCTTGATACCGGCACCGCGCTTGGGCGGCTCGGCCACTTTCAGCGTCTTGATGCGCGGCGCCGTGTCCACGCCCAGGTCAGACGGCTTCATCACGTCCAGCGTCTTCTTCTTCGCTTTCATGATGTTGGGCAGGGTGACGTAGCGCGGCTCGTTCAAGCGCAGGTCAGAGGTGATGACGGCCGGCAGCTTCAGCTTCAGCGTTTCCAGCCCGCCATCCACCTCGCGCGTGACGATGACATGGCCGTCTGCCACTTCCACCTTGCTGGCGAACGTGGCTTGCGGCATGCCGGTCAGCGCGGCCAGCATCTGCCCGGTCTGGTTGCAGTCGTCGTCGATGGCCTGCTTGCCCAGGATCACCAGTTGCGGCTGCTCCTTGTCCACCAGCGCCTTCAACAACTTGGCCACGGCCAGGGGCTGCAGTTCGTCTGTGGTCTCCACCAGGATGGCACGGTCGGCGCCGATGGCCATGGCCGTGCGCAGCGTTTCCTGGCACTTGGTGTCGCCGCAGGAAATGGCGACGATCTCGGTGACCACGCCCTTCTCTTTCAAACGCACCGCTTCTTCGACAGCGATCTCGTCGAAGGGGTTCATGCTCATCTTGACGTTGGCGATGTCCACGCCGCTGCCGTCGCTTTTGACGCGGACCTTGACGTTGTAGTCAACCACCCGCTTGACGGGGACCAGTACCTTCATGTGCATAGCTCCTGCTCGTGATGTGGCTCAGCTGAGCCGCACTGACTAGTAGATAAATGATCCACGAATGATCGACGAACCATCAACCACCGATGGACAAATGATTCCAGGTTTCGAACCGCAGCGTAGTCGCCTGGGCGGCACAAAAATAGAACGACCGTTCTATTTTGCCTGAACTGCGGCTTTCAGGGCGGGCACAACAGAACGCTGCCCTGCACGCTGCACACACCTTTCGGCCCTACCAGATCGGGCCCCAGGCGCTGCAGCCGGCTGCCGTCGCTGGCCCAACAGCCGGCGGCGTCGCACTGGGTGATGGACGTCAGGGACCTTCGAGTTGCCGTTGGCCCGACTTCAGTCAATGGCGATGGCGGCGGCAGGCCGGAACGCGACAGGGCTGGCAGCACCCGCTCAGGTGGCAAGGGCATGGGCGTGCGCCGTTCAGCAGCAGCGGGTCGGTCCAGTCGCTCGCGCAGGCATTGGCGAGCGGCATGCGAACGCGCTGCCGACAAGTCGTCCGGCGCCGGCGCACGTGCCACCTCGGCAGCTTCCAGTCGCGCCAGGGCCTGCAGGCAGGCTGGCGAATTCAGCGGATCGTCAGCGGATCGGGCAGCCTGGGCCGACCAGGCCATGGCCATGCTCATGCCCATGCCCATGCCCATGCCCCACGCGAAAAGCCAGTTGCGCGCGGCACCCATGAAGGACGTCTGAGTGCGCAAGTCTTAAAAGCGCAACTGCGCCCCGACACCTAACGCCCAAACACCGGTACGCGGGCTGCTGTCTTGCGGCAGTGGCCAGAAATGGCCTACCACCACCTGGCCCAGCAACCATTCCTTGTACACGGGTTGCTCCCAGCGCAGTTGCAAGCCGTAGTCGGTGACGCCGTCGCCTTCACGGCCGCTGGCGGGGAGCTCGAAGGACAACAGGCGGTCGCGCCCGAAGGACCGGTGCAAGCCCGGGGTGGTTTCCCATTCGATACGGCGCCGGTCCTGAGAGATCGTGGCTGCTGCCAGCCAGCGCGCCACCAGCACAGGGGAAAAAGCATGATCCAAAGACAGCGCCGTCGTGGTGCCAAAACGTTCATCGCTGGCCCAGAACAGCGTCTGGCGAAATTCAGCGCGCGTTTGCGGCTGCAGCTGCCACGCCTGGCGGTAACGCGCCTGGGCGTACAGGTTCAAGCCACCGCGAAAACCGACACGCAGATCCACCGCGTCGTTGATGTTGCGCCCCAGGCCAGCAAAGAAGCTGCGCTCGGCCGATGCGCTTTCCAGTTGACGGTCTCGCGCCGTCAGGGCGCCCGGCCGGTCGGTCACCACGTCACGCGGGTTGTCGCGGCCAATGAACAGATAGCCCCAACGCTCGGCATTGGGCAAGCGAAAGCGGGCGTTGAAGCGCAGGTCGGCGTCGATGCTCTCACCTTGACGCTTCAGGAAGGTCAGGCTCAGCCGGCCGTCGCGCACCTCGCCGCCGCGCGAAAACGGTCGGTCGCCGAACCAGCTGTCGACGCCGCGCGCCAGCCATTCAGCGGTCTCGCGCACGGTCACGCGCGCCGACTCGATGACTGCTACATCTCCTGGCGCAGGTTCGCTCGAAGGAGTCGGCGAGTTGGCTGCGCGAGATGCGGCTGCGTCCTGCGCCATCGCCGCCGATCCCAGAAAGCCGAAGCAGCAAAGAGCGGTGGAAGCAGCGCGGCGAGCTGAAAGCCAAGCAGTGAAGGTCATGCTGATCTATCCGTTGGGTGACGAAACTGCGTGCAAACATGCCGGTGTGACTGGGCTGGAGTCTGACGGCAGCAGGATGAGTCGTTGCAGTTTTCATCACAGATCGCGGCCTTCGCCTACAAGCCAGAGCCCATACACGGTGCTCCACTTCGGGCCATCGACGGCATGCTGAAATCCAACCTGAACGCCAGCTGCAGCGCCGGCGATGTCTGAACACGTGCCCTCAGCACCCAGCTTCACGCTGGACACCAAGCCCACCGGCGAAGCTGGCGCAGTGACGCTGCGGCTGCAGGGCGCTTGGCGACTGCAATATCTGGCTGATATCGAACGCAGCCTGGCCACCACCGACTGGCTGAACTTGACCGAGGTGGACGCCAGCGGACTGACACAACTGGATTCCGCTGCCGCGCTGATGCTCCTGCGCGCCTTGCCCGCTGCGGGCTCCGGGTCCATTTCCGCATCCGCCAGCGAAATCGCGCCAAGGTGGACAGGGCTGGACGCCAGCAGCGCACGCATCCTGGCTCAAGTTCAAGCCCATCTGGCCGCGCCGCCAGCACCAGCGGCGGCGCCCTCGCCGGGCTGGCTGGCGGTCATCGGCCAACAGGCCCACGCCCTGTTCGAACTGGTGCTGGGCCATGTGAATTTTCTCGGCCAGACGCTGTTTGCCCTGGGTGAACTGCTGACCGGCAAACGCCGGCTTCGCGTGCGCGAACTGAGCGCGCAAATCCAGCAGACCGGCCTGGACGCCGTGCCCGTCGTCGCCCTGGTGACCATGCTCATCGGCGTCGTCTTCACCTACCTGCTGGGCCTGCAGTCCAGCCGCTATGGCGCCAACATCTTCGTCGTCGACGGCGTGGCCATCGGCACCACGCGCGAGTTCTCGCCCATCATCGTGGCCATCGTCGTGGCCGGGCGATCTGGCGCGGCATTCACCGCGCAACTGGGCTCGATGCGGCTGACAGAAGAGATCGATGCCATCCAGACCCTGGGGCTGTCACCGCAACAAGTGCTGGTGCTGCCACGCGTTCTGGCACTGATGATCACCCTGCCCTTGCTCGTCTTCGTCGGCGACGTGGCGGCCATCTTCGGCTCGATGGCCATCGCCGGCCCCATGCTCGACATCAATCCTTCTGCCTATGCCGACAGGCTGCGCGGTGCGCTGGAACTGAAGCACCTGCTCATCGGCCTGGCCAAGGCGCCGGTGTTCGCGCTGGTGGTGGCCATCATCGGCACACGCATGGGCATGACCGTGGGGCGCGACACGCGGGCCGTGGGCGCGGCCACCACGTCTACCGTGGTGCAAAGCATCGTCGCCGTGATCCTGCTGGATGCATTGTTCGCCGTGCTGCTGCAGGCGCTGGACCTCTAGTGTCCGTGAGCAACCAAGTGGTGATCGACGTCGAAGACATCTGCACGGCATTCGGCGAACAGCAGGTGCACCAGGGCGTCAGCTTTCAGGTGCAGCGCGGCACGCTGGTGGCCCTGATCGGTGGCAGCGGCACCGGCAAGAGCGTGCTGCTGCGCGAGATGATCGGACTGCACCGCCCTACTTCGGGCTGCGTGCGGCTGCTCGGTACCGACATGTGGGCCGCCACGCCAGCAGAACGCGACGCCGTGCGCAAACGCTTCGGCATGATGTTTCAGGACGGCGCGCTGTTCTCGTCGCTCACCGTGACGCAGAACGTCGCCGCACCGCTGCGCGAACACACGAAGCTCACCCCCGCCACCATCGAAGCGCTGGTGGCCCTGCGGCTGCGCCAGGCCGGGCTGCCCGCTGATGCCGGGCCCAAACTGCCCAGTGAACTGTCAGGCGGCATGCGCAAACGCGCAGCCATCGCGCGCGCCATCGCGCTGGAACCTGAAATCCTGTTCCTGGACGAACCGACTTCCGGCCTGGACCCGATCACAGCGCGCGGTTTCGACCGGCTGGTACGCTCACTCGTCGACGACCTGGGCATCACCGTGTTCCTGGTCACACACGACCTCGATACCCTGCTCACCGTGGTGGACCGCCTGATCGTGCTGGCCCGCGGCAAGGTGCTGGCCGACGGCCCGCTGGCCCAGGTGCTGGCGGTGGACGACGAATGGCTGCACGAGTATTTCTCGGTCCGCAACCTGCTGAACAAGGAGAACCCCGCCCATGGAAGCTGAGTCCCGATATACCTTCGTCGGCGCCGCCCTCATCGCCCTGATCGTGGCCGTGGTGGCTTCGATTCTTTGGCTGAAGAACATCGGCGGCCGCGACTATGCGCACTACGCCATCGTCTTCGAGCGCGAGCCGCTGGACGGGCTGGACGTAGGCGCTGCCGTCAGCTTGCGCGGCATCCAGGTGGGTCGCGTCGAGGACTATGCCCTGGTGGGCCGCAACGGCAATGCCGTACGCGTGCAGATCCGCGTGGACGAGCGCGTTCCCGTGCGCACCGATACCGAAGCCGTGGTGACGCGCAACTTCGTCACCGGCATCGCCGCCATCACCCTGGTCAACAGCGACAAGGCCGGCGAGCCCCTGGTGCAACCCGGCGCTGGCGATCCACTGCCGGTGATTGCCGAAGGGCGGTCTGGCCTGGACGAGATCGCCGGCCGCGTGGACCAGATCGGCCAGGTCGCCGCAGACACCCTGGGCCGCCTGAACGAGCTGCTGAACGAGAAAAATCAGCAAACGCTGGTTGGTGCCGTGGCCAGCGTGCGCGACTTGGCCAACGGCCTGAACCAGCGACTGGACGGCATGCAGAAAGCCCTGGACCAGGTCGCAGCGGCCGCCGCCAAGGCCGGCACGGCTGCGGAGTCGGCCGGCGTAGCGGCCAGCAGCCTGGGCGACGCGGGCCAGCGCATCGCAGGCATGGTGGAAAACACAGGCGAGAAGCTGGACCGCTCGCTGGTGCAGTCAGAGCAAGTGTTGATCGAAGCGCGCCAGGCGCTGGCGCAGGTGACCGTGTCCGTGGCCGAAGTACAGCGCCAGGCCGTGACCACCGCGCAGCGCCTGGAAAACACGGCCGTGGGCGTGGACGACCAACTGCGTGGCGCTGTCACCGAATTGCGCCTGAGCGCAGAAACCGCAGCACGCGCGCTGGACCGCCTGCGCGACCCGCGTGCCAGCTTGCTGGGGCCGGGCAAGGCGCAGCTCGGCCCTGGGGAGACGGTGCCATGAAGGCCATCGCTAGTCACGAACGCAGCCTGGGGCGCCGCAGCTTGCTGGGCGCCGGCCTGCTGGGCTTGCTGAACGGCTGCGTGTCGGTAGACGTAGGCAGCGAAGCCGCCAAACAACGCATCTTCGTGCTGCACGACCCAGGCAGCGTTCAGCGGCGCGCCCAGCCCCTGGTGCCCGCGCTGCTGCTGCAGCCCGCGCCTGGCGGCGCCGTTGCCGACACCCTGGCCATCGCCTATTCGCAGCGGGCCAACGAGCTGGCTTTCTATCAGCTGGCGACATGGAACGAACGACCGGTGCGGCAGGTGCCGCAGTTGTTGCAACAACGCCTGGAGGCGCGCGGCCTGGCCGCAGCCACTGGCCTGGTGGGCGACCCACTGGCCGCCGACTGGCTGCTCACCGTGCGTGTGGACCGGCTGGAGCACGAGATCATCAACCCGCCCGGCCAGGCACAAGTGCAACTGACGTTCGAGGTCTTCGACCGCCGCCAGCCCGGCCGGGTCGGGCGGCAGCAGTTCAGCGCGCAAAACCCGGTGGCCAGCGCGGATTCGGCCGCCGCTGCGCAAGCCATCTCAAAGGCGCTGGGCCGAACTTTCGACGACGTGCTGCCCTGGCTGGAAGGGCTGCTGCAAACGGCTGAGCCAGCTCAAGGTCAATCAACCAACCGCTGAATCAACCGTCCAGCACCTCGACCTCGTCGCGGCGCAGCAGCTCTTTGAGCAAAGGCGGCTCGAAGTGCCGCTTGACGGTGATGGCGTAGAAGTTCTCGATCAGGTCGGGCACGACGCAGTATTCAACCAACTGGCCACTGGCCAGCTCGTCGCGCACCACCACCGAAGGCAGCAGCGCCACAGCGCCCGTGTCGCGCGCCAGCAGGCGCAGCAACGCCATGTCGTCCACTTCAGCCAGCACCTGGCAGCGCAAACCATGCTGCTCGCACAGCAGGTCGAAGGCAGCGCGAATGTCGCTGTCGCGGCCGGGCAGCAGCAAGGGCACTTCGGCCAGCTCTTGCGGGAAGCGGAAAGGCCGTCGTTTGGGGCGCGGCGGGCCCACCAGGCTCACGGGCTGGCGCGCGATGCTGCGGCAGCGCCAGGGGTGGTCGGCGTCAGCATGCACGCGGCGATTGGACAGCACGATGTCCAGCGTGTGCACGCGCAGCCGCTGCAGCAGTTCCTGCAAGCTGCCTGACTGCAGCACCAACTCGACATCCCGGCGCTTCAGCAACGGCTTGACGAAGCTTTCCTGGAAATTGCGTGACAGCGTAGCCACCGAACCGATGCGCAGCACCTGCCGCGTGTTCACAGCGCCTTCGCGCAACATCGCCACCAGTTCGTTGCCCGAGGTGAAGATCGACTCGGCATAGGTCAAGGTCATGCGGCCGGCCTCGGTGAGCTGCAAACCGCGCCCTACCCGGTTGAACAGCGCGTGGCCCAGCTGCTCTTCCAGCAGCTTGATCTGCGTGGACAGCACCGACTGCGACACGTTCAGCCGCGCAGCCGCCCGCGTCAGGTTGCCATCCTTGGCCACGGCCCAGAAGTAATGCAGGTGATGGAAGTTCAGTCGCGACATGGCTGGAGTATCTGTTTTATAGAACGAATCGTCAGCAACAATGAATTTTACGGAACTTGTTGCGAACGGCAAAGTACGCAGCAATTGAAGCCCCGAGAGACCTGTCCGATGGAACCTACTTTGCTGGAACTCTCACCCTGGCGTGCCGCCTTGCTGGCACTGGTGCCGTTGCTGTACGTTTTCGCGCCTGTGGCGGCCACCGCATTCGGCTCCAGGCTGGACTCGGGCTGGCGTGTGGCGCGCTTTAGTGCAGCGCTGGCGCTGGGCGCGGCATTGCTGTCGCTGCTGGGGCTGCTGTTGGGTGGCGCGGCGCTGATGCGCGGGCCGGTGCTGATGTCGCTGGGCGACGCCGGCGCCCTGCACTTCGGCATGCGCAGCGACGCGCTGGGCGGTCTGATGCTGGTGCTGGTCACCTTCATAGGCTGGGTCATCGTGCGCTACTCGCAGCCCTACCTGGGCGGTGCGCGCGGCCAGCCGGGCTACATCCGCGGGCTGATGCTGACGCTGGCTTCGGTGTCGCTGCTGGTCATCACCAACAACCTGGCGGTGCTGGCGCTGGCCTGGATCACCACCAGCCTGGCCCTGCACGGGCTGCTCACCTTCTTCAATGAGAGGCCGCAGGCACTGATCGCGGCGCACAAGAAATTCCTCGCCAGCCGCGTGGCCGACCTGTGCTTGCTGGGCGGCGTGGCACTGGTGGGCCTGCAACTGGGCACACTGGAAATCGACCAGGCCGTGGCCGCGGCCAGCGCCTTGACGGTGGTGCCGGGCACCTTGCAGGCTGCGGCCCTGCTGCTGGCCCTGAGCGCCATGCTGAAGTGCGCGCAACTGCCGGTGCACGGCTGGCTAATCCAGGTGATGGAAGCGCCGACACCGGTATCTGCCCTGCTGCACGCCGGCGTGGTGAACCTGGGCGGCTTCCTGCTCATCCGCTTGGGCGTGCTGGTGGCCGAGGTGCCGGCTGCGCAGGCCTTGCTGGTGATCGGGGGCAGCATCACGGCCGTGGTGGCCGCGCTGGTGATGATGACGCGCGTCAGCATCAAGGTGTCGCTGGCCTGGTCTACCTGCGCACAGATGGGCTTCATGCTCATGCAGTGCGGGCTGGGTCTGTATGAACTGGCCTTGCTGCACCTGGTGGCGCATTCCTTGTACAAGGCCTACGCCTTTCTCGGCGCCGGTGGCGCGGTGGAGCAAAACCGCCTGCGCCAGATGACGCCGGCAGCCCCCGCGATGGGCGCGGCCACCTGGGGCCTGGGTGCCGTGGTCGGCATGGCAGTGGTGACACTGGCTGCGCTGACCTGGGGCATCACGCCGGCTGCGGAACCCGCGATCTGGGCCATGGGCGGCATCCTGGCGCTGGCCCTGGTGCCGCTGCTCACCGGGCCGCTGCTGCGCACCGGCACTGTCGGCGCGTTGGTGGGGCTGGCAGGTGCTTCTGCGGTGGCGCTGGCCTACTTCGGGCTGCATGCGGCTTTCGGTGGCTGGCTGGGCATATCGGCCACCGATGCAGCCAGCCCGCTTCTGGTGGTGTGGGTGCTGGCCTGCTTCGGCCTGCTGTTCGTGGTGCAGGGCGCATTGCGCATCTGGCCGCACGGCGCGCTGGCCAGCCGCCTGTACCCCACGCTGTTCGCCGGGATGTACCTCGACGAGTTGTTCACCCGCCTCACCTTCCGCCTGTGGCCAGCGCGTGTACCGGCCATGCCGGGCACCCTGAACGGGACGACAGACCGCAAGCCCGACGTGCAGACCCAGGCCTGAAGCGCAACCGCTGAACACCGGAGATTCACCATGAACACCACCATCGACAAGACGCAGGCCGCACGCGCCACAGCCATCGCGCTGAAGCCGGCCATCGACAGCGCTTGCGCCCGCATCGCGCCCACCTGGCCGCTGGACCGCTTCATCGCCGTCAATCCTTACTGGGGCCATCTGGAACGCCCCATAGCTGCAGCCGCAGCCCAGCTGGCCACGCTCTCGGGCAGCCCCATGCTGATGAACCGCCATGCCTTCGGCCAACACTGGCAAGCCGGAAAGCTGGGTCGCCAGCACCTGCAGGCGGCCATCACGGCAGCCGGCTCTGACGAAACCGTGGACACCCTGCTGGCCAGCCTGAATGCCGGCCCTGCAATGCCCGCCCGCCTGCCACTGGCCACCGACCTGATCGATGCCCACCGCGACCTGGGCCACGCCATGGCCTGGCGCGACTACATCACCCACCACATCAGCCAGTGCTGCGCTGCCTACTTCGACCAGGGCCAGGCCGCCTGGGGCCCAGACCGCAGCGGCGGCCTGTACCCCAGCTGGCTGCGCCAGTCGGCGCACGATCTGGGCCCGGGCATGCTGATGGGCTACCCCGGCTTCAGCGCAGGCGTGGCACGCTTGCCAGCCGACCCGCAAGCGCTGATCAGCGCCGCCATGCAGGCACTGCAGATACCTGCCGCTGCGCACGAGGCCTACTTCACCGCCTTGCTGATGAGCATCAACGGCTGGTCTTCCTGGTGTGCCTACCAGCGCTGGCAGGCGCGGCTGGAACAGAAAGACGACGAGCAGATCGTGCATCTGCTGGCCGTGCGGCTGGCCTGGGAATGGCTGCTGCACGAAGGCTACGTTGACCTGGGCGTGGCCAGCGGCCTGGCCCATGCCTGGCGCGGCAAGGATGCCAAGCTGGCACAGGCGCAGCGCGCGCAACAGACCGACTGGTTGTGGCAAGCCGCTCTGGAACGCAGCTACCAGGAAACCTTGTGCCAAGGACTGCACCTGGCGCCGACCCATGCGCCCATGCCGCCCGCCGTGCAAGCGGTGTTCTGTATCGACGTGCGCTCCGAGGTCTACCGCCGCGCGCTGGAAGCCAGCAGCCCGGGCGTGCAAACGCTGGGATTTGCGGGCTTCTTTGCGCTGTTCGTTTCCTACAAGCCGCTGGGCAGCGACATGGACCGCCCGCAACTGCCCGGCCTGTTGTCGCCCGGCCTGTGCATCACCGATACCTGCGACGCCCCGGGCCTGGGCCAGGCGCTGGCCCAGCAGCGGCGCAAGAAACTGCAGTGGCGCCAGCAGTGGCAGGCCTTCCGCAGCGGCGCAGGTTCCAGCTTCTCATTCGTCGAATCTTGCGGCCTGCTGTTCACGGGCAAGCTGCTGAAGAACAGCCTGGGCGGCGAGGCGAATCCGGTGCCGGTCGAGCAAACCGGTTTCTCCGCAGCGCAGCGCAGCGATCTGCGGCCGCGTTTTCCGACTTCACCTGCCGCAGGTGGCGCCGAACTGGAAGCCGGCATCAATACGGCCGCCACTGCCCTGGGCGCCATGGGGCTGACGGCCGACCACGCGCGCATCGTGCTGCTGGCAGGCCACGGCAGCACCAGCGCCAACAACCCCCACGCCGCGGGGCTGGACTGCGGCGCCTGTGGCGGCCAGACCGGCGAAGTCAATGCCCGTGCGCTGGCCCTGCTGCTGAACGAGCCACAAGTGCGCCAGGGCCTGATTGCGCGGGGTGTGGCAGTGCCAGACACCACTTGGTTCCTGGCCGGCCTGCACAACACCACCACCGACGACATGCATCTGTTCGATTGCGACCTGATGCCTGCCAGCCATGCGCAGGATCTGTCGCAACTAAAAACCTGGCTGTCAGACGCCGGCCGCCGCGCGCGCAGCGAGCGCGCGGCTTCCCTGGGGCTGGCAGCAAATGCTGCCGATCCAGGCGCACTGGCCAGGGCCATCGACCGGCGCAGCACCGACTGGGCGCAAGTACGGCCGGAATGGGGACTGGCCGACTGCGGCGCTTTCGTTGTCGCACCGCGCAGCCGCAGCCAGCACATGAACCTGGCCGGACGCAGCTTCCTGCACGACTATGTCTGGGAACGAGACGCAGGCTTCGGCGTGCTGGAACTCATCATGACGGCACCCATGGTGGTGACCAACTGGATCAACCTGCAGTACCACGCTTCCACCGTGGACAACGCGCGCTACGGCAGCGGCGACAAGGTGCTGCACAACGTGGTGGGCGGCAACATCGGCGTGTTCGAGGGCAACGGCGGCGACCTGCGCATCGGCCTGCCGATGCAATCACTGCACGACGGCGAACACTTCCGCCACACCCCCCTGCGCCTGAGCGTTTTCATCCAGGCGCCACAGGCTGCCATGGACGCCATCATCGCCAAGAGCGAAACGGTGCGCCATTTGCTGGACAACGAGTGGCTGCACCTGTTCCGCCTGGGCGACGATGAAGGCGTGTGGCGCTACCGGCCAGGCGGCTCTTGGGCGGTAGAAACGAGCAACTGATCTGTCAGCTTGGCGTCTTTCGGGGGCTTGGCTTGCTTGGTGTGCTTGGCGTGCTTGGCTTTGCGCCCCCGCACGCGCTGGCGCCACAGGCGGTATGAGCCCGCCTTCAACTGCTGTCGCATCAGCGTTTTGACGGCCGCTTCGTCCAGTTCAAACTGGGTATGGATGGCTTCGAATGGTGTGCGGTCGTCCCACGCCATTTCAATGATGCGGGACACTGCGGCAGCATCCAGCAAGGGTTTGGGTTGGGTCATGCGGCATGGTAGTGTCTGAACACGCCACTCTCCGACAGCCAGGAACCCTGCCCATGCTCATCCGCATGCTTTACCTGAGCCGATCCGTCGGACCCCAGACGACCACCATGACCAGCGCCATCCTGGCGTCGGCGCAAAGCTTCAACGCACAGAACGGCATCACGGGTGTGCTGTGCCAGGGCCAGGGATTCTTCATCCAGGCGCTCGAGGGCGAGCGCAGCATCGTCAACCAGCTCTACCGCCAGATCGTGCTGGACCAGCGCCACAAAGACCTGGAACTGATGCTGGTGGACGACATCGACAAGCGCATATTCAGCCAGTGGTCGATGGCGCATGTGCTTCTTTCAGCACTGGATCCGCGCGTGCAGCTGCAGGACCCGAACTTCGACCCCTACGCCACGAGCGGCCGCACGCTGCTGGCGCGGCTGGATCAACTGATTGCCTCGGGCCACCCGATTACCAGCGTCGTGGCCTGAGCGGCGACCAAGCCCATGGCCTATGAGTTGTATTACTGGCCCACGCTGCAAGGCCGTGGTGAATTCGTGCGGCTGGCGCTGGAAGCGGCTGGCGCGCCCTATGTCGACATCGCGCGCGGCAGCGCCGACGCGGGACAGGGCTTGCCGGCGTTGCTGCACGGCTTGGACAGCCCGGGTGCGGCACACGGAGGGCAACGCCCTTTCGCCCCGCCTTACCTGCGCGACGGCAAATTTGTCGTCGGCCAGACGGCCGCCATCCTGCAGTACCTGGGTCCGGAGCTGAAACTGGTGGTGCGCAGCGAACAGGCGCGGGTGTGGACACAGCAGATACAGCTGACCATCGCCGACATGGTGACTGAGGCGCACGACACCCACCACCCCATCGACGCCAACCTGTTCTACGAAGAGCAGAAAGCCGAAGCCAAGCGCCGCGCTCTGGCGTTCTGCAGCGCACGCATGCCGAAGTTCCTGGGCTGGTTCGACCACATCGTCAAGCACAACCCGGCCGGGCCACGCTGGCTCGTGGCCGGCAAGCTCAGCTACGCCGACCTGTCCTTGTTCCAGCTGCTCGAAGGCCTGCGCTATGCCTTCCCGAACGCCACGGCCCGCGCTTTGCGTGGCAAGCCGGCCTTGCGTGAGCTGCATGAACGTGTAGCCGCGCTGCCGCGCGTGGCGGCCTACCTGGCCAGCGAAAGGCGCCTCCCGTTCAATGAGACGGGCATCTTTCGCCGCTACCCGGAACTCGACCTGGTATAGCCAATTTCGCTTCGGCTGCACCACTGGTGCACAAGCGAAGCCATTCCTTTCGAACGGCTCAAGATCGAACTCTGGGCCCTGCGCTGCGTGCCGTGCGAATCAGCGCGCGAAGCCCAGGCACCGGCCTGAGCCAGTTCCTCCGTTCCAACTCACCACCATTCCAAAAGGACTGGAACCATGAGCTTGTTCCAGGCCGCTGTTGCCATAGATGTGGCCAAGCAGATCGTGGCTTGCGAGACCACCGACCATCCGACCGAAGGGCAGCTGGTGGCCATGACGCGCAAGTATTTCCTGAAGCACGACCGCATGCTGGGCACAGCAACGCCGACCTGAACGAGCGCGTCTAAACAGCGCAGTACTTGTCCTGTATCTCGCTGTCGGCCAGCAGTTCGGCGCCTGTGGCAGTGTGCACGATGGCGCCTTGGTCCAGGATGTAGGCCCGGTCGCTGATGGCCAGCGCCCGTTCCACGTTTTG
>JBBQXN010000007.1:0-72738 GCA_038209585.1 Burkholderiales bacterium
GGCCCACAGTGCCTGAATTTTGGTGAAGTAGGCGTCCCAGGGCTCGTTCCACGTCTCGATCTTGATCTCCGGATGCTCTTTCATGAACGCATCGGCGACCGCCTTGTGGCTGACGGCCTCTTCCGGGCTGCCCCAGAAGGCCCAGGTTAGCGTGACGGGTTCCGCCGCGGCAGGCGCCGGAACCTCAGTGGCCTTTGCCGGCGCGACCGGTTGCGCTGCCGGGACCGGTGCGCAGGCGGTGATCGCCAGGATGGCGACCAACAGGACACTCAGAACGGACCAGAACTTGCGTGACATACTTCCTCTCCTTTCTTGCGACTATGATTTGACGGTTAGCACATCGAACAGCGGGGTTTCACCGCTCTTGACGGCGTGGTAAGCGTACACGTACATGGCGGCGGACCACGCCTGATAGGGGTAGCCCATCGGGTGCCCGGTCTCGCCGTGCAGCCATTCGTTGAACTCCCACTCAGCGCGCACGCCCAGCCGGTTCGCCGCAGCCAGATCGCCCAACAGGTTCTCCGCCTCCTGCATCCAGCCGACCTTGACCAGCGCGGCGATGTGGAAGCCCCCGATGAAGGGCCAGATGCCGCCGTTGTGATACTGGTGCGGCAGGTTTTGCTGGTGCCGTGCCATGTACGGGCGCCACTGTTCGTGCTGGCGTGACAGCGGGTGCAGCACCACGCGCACGGGCCAGGGTTCGTCGCAATGCGCGGCCAGCAGGGTTTCGACGATGCGCTCGGCGAAGGCCTGGTCCGCCAGACCGTAGTGCACGGCCAGCAAGTTGCCAAAGACATCGCCTTCAGCGCCATAACTGGCCAAGTTGACGAAGCTCAAATAGAGTCCCGGGTCGCCCTGGCCGCGTCGCGTGTAATGGCGCAGCAGCCGCGCGCGGTGGTACGCGGGCAGGTCGGCCTGGTAGGGGTGGAACAAGTGATTGAAGTGGTGGCGCGTGGTGTCCACGTGGGCCAAGCCGAAGCGCACTTTGACGGCAAACCACAGCGCATTGCTGTAGAGCACATAGCCTGAGCGCGGCATGATGTCGGCCCAGTCGCTGGCTTCGTTTTGCTGCACCAGGCGCAGGGCCTGGTGCTCTTGCGCCAACAGCCAGCTGATGGCGCGCTCGATCTCTGCGCCCCATCTTCCAGCCGCTGCCGGCAAGGCGCTGTTCCTGCGCACGTGGTCGACGGCCAACAGCCACCACAGCGTGGCGTCGATGCAACCGAGGTACCAGAAGTCGGCTTCCAGACCTTCGGGGTCCACGTATTTGGCAATCTGGCCGTTGGCGGCTTGCTGCGCGGCCAGGGCGTCCAGGCTGTCGATGGCGCCTTGTTCCAATGCGGCCACGCCACTGCCGCACATGGCCAGCACGCAGATGGCGGCGTCACGGCCAAAAATGCGCGTGTAGCGGCGCGCTATGGCCGCTTCAGTGCGGGAGGCAGCCAGGATGCCTTGCGGGCACAGGTTGGCTTGCAGCAGAGCCAGGGCTTGGCGGCGACCTTCTTCAATCATGGCCAGGATCATCGCCCAGCCCCGGTGGGGTTCGCTTCAGGTGCTCAGGAATGCCTGCGGCACATCGCGCAAAACTGAAGCCACCGACAAGCTCGCGCCCGGCACGTGAACCTGGCCCGTCAATGCGTTTATGAGCACAGCGCCAGCTTCCCAGGATGCTGGCAGTTGCACCACCGTGTCGCCCCACACCGCGCCCACGGGCGCCTGCCCCACGTCGAGTCCCAGCGAAACAAACAGCCTGGCAACCACAGCCACCACTTTGTGATCACCCTCCACGCGCGCAAAGGCCAGCACATGGTCGGCCAGCGGTCCCCGCACAGTCAGCGGCACATAGCTGCCGTCGCGCATCAGCCCTTCAAGACGGCGGCGCATTTGCAGTGCAGCCCAGGTCAGGCGGAACTTGGCTTCGCCGTCGGCCGCGTTGGCCAGCAATGCCGGCCAGTCCCAGTCGCTCACAGGGCTGCTTTGGGCGCGCTGCAGCAATGCTTCGCGGCGCGCGTGGTCGATCTCGCCACGGTTGTCCGGGTCCATCAGCGTGAGCTCGATGGCGGCATGGCCCTGGTAGAAATCGGGCACACCAGGCGAGACGCATTTCAGGGCCGCCAGGCTCATGCTGTTGAGCGCGCCGTACCAGGCAAACAGCGGTATGTTGGCGCGCAGATCGGCCAGGAACAGGTTGCCTTCGCGCGGCGACAGCAGCGCGCGAATGAAGTCGGTCAGCGCCGCTTCGTAACCGGCTTGGGGCTGCATCCAGCTGCTCGACACCTTGGCTTCACGAACACTCTTGAGCATGGCGCGTTCGATGCGCTTGCAAAACACAGCCAACGCAGCAGTGTCTACATCACCCACCGGGAAGCTGCCTACCAGCGTTTGATAAAGCAGGTACTCGTCGTTGCGGCTGGGCGCAGGCGCACCAGTCACGGTTTGCTTGTAGCTGCGGTTCATGCGCGCCCAACGGCGCGTGGCCAGGCGCCATGCCGCAGGCTGCTCGCTGATGACGGCCACGCGCGCGCGTACGTCTTCGCTGCGCTTGGCATCGTGCGTGGACGTGGCGAGCATGGTGTGTGGCCAGTGCTGCGCACGCCACTGGCTGGCGGCGTGAAAAGCGGCCACCGAGACGCCGAAATGGTCGGGCTCGCTGCCCACATCATTCAGTGCAATCAGCCGGTTATGACGGTACAGCGCGGTATCTTCGATGCCTTTGGCAGCCACGGGCGATGTGAACTGCTGCAACCGGCGGGCGAAGACCTTGTAGCCCTCGCTCAGCCCGGCAGGCGCACCGGTCAGGGTTTTACCCATCAGCACCTGGCGCAGGAAGTCGAATACGCTGGCGTCGGATGACAGCGAGCGCTGCTGCGCACGGCCGATCGCCCAGTCGATGAAGCGCTTGTCCTGGGCGCTGGGCCTGTCGACGATGTAGGTGCGGTAGACGGGGAAAAACGCCACCACATCGGCCAGCGCGGCCTGCAGCGTATTGCGCGTGAAGTCGCGCGTGCGCCTGTCGGCGCGGGCCAGCCGGTGCAAGGCGCTGGACAGCACGCCCAGCTCACCGGCCAGGCTGCTGGCCATCACTTCGCGGCGGCAAGCCCAGGCCAGATGGTCGAAGTCTTGCGCTTCAGGACCGACGAAAACGCGCCAGGCCCGGTCCAGCCGTGTCTTGGCCTTGGCTGCTACCAGCACACCCACGGCCAGGTTGGCGAAGCGGTAGCCGGTGCTGCCGTGCACAGCCCATTCCAATGGCACTTTTTCATGTGCAGCGACGATTTTTTCCACCACCACATACAAGGGCTTGCACGGCAGCTCGCGGGGCAACTTCGTGCCGGGCGAGGCCCTCATTTCTGCGTCCGTGATGCCCAGATCTTTGGCGTGATGCTGCTGCAAGCGGGCGAAGTAGGCGGCCGGGTCGGCCAGACCATCGGGGTGGTCGATGCGCATGCCGTCGATGGCGCCTTCAGCGGCCAGGTCCATCACCAGGCGGTGTGTGGCCTCGAAGACTTCGGCGCGCTCCATGTTCAACGCCGCGAGTTCGTTGATGTCGAAGAAGCGGCGGTAGTTGATCTCGTCGCCCGCCACACGCCAATGCGCCAGGCGCCAGGCCTGACGGTGGATCAGCGCGTCCAGCGCGTCGAACTTGTGGCGTGGGGCGCCGCCGTTCAGTGCGGCCAGATGCTGGGCCACGGCTTCTGCCAGCGCCGGCTGTGCGGCCACCTGGGCTGCCAGCTCGCGCTTCAGCAAGGTCTTGTCGCGCTGCCGGCGTGCCGCAGCAGTGGCATCCGTCGCATCGCGGCCAGGCAGGGCTTGGAAGCGTTCGATCAGTGAAGCCAGGCTGGCCAGCGACGGCGCAGGCAGCGCCTTGTCACCCAGCCGCGACATGGCGCTGCGCAACAGCCCGGCGTAATCGGCCGGGTCGATGGGCAAGCGGTGCTCGAAATAGTTCAGCGTGAAGTAACCCGTAGCCGGCGCGAACTGCATTTGCAATTCGCCACGCTCCAGCACCAGGCCGTACTGGTCGCCCAGCAGAGGCAGAAGCACGCGGCCGGCCAGGTCGGGGTCTCGCGACTGCCAGTCGATGTCGAAGAAATGGGCCCAGCTGGAAGCCTGGCCGTTTTCCAGCACGTCCAGCCACCAGGCGTTGTCGCCACCCAGCACGCCCATGTGGTTGGGCACCAGGTCCGCCAGCAGACCCATGTCGTGCGCGTGCAGCGCTGTCACCAGGGCGTCGAAGTCGGCCCGCGTGCCGATCTCCGGGTTCAGCTGGCTGTGGTCGACCACATCGTAGCCATGCTGGCTGCCGCTGCGTGCGCGCAGGAACGGGCTGCAATACAGGTGGCTGATGCCCAGGGCCGCAAGATAGGGCACCAGCGCCTGCGCATCAGCGAACCGAAAGCCGCCATGCAGTTGCACGCGGTAGGTGGCGCGCGGGATGATGGCTTGGCGCGGGTCGGACTGGGCTCTACGGCCGTTCATGGCGCGACCAGTGACACGCGCACCGACCACGCAGGGCGCTCTGCCACAGCGCTTGCGTGGCTGTCGAACAGCACTTCACCGTCGGGCCATGCCGCTCCCTTCGCTGCTGCTTGATCCAGATTCGCCAGCAGATGCAGCGCGCCGCCTTCGCCCAGTGGCCAATTTACCTGCAGCAAGCCGGCTCCGCTGACATTGAAATGCCCGCTGCGCGCCTGCGCCAGCCACGGCCACAAGGCTTGCTGGCGTGTGGCCAGCAGCTGAGTGACGAACGCCAGCCATTCGGCGTGTGCACCATGCACGCGTTCACCCCATTGCAGTTTGCTGCGGCGAAAGCTGGCTTCGGCATTGGGGTCGGGGATGCTGCTTTGAACGGCAGGGTCGGCAAAGCGCTCGAAGCGGCCGAACTCTCGCCTGCGGCCGGCAGTCACGGCTTTTGCCAAGTCGCCTGCAAAGTCGCAGAAGTACAGAAACGGCGTGCTGGCAGCATATTCCTCACCCATGAAAAGCATGGGCGGGGATGGTGCCAGCAGCATGCAGGCCATCAACGCACGCAAGGCGTCTTCACGCCCTGCAGCCTGCGCCAAACCGTTGATGCGTTCACCAAAAGCGCGGTTGCCCACCTGGTCGTGGTTCTGCGCCGCGTTGACGAAGGCCAGCGGCGGCAAGCCGGTGGAGACACTGCCATGGGCCTTGCCGTCCCTGAACGGCGACGGGTCGCCCTGGTAGGCGAAGCCTTGTGCCAGGCAGCGCCCGAAAAGCCGTAAAGGCTCTTGCGCATAGTCCAGGTAATAGCCATCGGCCTCGCCCGTGGCCAGCACATGCAGGGCGTGGTGGAAGTCGTCGTTCCACTGTGCGGTGGCAGACAGCAACTGGCCATGGCCGCCGCGCTGCAGGCGCGCGGCGTCGTTGGCTTCGTTTTCCAGCACCACATGCACCTGGCGAGTCTGACCCGGGCCGTTCTGAACGGCTTGCGCCAATTCGTCAGCAAAGTGCAGCACCGATGTGTCGTGCATGGCGTGCACGGCGTCTACGCGCAGGCCGTCGAGATGGAATTCTTCCAGCCAGTACAGCGCGTTGTGGATGAAGAAGTCGCGCACCTTGCGACTGCCATCTCCATCGAAATTGATAGCCGCACCCCAGGGCGTGTGCACAGCCTCATTGAAGAAGGGCTTCGCGTAAGCATGCAGGTAGTTGCCGTCTGGCCCGAAGTGGTTGTAGACGACATCCAGCAGCACCATCAGCCCGCGTGTGTGCGCTGCAGCCACCAGGCGCTTCAAATCGTCTGGCGTGCCGTAGCTGGCGTCTGGCGCGAACATCAGCACGCCGTCATAACCCCAACCACGCTGGCCCGGAAAGTCGGCCACGGGCAGCAGTTCGATCGCGGTGATGCCCAGCGCCACCAGGTCGTCCAGTCGTTCAATGGCTGCAGCAAAGGTGCCTTCAGGCGTGAAGCAGCCTACATGCAATTCGTACACCACAGCCTCATGCCAGGGCCGGCCTGCCCACGGCTGATCTGGCCAATCGAAGGCGCCTGGATCTGTCAGAAGGCTCGCGCCACTCACGTCGTCAGGGTTGCTGCGCGACGCCGGATCAGGCACGACCAAGTCGCCGTCGATACGGTACGCATAACGTGCACCTGTCACTGCATTGGCAATGACCTCGAACCAGCCACCGGCCAGCGATGCCATCGGCTGCACTTGGCCGTTCAGCATCAGCTCGACCTGGCGCGCGCTGGGCGCCCACAGGCTGAAGCGCGTGTAGCCATCTGCCAGCTGCTGCGTGCCGAAAGGCATCTCGTGCTGGCGCTTCATGCAGCCGCCTGGCGCGGGAAGCGGATCAAGGCCAGTGCCCGGCCTTCCAGCGTGAAAGGCTGGCTGGCGTCGAAAGCCACGTCCGGCAAGGCACCCGCTTCGTTGGCTGTGTCGATCAACAAGCGCCCGCCAGGCCGCGCCTGGCTCTCGGGCAAATGGAACACCACGGCTTCAGGTGCGGCGTTGAAGAAGAGCACGAAGCTGTCATCCACCACCGGCTGGCCGCGCGTGTCCACATCCTGCAGCCCGTCACCGGCCAGGCAAACCGCCAGTGCCTGCGCATAGCCTTGTTGCCAGGCCTCGTCGCTCATCTCTGCGCCGTCGGGCTGCAGCCAGACGATGTCGCGCACCTCGCTGCCGTGCAGGGCACGGCCCTGGAAAAAGTCGCGCCTGCGGAACACCGGATGCGCACGGCGCAGTTCGATCAGCCGCTGCGTGAACTTGAACAGCGACGCTTGTTCCGGCGTGGTGTGCCAATCGACCCAGCCGATCGGGCTGTCCTGGCAATAGGCGTTGTTGTTGCCCTGCTGGCTGCGCCCGATCTCGTCGCCGGCCAGCAGCATGGGAACGCCTTGCGACAACATCAGCGTGGCGATGAAGTTGCGCTGCTGGCGCCCGCGCAGTGCCAGCACCGCCAGGTCGTCGGTGGGGCCTTCGACGCCGCAGTTCCAGCTCAGGTTGTGACCGTGGCCGTCTCGGTTATCTTCACCGTTGGCCTCGTTGTGCTTGTCGTTGTAGGACACCAGGTCGGCCAGCGTGAAGCCGTCGTGCGCGGCGATGAAGTTGATGCTGGCGTAAGGCTTGCGGCTGCTGCGGTTGTACAGGTCGCTGCTGCCCGTGAAGCGCTGGGCGAATTCACCGATCAAGCCGCCGTCGCCTTTCCAGTAGGCACGCATGGAATCGCGGTACTTGTCGTTCCATTCGGCCCAACCAGCGGGAAAGTTACCTACCTGGTAGCCACCTGATCCCAAGTCCCAGGGCTCGGCAATCAGCTTGACTTGCGACAGCACCGGGTCTTGCCGCAGGATGTCGAAAAAGGCGCTCAGCCGGTTCACCTCGAACAGTTCGCGTGCCAGCGCAGAAGCCAGGTCGAAGCGAAAGCCATCGACATGCATTTCCGTCACCCAGTAGCGCAAAGAATCCATCAGCAACTGCAGCACGCGCGGGTGCTGCATGTTCAGCGTATTGCCGCAACCGCTGAAGTCTTGGTAATGGCGCGGCGCGTCGGGCACCAAGCGGTAGTAAGCGGCGTTGTCGATGCCGCGAAAAGACAAGGTGGGGCCGAATTCATTGCCCTCGGCGGTGTGGTTGTAGACCACGTCCAGGATGACCTCGATGCCCGCTGCGTGCAGGGTACGCACCATGGTCTTGAATTCATTGATCTTGCTGGACGCGCTGTAGTGGTGTTCAGGCGCGAAGAAGCCGATGGTGTTGTAGCCCCAGTGGTTGCGCAGGCCGCGTTCCAGCAGATGCCGGTCGTCTGGAAAGGCGTGCACAGGCATCAGTTCCACCGTGGTCACGCCCAGGCGCCGCAGATGGTCGATGACGGGTGCGCAGCTCAGGCCGGCGTAGGTGCCGCGCAGCGCTTCGGGCACGCCAGGGTGCTGCATGGTGAAGCCGCGCACGTGGGTCTCGTAGATCACGGTGTCATGCCACGGCACCTTGGGCGCGCGGTCGTCGCCCCAGGTGAAGGCACTGTCCACGACCTTGCAGCGCGGCATGTAGGCCGCGCTGTCGCGGCGGTCGAAGCTCAGGTCGCCTTCGCCATGGCCTATGCGGTAGCCGAACAGTGCGTCGTGCCAGCGCAGGTTGCCCACGATGTTGCGCGCATAGGGGTCGAGCAGCAGCTTGTGGCCGTTGAAGCGGTGGCCGCGCGCGGGGTCGTAGGGGCCGAAGACGCGGTAGCCGTAGAGCAAGCCTGGGCGAGCCTGCGGCAAGTAGCCGTGGAAGATCTGGTCGGTGCGTTCAGGCAGGGTGATGCGCTGCACCTCGTGCCTGCCGGTGGGGTCGAACAAGCACAGGTCGATGCGTTCGGCGTGTTCGGAAAAGATGGCGAAGTTCACGCCCATGCCGTCCCAGGTGGCACCGCGCGGCGTGGGCTGTCCTGGCCAGACACCGTCGATCTGGGTGGCTTTGCTGATCACGGCGCGCGCTTGTCGATCTTGGGTTCGTCATGCGGGAACCAACGCTCGACCAGGCCTTTGGCGCGATCGCGCGCACCCAGGCCCAGCGCCAGAGCCAGCGCGAAAACCACGCCAGCCAGCAAGATGAGAAAGGTCTGCTGGATCAGGCCGCCGCCGATGTCCAGGTGGTCGATGGCCAGCAACACGACGAAGACCAGGATGGCGTACTGCGCCATGCGGGCCAGCATCTCGCTGTCGTTGATGGCCACGCGCCTGCAGTAACCCCGCACGGCACCGGCCACGAAGCGTGCAAAGTAACTGCCGAAGATGAGCACCAGCAGTGCCACCAGCAAGCGCGGCAGGAAGAACACCACCTTGCCCAGCAATTCGGTCACCTGCCCCAGGCCCAGCCCATTGGAAGCCAGCAGCAGCGAAGCCAGTATGACCAGCGCATAGGCCAGCCAGCCGAAGAGATCGGTGGTGTCTTTTTCGGTGCCGCCTTGCTTGAGAAAGCCGTCGATGCCGGCCTTCTCTGTCAGCACATGGAAGTTCAACGCGCGCAGCGCCTTCACCACGCCCAGCCTGAAGGCCTTGGCGACCAGCCAGCCGACGACCAGGATGACCACGGCCACGGCCAGGCGAGGCAGAAAGGCGCCGACCTGCAGCAGCAAGCCTCGCAACGGATCGAGCATGACGTTGAAGGATTCCATGACAACTCCAGGAGACAAGGGTTCAGGGTGTGGGCGCAGGTGTGGATGCTGTAGGCGAAGCCAGTGCCGCAATGCCCGCCAATGGCACGCTCACCCAGTCGGGCCGGTTGTCCAGCTCGTAGCGCAGCTCGTACAAGGCTTTCTCCAGCTCGAACAGCGAGAGCAAGCCGTGCATGGCGTCAAAAGCAGCGGCATCGGCATACAAACCGCCGGCCACGGCATGCTGCCTGTAGCCGGCCACGAAAGCAGCACGCACGCTGGTTTCCCAAAGGCGGGCCAGCGCCGCCAGGCGTGGCAGGTCGGCGGGCATTTGCAGCGTCTGGTTCAGCGCTGTCTGCCTGGCGTAGTCGAAGGACCGCAGCAGCCCGGCCACGTCGCGCAGTGCTGAATGCTTGTGGCGGCGTTCTTCGAAGCTGCGCTGCGGCTCGCCCTCGAAGTCGATGAACAGATAGTCCTCACGCCGCATCAGCACCTGCCCCAGATGCAGGTCGCCATGCAACCGTGTTTTCAAGTGTGCCGGCAGCGGGCCACTGGCTGCAGCCTGGATGCGCGAACGCAGTGCGTCGGCAGAAGCCATGACCTGTTCAACGAGCTCGGCCAGCGGGGCCGGCAAGCCCTCGCGCCGCTGGGCCAGAAGAGCCAGGGTCTGGACGCATTCTGCTTGCACCGCTGCTGTCCAGCGTGACCTGTCTTCAGCCTGCATCGGTTCGGGGTCGAACGCAGCTTGCCCGCTCGGCAGCGTCAGCGCCACATGCAGCTCGGCCACGCGCTGGCCCAGCAGGTGCATGTGTTCGGCCATGGCGGCGATGGCGTCGGTGGAATGGCTGACTTCGGTGAAGCTGGCCGCCAGCAAACGCTCAACCTGCGCCACCGTGGCTTCCCAGGCGTCGCCCTGGTTGGACATCTGCGCTTGCAACAGGGCCAGCGTCCACACCTGCCCGTCGGCAGCCAACCATTCGACGCTGCCCACCACAGGCACGCTGTGCGGGTAGGCGGCCACGTCGGTGAGGAAGCGGCCCATTTCCAGTTCAGGGTGGGTACCGGCTTGCAGGCGGCGGTAGGCCTTCAGGAACAGCCGGTCGCCCAGCAGACTGATGGAATTGCTGCTGGCGGTCAGGCGGCGCAATGGGGCAACGCCCACCAGTGTGTCACCCACCAAATCTGCAAAACCGTCGCCAGGCCTGAACTGCAGCGTGCCGACGTCAGTGCGCAAAGGCCGGCCTTCACCGATGGCGCGGATGAGCGCGCGACAGAAGGCTTCGTCGCCCATGGCGTCTGCAATCACGCCCATCTCGGCCTGTTGGCGCACCTTGGTCACGGCCAGCGCCGTGAGCGTGCGGGTGCGCTCTTCGTCGCGGTCCTCGAAGCCCATGGCCAGAGGCACGAAATAGTGGGCGTTCGCTGTGCCGCTGCCGCCGCTGCCGCCGCTGGACGTCTGCACCATGCTTAGCAGCCAGCTCTGGTCTTCAGAAACCAGCGTGGCGTAATCGACGATGGCAGCGCGCTCGATATGCGCCGACTTGGCTGCATACCAGCGCTGGTGCTGCATGAAGCGCGGCAGCATTTCGCCCTCGAACTGCCGGCGCGTCTTCTCGGCCATGCTCATGCGCCAAGGCACGGCGCGGCTGCGGAAGAAGCTGTTCCAGCCGTCGAACAGCACCAGGGTGGGCAGCTCATCCAGGCTGCGAGTTTCTTCGTGCCAGACCGGCGGCACAGCATCTGCCGACAGGCGAAACCAGAAGAAGCCGTGCGCCGGCAAAGTCAGCATGTAAGGCAGATCGCCAATGGGCGGGAAAGGGTTGCGCCCGATCATTTCCACCGGCACACGTTCACGCCAGGTGCGCAAGTCCAGCTCCACCGGCTGCGCTGTGCGGCTGACATTGGCCACGCACAGAATGACGTCGCCCTCATGTTCGCGCACATAGGCCAGCACCTTGCGGTTGCCCGGGTGCAGCATGGTGAAGCTGCCGCGGCCGAAGGCGGGTGAACTGCCACGCACAGCCAGCAGGCGGCGCGTCCAGTTCAGCAGCGAAGAAGGCTCGCGGTGCTGCGCTTCGACGTTCAGCGCTTCATAGCCATAGATCGGGTCTTGAATCGGCGGCAGATACAGGCGCTGCGGGTCGGCGCGGCTGAAGCCGCCATTGCGGTCGCTGGTCCACTGCATGGGCGTGCGCACGCCGTCGCGGTCGCCCAGGAAGATGTTGTCGCCCATGCCGATCTCGTCGCCGTAATACAGCACTGGCGTGCCGGGCATCGACAGCAGCAGGCTGTTCATCAGCTCGATGCGCGCACGGTCGTTTTCCAGCAGCGGCGCCAGCCGGCGACGAATGCCCAGGTTGATGCGCGCGCGCTTGTCGGCGGCATAGGTCTTGTACAGATAGTCGCGCTCTTTGCTGGTCACCATCTCGAGCGTCAGCTCGTCGTGGTTGCGCAAGAAGATGGCCCACTGGCAATGCGGCGGAATCTCGGGCGTCTGCGCCATGATTTCCACCACCGGATGCCGGTCTTCCTGCGCAATGGCCATGTACATGCGCGGCATCAGCGGGAAGTGATAAGCCATGTGGCATTCATCGTCGTCGCCGAAATACTCGCGCACGTCTTCGGGCCACATGTTGGCCTCGGCCAGCAGCAGCCGGCCCGGGAAGGTGGCGTCGATGCGGCGGCGAATCTGCTTGATGACGTCGTGCGTTTCGCGCAGGTTTTCGTTGCTGGTGCCGTCGCGTTCGATGAGGTAGGGAATGGCATCCAGGCGGAAGCCGTCCACGCCCATGTCCAGCCAGTACGCCATCGTCTTCAGCACGGCTTCGATGACAGCCGGATTGTCGAAATTCAGGTCGGGCTGGTGACTGAAGAAGCGGTGCCAGAAGTACTGGCCGGCCACTTCGTCATAGGTCCAGTTCGACTTCTCGGTGTCGGTGAAGATGATGCGCGTGCCGGTGTACAGCTTGGGGTCGTCGGTCCAGACGTAGAAGTCGCGTTCTGGTGAACCTTTGGGTGCCTTGCGCGCCGCCTGGAACCAGGGGTGCTGGTCGCTGGTGTGGTTGACGACGAGTTCGGTGATGACGCGCAGCCCGCGGTGGTGCGCCTCGGCCACGAAATCTCGAAAGTCATCCAGCGTGCCGTAGTTGGGGTGCACGCCTTCGTAGTCGGCCACGTCGTAGCCGTCGTCGCGCAGGGGGCTGGGGTAGAAGGGCAGCAACCAGATGGTGTTGACGCCCAGCGACTGCACATGGTCCAGGTGCTGCTTCAGGCCAGCGAAATCGCCTATGCCGTCGCCATTGCCGTCGGCATAGGCCTTGACGTGCAGCTCATAAATGACGGCGTCCTTGTACCACTGCAGGTCGCCTTCACCCACCAGTGGCAGGGCCTGCCCGATGGCGGCAATGTCTGTGTTTGCGTTCAAGGCTGATGTCTCACAAAAAATAATCGAAATCTTGTTCGCGCTTCAAATGGCGCCGCAGTTGCATCACATGCACCGGGCACACCGCCGGGTCCAGGCTGACAAAGTTGCGCCTGCCTTGCCACAGGAAATGCGCGCCGCTCAGGGCGTCGGCCATCTGGTAGCTTTGCTGCGGCTCCAAACCCCATGTTTCCGGGTCCAGGTCGATCCAGCCGCTTTGCGTGTGGTGCGGGTCCAGGTTGACGATGCACACCACGATGTTCGACAGGTCGGCTGTGCACTTGGCATATGCCAGCATCTGGTCGTTGTCGATCTTCAGGAAGCGCAGGCCGGCGTCGGACTGCAATGCCTTGTTTTCGCGCCGCACGCGATTCAGCACGCCAATGAAGCTGGCCAGAGAGTCGGCGCGGCTGCGGTCCCAGGCGCGCAGTTGGAACTTCTCTGAATTGCGGTATTCCTCGCCGCCTTCGCGCAACGCCTGGTGGTCCAGCAATTCAAACGACGGGCCGTAAATACCGTAATTGGCCGCCAATGTGGCGGCCAATGCCACGCGGGCCATGAACACCGGGCGGCCACCGTATTGCAGCGCGGCGGGCAGGATGTCGGGCGTATTCGGCCAAGCATTCGGGCGGAAGTAGTCGCGTCCGGCGCCCTGGCTCAGTTCGGTGAAATAGGTGGTGAGTTCCTGCTTGGTATTGCGCCAACTGAAGTAGGTGTAACTCTGGCTGAAGCCCACCTTGGCCAGCCGGTGCATCACGCGTGGCCGGGTGAAGGCTTCTGAGAGAAAGATGACATCGGGGAAGCCGGCGCGTACGCGGGCGATGCACCATTCCCAAAACGCGAATGCCTTGGTGTGCGGGTTGTCGACGCGAAAGACGCGCACGCCCTGTTCTGCCCAATACTCGAACACGCCCGCCAGGCCTTCCCACAGGCCGCGCCAGTCGCTGCTCTCGAAGTCCAGCGGGTAGATGTCCTGGTACTTCTTAGGCGGGTTCTCGGCGTACTGCACGCTGCCGTCAGAACGCGTCTTGAACCAGCTCGGGTGCTCGGCGACCCAGGGGTGGTCTGGGGCGCATTGAAAGGCGATGTCCAGCGCCACTTCCATGCCGTGCTGCTGCGCCTTGCCCAGCAAACGCTGAAAGTCGGCCAACGTCCCCAGCTCGCCCAAAATGGCGTGGTGCCCGCCATCGGCCGAACCCACAGCCCAGGGGCTGCCCACGTCATCAGGGCCAGGCGTCAAGCTGTTGTTGGGCCCCTTGCGCCGACTGCGGCCGACCGGATGAATGGGCGGGAAGTACAGCACATCAAAGCCCATCGCTTGTACGTAAGGCAGCCAGGCTTCGCAGTCCTTGAACGTGCCATGCGTGCTGCCGTCGCCCACGGCTGAACGTGGAAAGAATTCATACCAGCTCGAGAAGCGTGCGCGATCGCGTTCTACCGACAGCTTGAATTCGATGGGGCAAGTCAGCGCATGCTGCAAGTCGGGGCTGCGCTGGGCAATGGTGGCGCGGGGCTCGTCCATGCCCAGTGCTTGAAGCTGCGCCAGTGGCATGTCGCTGCCAGCGGCTGCCGCGAGATCGCGGGCCCATCCACGCAGCAACTCGGTGTCAGCTGCGCTGCCAGCGCGCGCTGCGGCGGCTTCGATCAGCGCTGCGCCTGAACGCGCAGCCAGACGAACGTCGTCGATGTCGTTGCGGCGCCCGAAGTCGTGGCGCCACGACAGGAAAGGGTCTACCCAGGCACGCACGGTGTAAAGCCAGTCGCCGATTTCGCTGGCGGCGAAGCTGCCTCGCCAGCGGTCGTTGACCAATGACTTCATCGGACGCGTTTCCCAATCGTTGGCACCCGGGCGGCGCCACAGCAGCTCTGCGGCCACCACGTCGTGGCCGTCGGCAAAGCAATCCACCTCGACCACCATGTCGTCGCCGACGACGCGTTTGACCGCAAAGCGCCCGCCGTCCACGGCCGGGCTGATGCTTTCAATGACCACGCGAACACGGCCATCGTTCAATCCGACGGGGGTCCAATCCGGGTTCATGGCACGTTCCTTTCCGGTTCAAGCACCAACATGCCCAGCGGTGGCAATTGCAGGTTCAAGGCCTGGAACTGGCCATGCGCGGCCACCGGCACGGTCTCGGTGCCGCCGCCGTTACCCGTGCCACTGCCGCCATAAAGCTGCGCGTCGCTGTTCAGTCGTTCGCACCAGCGCCCGGCGATCGGAACGCCGGCCAGATAGTTGCTGCGCGGCACAGGCGTGAAGTTCAGCACCACCAAGAGCACACGGCCTTCACGCGAGCGGCGCAGGAACAGCAGCACGCTGTTCTCGGCGTCGTGTGCCTGCAGCCACTCGAAGCCTGCTGAATCGAAGTCCAGTTGGTACAGCGCCGGGTGCTCGCGGTAGAAGCGGTTCAGGTCTTCGACCCAGCGCTGCACGCCCCGGTGGCGGTTGTTGGGCGGGTCGCCTTCCAGGCAGTGCCAGTCCAGCGCGCCTTCGTGGGTCCATTCGGCGCGTTGGCCGAATTCACCACCCATGAACAGCAGCTTCTTGCCCGGGTGCGCCCACATGTACCCGAACAACATTCTCAAGTTGGCGAACTTCTGCCAATCGTCGCCGGGCATCTTGCCGATGAGCGAACCCTTGCCGTAGACCACCTCGTCATGCGAAAGCGGCAGCATGAAGTTCTCGTTGAAGGCGTAGATCAGCGAGAAGGTGATTTGCCCGTGGTGATGGCGACGGTTGACCGGGTCTTCCTGCAGGTACTTCAGCGTGTCGTGCATCCAGCCCATGTTCCACTTCATGCCGAAGCCCAGACCGCCCATTTCCGTGGGGCGCGACACCATCGGCCAGGCCGTGGATTCCTCGGCAATCACCTGCACGCCAGGGTGGTCCCGGTAGGCGGCGGTGTTGAGCATCTGCAGGAAGCTCACCGCTTCCAGGTTCTCGCGCCCGCCATGCACGTTGGGAACCCATTCGCCTTCCTTGCGGCCGTAGTCCAAATACAGCATCGAGGCCACGGCATCCACCCGCAAGGCGTCGATATGAAATTCGTCCAGCCAGAACATGGCGCTGGACAGCAGGAAGGCGCGCACTTCGCTGCGCCCGTAATTGAAGATGGCCGAATTCCATTCAGGGTGGAAGCCCTGGCGCTCATCCGCATGCTCGTACAGATGCGTGCCATCGAAGCGGGCCAGCGCAAAAGCATCGGTTGGAAAGTGAGACGGCACCCAGTCCAGGATCACGGCCACGCCGGCCTGATGCAGAGTGTCGACGAGGAATTTGAAGTCCTGCGGCGTGCCATAGCGCGATGAAGCCGCGAAGTAGCCCGTGGTCTGGTAGCCCCAGGAACCGTAGAAAGGGTGCTCGGTAATCGGCATCAGTTCCACATGCGTGAAGCCCATGCCGGTGACGTAAGCGGCGAGGGGCACGGCGATGTCTCGGTAGCCCATCATCGACCCGTCGGCGTGGCGACGCCAAGATCCGAGATGCACTTCGTACACCGACATCGGCGCGTCCAGCGCATTGCGCGCGGCGCGCTGATTCAGCCATGGGCTGTCGTTCCAGGCGTACTCGCCCGCGTCCCATACGATCGATGCCGTAGCCGGTGGCAATTCCGCATAACGCGCAAACGGATCGGCTTTTTCCAGACGTTCCCCGCTGGACGTGTGGATGACGAACTTGTAGCGCTGGCCCTGCTGAACGCCTGACACATCGACTTGCCACAGGCCCGAACCGTCGCGGCGAGGCTGCGCGGCGTTCGCGTCGTCGCGCCAGCCGTTGAAGTCGCCCATCACGGCTACTGCGGCGGCGTTGGGTGCCCAGACGGTAAAGCGTGCCCGGTCGTCGAGCAACCTGCAGCCCAGGTAGCGATACAAGCGCGCGTGCGTGCCTTCGCGGAAGAAATGAATGTCGGCTTCGCCCAGATCATTCGGTGAAATGCGCGCTACAGATGCAGCGGGCGTCTCAGGGCTGGCCCCCGGTTTGAGGGTCTTGAGTATTGACGGCATGTTCGACCTCCTGCGTCGAACATAGCAGAAACCCTCGGATTGACCTAAGGCAATTCCAGCAACATGACGTCATCATCGACCTCGAAAGCAGCAGAAGCCTGCGCGTTCGCGGCGTTCGCCTATTGCGTGTGATCAAAAGTTGTGATCAACGTTGGCGATCAGAACCCTGGCGCCGGCTCGTCTTCCTCCTCCATGGGCGTGATGTTCAGGTCGACGCTGTCCACGTCCAGCACCTTCACCTCACCCAGCCCATACAGCACGATCTGCGGGTTCCAGATCACGGCGGCTACCAGCAGCACTTGCAGGATCACGAAGGCAATGGCGCCCTTGTAGATGTCGCCGGTCTTGAACGCGGCAATGCGCTTCTTGGTCACGGCATCCACATAGTCTGCCTTCGGCGCCACGCTGCGCAGGTAGAAAAGCGCAAAGCCAAAAGGCGGCGTGAGGAATGAGGTCTGCAGGTTCAGCGCCACCATCACGCCGAAAAAGACCATGTTGATTTCCAGTTCCTTCAATACCGGCAACAGCAGCGGCAGCAGGATGAAGGCGATCTCGAAGAAGTCGAGAAAGAAGCCCAGAACGAAGATCAATGCGTTGATGAACAGCAGGAAACCCAGTTCACCGCCGGGCAGCGCTGTGAACAGCGTTTTCACCCACACCGGGCCATCGATGGCCTGGAACGTGAGAGCGAAGATGGTCGAGCCGATCAGCACGAACAGCACGAAGATAGACAAGCGGGCCGACGAATCCAGCGCCTGCCGCAGCAGCGTACCGCCCAGTCGCTTGCGCGCCAGCGCCATCAGCAACGCACCTGAAGCGCCCATGGCGCCGCCCTCGGTGGGCGTGGCCACGCCCAGAAAGATCGTGCCCAACACCAGAAACACCAGCAGCAATGGCGGGATGAGCACGAAGGTCACTTGCCGGGCCAGCGCAGAAAGCAAACCGGTACGTGCCAGCTTGTCGAGTATGGCCAGCAACCAGGCGAAACCGATGCCCAGCATCAGCGCCATCACGACTTTTTCGTCGGTGGGCACGGTGATGCTGGGGTCGGCGCCCAGCCACTGCTTGATCCTCGGCCAGTGCACGAAAGACTGCTGGCCCACCAGCACGCTGAGCACCGCCAGCACACCCAGCGACTTGTGCCCCGTGTTGCCATTGCTCTCGTGATACAGCAAGGCCTCGGGCGGCAGCGCCGGCACCCACTTCGGGCGGACGACCGCCAACCCCAGCATCGCCACCACATAGATGACGACGAGGGCGAAAGCCGGAATGAACGCGGCCTTGTACATGTCGCCCACGCTTTGCCCCAGCTGGTCGGCAATGACGATGAGCACGATGGACGGCGGAAGAATCTGCGCCAGCGTGCCCGAGGCCGTGATCACTCCGGCCGCTACAGGCCGGCTGTAGCCATAGCGCATCATGATGGGCAGGGATATCAGACCCATCGAGATCACCGAAGCCGCCACCACCCCGGTGGTGGCGGCCAGCATGGCACCCACCAGCACCACGGCAATTGCCAGGCCGGAACGCATGGGCCCGAAGACCTGCCCGATGGTGTCGAGCAAATCTTCGGCCATCCTGCTTCGTTCCAGGATCAGCCCCATGAAGGTGAAGAACGGAATGGCCAACAGCACGTCGTTGGCCATGATTCCGTAAAGCCGCAGCGGCAGCGCATTGAAGAACTGCGCAGGCACCAGACCCAATTCCACGGCCAGAAAGCCAAAGCTCATGCCGGTGGCGGCCAAAGCAAAGGCCACGGGAAAGCCGGTCAGCAGAAACAGTACCAAGCCGCCGAACATGATTGGCGCGAGGTACGCCGTGATGAAAGCGGTCATGGCTTGTCTGCCTGTGATGCTGATGCTGATGCCGATGCCGCGCGGGCTTGCCTCATCTCCGCTTCATGCATCACTTCTTCAGCCATCAGTTCTTCGCCGCTCTTCTCAGGCTTGGCATGCGGGTCTGGGCCATGGCCTGTGAGGAAGCCCAGACGCTTGAACAGTTCTGACAGGCTCTGCGCTGCCAGAAAGGCAAATCCGACGGGCACCAACATATAAAGCGGCCAGCGCAACAGCCCGCCCGGGCTGGCAGAAACTTCGTTGGTCTCAATAGCCGTCTGCACCGACGGCAAAGACGTCCAGATGACAAAGGCACACAAGGGCAGCAAAAAGAATGTGATGCCGATGACGTCGATCCAGACCTGCTTGCGGCGCGAAATCTTGGACGACAGCACGTCGATGCGTACATGCTGGTCGTGCAGAAAGACATAGCCCGCACCCAGCATGAAAATCGCAGCGAACAAATACCACTGCGCCTCCAGGTAGGCGTTGGAACTCATGCTGAACGCCTTGCGGATGATGGCGTTTCCAGCGCTGATGATCACGGCGGCCAACAGCAGCCAACACAGCGCACGGCCCACGCGTTCGGTGATCCAGTCGACACCGCGACTGAAGGCCAGCAATACATTCATCAGGTTATCGCCCTTGGCTGCTCGAAGGCAGTGTGGGTTGTCTCTCGAAAGCCCCGGTTCAGGTCAAACCGGGTGCGGCTTCGGGCGCGGCGGCCCACCAGTCAAAGCCACGAACAAACCCCGCCGAGGGGCGGGGCTTGCGGGTGACTTTCACACAGTGGACTTGTCGGCCGGATCAGTTGCGCAGCGTTTGCGCCATGAAGTCGTCGAACGTGTTTTCAGTGAAGCGCATCCAGCTCACGGTTTCTTTCTGGAATGCGCTGTAGCTGTCGTAAATCTTTTTGAAGCCGGCATTGCCAGCGCTGATTTCTGCATACAAAGGCACAGCGGCTTTGTAGAAGCCGTCCAGAACCGGGCGCGGGAAAGGCTGTACTTTCGTGCCACCCGCTATCAGCCGGCGCAGAGCCGCGCCATTGCGAGCATCGTACTTGGCCATCATGGTGCCGTTGGCCTCGTGCGCAGCAGCCGTGAAGATGGCGCGGTAGTCGGCCGGCAAGGCATCCCAGGCCTTGTTGTTGACGATCCAGCCGAAAGCCGCACCACCTTCCCAGAACCCAGGGTAGTAGTAGAACGGCGCCACTTTGTTGAAGCCCAGCTTCTCGTCGTCGTAAGGGCCCACCCATTCGGCAGCGTCGATCGTGCCGCGTTCCAGCGCCGGGTAGATATCGCCACCGGGAATCTGTTGCGGCACGGCGCCGACAGCAGAAAAGAGGCGTCCACCCAAGCCCGGGATGCGCATCTTCAGGCCCTTGACGTCTTCCATGGTCTTGATTTCCTTGCGAAACCAACCACCCATCTGTGCGCCAGAGTTGCCTGACAGGATGTAACGAACGCCCTGGGGCCGCAGGAAATCGTTGAACAGCTTCTCACCGCCGCCTTCGAACCACCAGGCGTTCATCTGGCGATAGTTCATGCCAAACGGGATGCAGGAGCCAAAGGCCCAGGTCGGATCCTTACCCACGTAATAGAAAGCTGCCGTATGCGAGCATTCCACCGTGCCAGCGGCCACGGCGTCTGCAGCCTGCGGCATCGGAACTATTTCACCAGCAGGTGCCACGCTGATCTGGAACTTGCCGCCCGTGGCGTCGCTGATGCGCTTGGCTGCGTCTTCAGCACCGCCGTAGATGGTGTCGAGTGCCTTGGGGAAGCCGGATGAACAGCGCCAACGGACAGCGGGCTGGGCCTGGACGATGGCCGGGGCGACCAGGGCTGCAGCGCCGGCGGCCGAACCGACTGTGGCCTTGGTGATGAACGAACGACGTTCCATGGTGAGTCTCCAATATTGATGGGCTGAATGCTTGGTGTTGCATGGCTTGCTCAGAGGCTTGCTCGGCCTACCGGCCAGGGTTTATCCATCGACCTGCATGCTTGTCAAAGCCCGCTAAGGCTAGGCTGGTCCGAATATCAGAAATAGTCGATTTGTGATTCACTTCAACTCCGTTTTTCTGAACAGTCACCGATGCAGAGCCTCAACTACAAGCACTTGCACTACTTTTGGGCGGTCACCAAATCAGGGGGGGTGGCCAAGGCCGGCGAACAGCTGCACGTCACGCCGCAGGCCATCAGCGGCCAGATGCGACTGCTGGAACAAGCCATTGGCGAGCCCTTGTGGCGCCGTGCTGGCCGCAAGCTGGAGCTGACCGAGACCGGCCATCTGGTCTTCGACTACGCCGAGCGCTTGTTTGCCGTGGGCGAAGAGCTCAAAGACGCGCTGCGCGACCGGCCCGGCGCCGGCACGGGCAGCTTCCGCGTCGGCGTGTCTGGCGCTGTCGTCAAGGTCGTGGCCTACAAGCTGCTGGCGCCCGCCCTGCACGGGCCCGGGCCGGCACCCAGAATGCACTGCCGGGAAGGCCGTTTTGCTGACCTGCTGGCGCTGTTGGCCGTGCACAAGCTGGACCTGGTCTTATCTGACCGCTCCATGCACCCTTCCATGAACGTGCGCGGGTTCAACCACTTGCTTGAAGACTGCGGCGTGAGTTTTCTGGCCACCAAAACCATGGCCAGGGCGCTGCGCAAGCAGTTTCCGCATAGCCTGGAACAGGCCCCGATGCTGCTGCCGGGTGAAGACTCTGCCGTCCGCCCGCGCTTGCTGCGCTGGCTGGACAAGCTGGAGATCAGGCCACGCATCGTGGGCGACTTCGACGACACGGCGCTGATGAAGGCATTTGGTCATGCGGGTGCCGGCGTGTTCGTCATGCCCAGCAGCGTGGCTGCCCAGACGATGACCCAGTTCGATGTCGGCATCGTCGGCCAGACCGACGAAGTCATCTATCAGACGTTTGCCATCTCCTGTGAACGCAAACTCAAGCACCCGGCGGTGGTGGCCATCAGCGAAGCATCACCGGGGCTGTTGCGATGAGACGAATCGGCGTGGTTTCTGACATCCACGGCAATCTGCCCGCGCTCCAGGCGGTGGTGAATGACGCCGGCGCCATGGACAGCTGGTTGAACCTGGGCGACATCGTCAGCGGGCCGCTTTGGCCCGCAGAAACTGCTGCTTGGCTCTTGGAACAGAGCGAACTGGACTGGCTGACGATTGCGGGCAACCATGAGCGCCAACTGCTGCACAGTGATCAGCCAGCCATGGCCGCCAGCGATCGCTTCGCGCGCGAACGGCTCACGCACGAACAGCTTGTCTGGCTGTCGAACTTGCCGGCGACCATGAACCCGTTCCCGGGCCTGATGTGCGTGCACGGCACACCGCAGTCCGATCTGATCTATCTGCTGGAGACCGTCACCCATGCCGGCAGCCGCGCTGCGCGGCCTGATGAGCTTCTTTCGCGGCTGGGGGAAAACTCAGAAATGGCGCCAGGTACCGGCTTGCTGCTTTGCGGGCATTCGCATGTGCCGCGCAACCTGCTGCTGGATGGTGTCGATGGCCTGCGCCTGGGCAATCCCGGCAGCGTGGGGCTGCAGGCTTTCGCCCACGACTGGCCTTACCGGCACACGGCTGAGACCGGCAGCCCGCATGCGCGCTATGCCGTCATCACGGCAGAAACCAGCAAAAACAGCGGTGGCTGGCAGCTTGAGCTTCGCCAAGTGACTTATGACCATCTGGCGGCGGCACGCAAGGCGAAGGCCGAAGGCTTCGACGACTGGGCGCATGCGTTGGCCACGGGCTGTGCCGGCAGTTCGGGCGCATGAGCGCATGAGCGCCTGACCAGACAACCCGCAAGCTCAGTCGTCGTTGGCGGCCGCCTGCGGCCCGCGGTCTGCCGCAGCCCCCGTCTGCCCACCGCCCACGCTGGCACGCTGCGTGGCTTGCGCCACGGCGCGGCGCATCAGGCTGTCGGCGTCTTTGCCATGCTCGGGATAAGACGCCAGGCCCACGCTGACCGTCAGGCCCTGTTCACGGCCCGCCACGCTGAAAGGCCGGGCCAGTGCGTGCGCCAGCTTGGCCGCCACACGTTCGCCGTCTTGCGGCGAATCGATCCAGGCCAGCAGCACGGCAAAAGCATCGGTGCCGATGCTGGCCACCACGTCGCTGGCGCGCAGCGCTGAACGCAAGCGAACAGCGGCTTTGCGGCGCAACACGTTGGCCGACTCCGCACCCAGCGTGGCTTCGGTCGCGGCCAGACCAGAAATGCGCAAGGCAATCAAAGCCATCGGTGCGGGTTCGCGCTCGCGCAGTGCCAGCAGATGCGTCATGTGTTCCAGCAACTGCGGGTGGTGCGGCAGGCCGGTGGACAGGTCGGTGGCATAAGCACGGCGCGTGGCCGCTTCCAGGCGCTGGCGTTCGATGGCATGGTGCAGCGTCCGGCCCAGGCGGGCTGCATCCAGATCGCTGCGCGGCAGCACCTCTTGCACGCCGGCTTGCAACAGCTTCAGGCTGGCAAGTGCGTCAGGCACGTCAACGACGGCGACGACAGCGGTCTGCAGTGCCAGCGCCGGCAGTTGCGGCCAAGCCAGCAAGGCAGAGGGGTCGGCTACGGCAATCAGCGCGGCATCGACATCGGCGCTGGCCAGTTCGTCCAGACCAGCGCAAGCCTGTGCTGTGAAAGGACCATACCCCGGCGTGGGCTGAACGGATGCGACATCGATGCCGCAACAGGCAATCTGCAAAGGTGCGGTCACTGTGTCGCTCGAAATAGGGGACCTGGAGCGGGTGAGGGGAATCGAACCCCTGTCTAAAGCTTGGGAAGCTGCCGTTCTGCCATTGAACTACACCCGCATCAGGCTTGAATGGTACGTCAAGCAGGCCACAGCCTATAGCTGCGGCCGGCAAGAGATCACATCGTCAAGGCGTTGTTGAAACAGGTGCGGCAGGCAGCGGCTGGCCACCGGCGCCCCCGGCAAACGTCAGCGGGCTGACAGCAGCCTGCTGGCCCACGCCGGCCTTGCTCCAGTCGCAAACGCCGTCGCTGAACACCGCCTGCAGGCGCGACCATTGCGGGTCGCTGAAGGTGCCGGCGGCATAGTCGCTGCGCAGCAGCGGCTTGAGCTGGCACTTCAGCACGTTCTCGGTGCGTGGGCCGCCAGCCACCTGGCGCGGTGACAGCGATGGCTTCAAGAACGGATCGGCATCGCACACCGCAGCGTTCGTCACCTTCACCGTTTGCGTCACGTCGGTGGGCAGGATGCAGAAGTCGGCTGTGCTGGCTGGGCGCGCTGCGCGCACCTTGACTTCCAGGCTGCGGCTGCTGGTATCCGCCTTCAGCGTGGTGAGCCACTGGTCCATGCCCAGGGATGCGTCGCTGGCCATGGTGCCGGGTGGTGTGAGGCCGGTGCGGGCAAAGCGCCAAAGCGCCTGGTTGTTGGCGTCGCCTGCAGCGCCGGCAATGCGGTCGCGCAAGCCGAAGCTGAACCACTGGTGGTGAATGGGAATGGTGCCCGGCGTGTTGCCCGGCGGCACGTTGAGGTTGGAGTCATCCCAGCCGCGCATGTCAATGATGGCCATCTTGGCCAATTGGGCGCCACTGGCGACGATGCCTGCGCGATAGGCGATTTCCAGCGCCGGCGTGTCGGCGGTGGTGCGCGCCGCACGCGGCGTGGCGTCGCGGTCGGTGCCGCCAATGATGGTGTTCAGGGTGACGAACTCTTCGCCGTTGATGACGCCGTCGCGCAGCGCCTTCAAGCCGTATTGCACCCCAGCGTTGTCGCGCGTGTCGCGCGCAGCGGGCGAGCCGGGCACCTTGCCCCAGATGCTTTCTGCCCAGCTCCAGGCGTTGCAGCGCGGCAGATTGGCCGTGGCTGCAGCGTTGGCCGGGTCGTAGACGGCGCTGTTGGGCAATTCGCAGTTGTTGGTCTGCACCGGGTTCTGCGTGATGGCACCCGTGACGTTGTTGCTGACGAAGCGCGGGTTGAACAGGCCGGCCCGGGCGTTCGTGCCGAAGGCGTTGTACCAGGCGTGGCAAGCGCTGGCGTCGGGGTGGCCGTTGATGGCCGCCTTGCGCGCATTGATCTGCGTTTGCGTCTGGCCAGTCATCAAGGCCAGCCATTCAGGCTTTTGATAGGCGTCTACCAGCCCCACGCAGTCGCCCACTTCGATGGCTGTGGATTCCGAATCCGGGTAGGTGCAGGTGGTGGTGATGCCGTCCAGCAAGCCCGGCTGAATGCTGCCGGCCATGTTGGAATTGATCGAACCGCCGGAGCAGCCCGAGCCGATGGTGAAGCGGATGGCGCCGTAGGTGTCGGCGATGTGCTCCTTCATCATCATCAGCGTTTCGCTCATCAGCACGCGGTTGGAGTTGCGCGCCGAATCGAGCATGCTGTGCACCAGCACCATGGTGCCGCGTGACAGCTGCACGTCAGACCCGGTCCAGGCCGTGGCCGGCCTGGCCTGGCGCCGGGGCTGCCCCGTGCTGGCGCCGAAGTTGACCAGCAGCTTGCCGTTCCAGGCCGCAGGCGGGGTCAGTGCGGAAACGGTTTGCGCCGGGTTGTGCAGCACGGCCATGTCGTAGATGCCGCGCCCCATGGTGCCGCGTTCCAGGCGCACGACGAAAGGCACGCGCACGCCGGCATCGGTGGTCACCGTGGCCAGGTCGCCGGGCGTGCTGCCAGCGGTGTACGGCTTGAAGCAGGCGTTGGCCGGTGGCGTGGGGTTGCTGGGCACGGTGGTGGCCGTGGCCGCCATGCCGGGGGTCGGGTCGGGCAAGGCCAGGCTGCAACCGGCGGCGGTGGTGCGGTAGTACAGCTTGAATTCGCTGGCGATGTTGCAGTTCGCGTCAGGCGCGCCTGTCAGGCCACTGGCGTTGGTGGCGGGGGTGGTGCCGGATGTGACCCGCGGCGTGGGCGTGGCGCAGAAGAAGGGCTGGGTCAGCGCGCCAGCGATCAGCGGCCCCTGGCGCGGCGCATTCGTCACCACCAGTTCGCCAGCACTGGCACTGGCCGTCTCAGCCCGTACGGTATTGGTGCCGTTGCTCAGGCCGGTGATCAGGCCAACAACGCGGCCATCAGCCAGGGTGCGGAACGCCGCGCTCTGGTCCACACCGCCGACTTCGACGCGCAAATCCTGCGCGCTGGCGCCAGCGGGCAGCACGACTTGCACCAGCGCGTCACCGCCGCTGACCAGGTCGGCGCGGTTGTTCAGCGTTTTCAGTTGCAGCGGCGGGCGTTCGTCGTCGACACCGCAAGCGGCCAACAGCGAAACAGCCATGGCCATGGCGATGGGAGAAAGCGGCCAGGTCAGGCGGCGCGGGGTTTTTTGCATGTCTTGTCTCCAAAGCGTTGTAAGCGTCGAGCTGCCTGTGCAGCTGGCAACTGATGCTAGAGACCCAGCCTGCCCTGCCCATGCGGGCTGAACCCGCACCCGTGCGTCACGCTGGCGACACTACACTTCGCGCCCCATGGAAGACGACAACTCCAACCCCGACCCTTCCCGCCCACAGCCTCGCCCGCTGCGCAGTTTCGTGCTGCGCGCCGGGCGCATGGGCACAGGGCAGCAGCGTGCCTTGGCCGAGCTGGGCCCGCAGCATTTGCTGCCCTACCAGCCCGCAGCGCAATTGGACTGGCCGGCCGCGTTTGGCCGCAACGCAGCAAAGATCATCGAGATCGGCTTCGGCATGGGCGACGCCACCGCGCAGATTGCCGCTGCGCTGCCAGACACCGACTTCATCGGCATCGAAGTGCATGTGCCGGGTGTCGGTGCATTGCTCAAACACATTGGCGAGCGCGGCTTGACGAACCTGCGCATCGTCCTGCACGACGCTGTCGAAGTGCTGCAGCACATGGTGCCACCCGGCAGCCTGCAGGGCGTGCACATCTTCTTCCCCGACCCCTGGCACAAATTACGCCACAACAAGCGCAGGCTGGTACAGCCGGCTTTCGTTTCGCTGCTGACTTCACGCCTGGCACCCGGCGGCTACGTGCACTGCGCCACCGACTGGCAGCCCTATGCAGATCAGATGCTCCAGGTGCTCCAGCTCGAGCCGGGTTTGGTCAACACGGCAGAGGGCTATTCACCGCGCCCAGCCTACCGGCCGCTGACCAAGTTCGAGAACAGGGGCCTGAAGCTCGGCCACGGCGTCTGGGATCTGGTGTTCGCGGTTCGCTAAAAACAACCAGACCCTGGCGCGGAACCGGCTGCGCCGGGCCGCTGTCAGAGCGCCCCTGGGGGTCGGCGACGGAGCGAAGCGACAAGCCTGGGGGGCAAATTCAGGCTTGCCAGGTGACCCAGCCGGTGTAGGCCGTCAAGAGCACGATGCCGCCGAAAACGATGCGATACCACGCGAACCAGGTGAAGTCGTGGGTGGAGACATAGCGGATGAGCCAGCGGATGCACAGTAACGCGCTGAAGAACGCCGTCACTGTGCCCACCAGGAACATCGGAATGTCTGATGTGGAGAGCAAGTGCCGGTTCTTCAGCACTGAATACGCACCGGCCCCCATCAACGTGGGAATGCCCAGGTAGAAACTGAACTCGGTAGCCGCCTTGCGCGAAAAACCGAAGACCATGGCGCCGATGATCGTGGCCCCGGACCGGCTGGTGCCCGGCACCAGCGCCAGGCATTGCACCAGGCCGACTTTCAGCGCGTCCATCGGCGTCATGTCGTCCACACTTTCCACGCGGGCACGACGACCGCCTTCCAGGTCCATCGCGCCGTACAACCGCTTGTGGCGCCGCTCGACGATGAGGATGATGACGCCGCCCACGACAAAGGCCATGGCCACCGGCACGGGGTGAAACAGATGCTCCTTGACGATGCCGCCAAAGGCCAGACCCAGCACCACGGCTGGCACGAAAGCGATGGCCACGTTCAACGTGAAGCGTTGCGCCACGGGGTCATGCGTGATGCCGGTGACGGTGCTCTTGAGCCTTTCGCGGTACTGCCAGATCACGGCAAACATGGCGCCGGTCTGGATGGCGATTTCGAACACCTTGACGGTTTCGCCTGTGAAATTCAGCAGCGAAGCGGTGAGGATCAGGTGCCCGGTGGAAGAAATGGGCAGAAACTCGGTCAGCCCTTCCACCACACCCATGATGGCGGCCTTGATCAACAGAATGAAGTCCAAATCGCGCTTTCTTGAGGCCGCTGGGCATTGAAGTGCGCGGATGATAGGTGCGCCGCCACCAGCCTTTGCCTTCCTTGACCGTGACAGATGCCCGGGCGTAGCATTAATGACCAATCAGTCAGTAAAAATGCTCACACACAGCGAATGGTCAAAAACAGCGCTTCAGCTTCGACAGCGCCGCGCAAGCGCCGCAAAGAAACCCGCCCACAGGAATTGCTGGACGCCGCCCTGACGTTGTTCGTCGAAAAGGGCTTTGCCGCCACGCGCGCTGAAGAAGTGGCGCGCGCTGCCGGCGTCAGCAAAGGCACGTTGTACCTGTATTACCCCAGCAAGGAAGAGCTGTTCAAGGCGGTGGTGCGGCAGAACCTGACCAGCCTGATTGCCGAGGGCATGGACATGCTTGCCAAGCATCAGGGCAGCAGCTCTGATCTGCTGGCATGCCTGATGAACGCCTGGTGGCAACGTTTGGGCAGCACGCCGGCGGCCGGCATCCACAAGATCGTGTTGTCAGAGGTGCGCAACTTCCCTGAGTTGGCCAGTTTCTACACCGCTGAAGTCATACAGCCGGCCGATGTGCTGTTCAGCGCTGCCGTGCAGCGCGGCATCGACAGCGGCGAATTCCGCAGCGTGCCCGTGCATGAAGTAGCCCATGCGCTCATGGCACCGATGATCTTTCTTGCCTTGCACCGCCATTCTTTCGGCGCCTGCACGCCGCCCTGCGGCCTGTCAGGCATCGACCCTGTCCGGCTGATAGACACCCATCTCGACCTGGCCTTGGGTGGCTTGCAGGTACGGCCCGGGCCCTCACGGCGCGCCCGCACAGCAGCCTAGAATTCCGGGTTTGCCCGCTCCCCCGTACCGCTCTGCCCACATGAACACCGAACTCGCCCGTTTCAACATGATCGAGCAGCAGATCCGCCCCTGGGAGGTGCTCGACCCGGCCGTGCTGGAACTGCTGGCCAGTGTGCGGCGCGAAGACTTCCTGCCTGCCGGCATGCGCGCGCTGGCTTTTGTCGACAGCCACGTGCCCTTGCTGGAAGGCGAGCCGCACGGGCCCTGCATGCTGGAGCCCAAAGTAGAAGCACGGCTGCTGCAGGAATTGCAGCTGCAGCGGCACGAAAACGTGCTGGAAATAGGCGCCGGCTCGGGCTTCATGGCCGCCTTGATGGCGCACCGTGCCATGCAGGTGATCACGCTGGAATGCCGGCCCGCGCTGGTGCAACTGGCCACCCACAACCTGCAGCGCGCTGGCATCGTCAACGCCGTGGTGCAACTGGTGACAGCAGAAGAGGGCGCGCGCGGTTTACCCGGCGAAGGGCCTTTCGACGCCATCCTGCTTTCAGGATCGGTGGCCGATGTGCCCCCTGCGCTGCTGCAGCAATTGAAGGTCGGCGGCCGGCTGGCCGCCGTGGTGGGCAACCTGCCCGTCATGCGCGCCAGGCTGTTCACGCGTGTTGGCGCAACGGCATGGTCAGACGTGGACCTGTTCGACACCGTGGCGCCGCGCCTGGCAGGTTTCGCCGAACCCACGCGGTTCAAGTTTTGATGGCAGCGGCAGGCCGCCTGGGCGGGCACATGCACGCCGCTGGGCACCGAAGCGGCGCCGTTCATCGCATGCTCTTGTCAACTCGTCGCATCGCGGCTGCGGGCCCTTGCGGTCACCGCCTATAACCTGCGCTCACCCAAGGACCTTTGTCACATGCACGCCCCTTTCAGACGTCGTCTTTCCGCTTTGCCACGTTCGCTGCGCCTGGCGCCCTTGACCCTGGCCGCTGCGTTGATGGGGATGGTGCCTGGCCAGGCCAGCGCCCAAGGCCTGCAAGAGCTCTATGAAGCGGCGCGAGGCTACGACGCCACCTACCTGTCCGCACGCGCGCAAGCCGAAGCGGTCGAGTTCAGCATCGCGCAAAACGAAGCGCTGCTGCGGCCGTCGGCCAACGCCACGGCCGGCATCAGTGCGGGGCGCAACGATCCGCCGAACTTTCGCCCGCTGGGCACGACCACGGTGCAAGGCGCGCTCAATGGGCGCTATCCGCTGTTCAACAAGTCCAACCAGGTGGCTGTGGAGCAAGCGCGCAAGGCTGCTGAAACGGCACGCGCCAACCTCGACGCGGCCGAGCAGGATTTGATCCTGCGCTTGTCCCAGGCCTATTTCGAGGTGCTGGCTTCGCGCGACACCCTGGCCACCACGCAGGCCAGCAAGAGCTTCATCACCGAGCAGCTGGCATCGGCCAAGCGTAATTTCGAGGTCGGCACGGCCACCATCACCGATTCGCGCGAAGCACAGGCGCGCTTCGACCTGGCCACGGCGCAAGAAATCGCCGCCGACAACGAACTGCGTACCCGGCGTATCGCGCTGGACCAGCTGGTCGGCCGCCAGGGCGTCGAGCCCGTTCCGCTGCAGGTGACCGCCACCCTGCCTTCCACCAGCCCTGCCAATGCCGAGGAATGGGTGAGCATGGCCGACAACCAGCACCCCAGCGTGCGCCGTGCACGGGTGAACCTGGAAGTGGCCCTGCTCGAAACCGACAAGGCGCGCGCTGCCCAGCTGCCCATCGTCGACGCCGTGGGCAGCGTGGGCCTGAGCGATGTGCGCGGCAGCGGTGCCACCTTCCGCGGCACCGGCAACACCGCCAGCGTGGGCGTGCAGCTGAGCATGCCGCTTTACACCGGTGGCGCCACGCAGGCGCGGATCAAGGAAACGCTGAAGCTCGAAGAACGAACGCGCAACGACCTGGAAGCCGCGCGCCGCAGCGTGGCCCAGGCCACGCGCGTGGCGTATTTCGGCGTGCAGTCGGGCCTGGCCCAGGTGCGTGCGCTGGAAGCAGCCGTGGCGTCTTCCAAGCTGCTGCTGGAAGCCACGCAGCTGGGCTTCCGCGTGGGCGTGCGCGTGAATCTGGACGTGCTGAACGCGCAAAGCCAGCTCGCCACCACGCAGCGCGATCTGGCGCGTGCGCGCTACGACGTGCTGGTCGGCGGCTTGCGCCTGCGGCAGGCGGCAGGCGCCCTGCTGCCTGCCGATGTGCAGGCTGTGGGCACGCTGCTGTCGAAGTAAGGCGGCAGCGGCCAGCCGGGGTCACTGCGAATACAGCAGCTACAGCAGTTACAGCAACTGCAGCACCTGCGCCGCCATGCGCGCCGCCGCGCCGCGGTGCTGTGCAGCAAAAGCCTGTGCGGCAGCGGCCATGGTGTCGCGCTCGGCACGGTTTGCTGCCAGCAAGACAGCCCGCTGCACGGCTTGGGCCATCGTGGCTTCGCGCAAACCCGCACCCGCAGCCAACGACAGCTCTGCCGCGTCACTGAAGTTGAAGGTGTGCGGGCCCATCACCAGCGGGCAGGCACAAGCGGCAGCCTCGATCAGGTTATGGCCGCCCAGAGGCTCGAAACTGCCGCCAAGCAACGCCACATCGGCTGCCGCGTAGTACAGCGGCATCTCGCCCACGCTGTCGCCCAGCCAGACATCGGCAGTTGCAACAGCGGCTGGCGGCGCCGCACCCCAGGAACTGCGCCGCACCGTGAACAGGCCCGCTGCTGCCAGCAGCGCCTGCACTTCGGCGAAACGCTGCGGATGCCGAGGCACCAGCAAAAGCAAGGGTCGCGGCATCGGCAAAGCCAGCCAAGCCGCCAGCAGCGCGGCTTCTTCGCCGGCGCGGGAACTCGCCATCAGCACCACGCTACGGGGATGGGCCGTTTGTAGCTGCGCGTGCCAAGCAGCGCCGCGTTCGTGCAGCGCGGCCGGCGGCGTCAGGTCGAACTTCAGATTGCCCATCGTGTGCACAACGGCAGGCGTGGCGCCAGCAGAAATCAGCCGCGCTGCATCGCTGGCCGTTTGTGCGAGCACACGCGTGAAGCCGGCCACAGCCGGTTGCATCAAATGCGCCAAACGCAAACCTTTGCGCAGGCTGCGTTCAGACAATCGGGCATTGGCCAGCACCATGGGCACAGCGGCAGACTGCGCGCCATGCATCAGTGCGGGCCAGATTTCGGTTTCCATCAGCACGCCCAGCGCCGGCCGCTGCGTGCGCAGAAAGCGCTTCACGGCCGCTGGGGTGTCGTAGGGCAGCCAGGCCTGCGCGTCGCCCGGTTGCAGCAGGGCCGCGCCAGCTGCGCGACCCGTGGCGGTGCCATGCGTGATGAGGAAGCGCGAAGCTGGCCGCTGCGCACGCAATGCTTCGATCAGCGGCTGCGCCGCCAATGTTTCGCCCAGCGACACGGCATGTATCCAGATGCGGCCCACCGGGGCCCCGGCAGTGCCGAAGCCCAGCCGTTCAGGCCAGTGCTGAAGGTAGACCGGTTCGCGCCGACCTCGCCACCACAAGCGCGCGAAAAACAGCGGGGTGGCCAGCCACAGCGCGCTGGCGTACAGCAAACGCGCGAAGGCTGCGGTCAATGTGCGGCTGTGGCGACCTGCGCGTCGGGTTTGACGCTGCGAAGCGCGTCCATGAAAGCAGTCTGAATGCGTTCCAGCGCTTCTGGCGTGTGGCCCTCGAAACGCAGCACCAGCACCGGCGTGGTGTTGCTGGCGCGGATCAGGCCGAAGCCATCAGCAAAGTCCACGCGCAAGCCATCGATGGTGCCGACCTTGCCGCCTTCGAATGACAAGCGCCCGTCGGCCGTACGCGCCAGCAACTCGGCGACCACGGCGTGGTGTTCGCCTTCGGCACAAGGCACGTTCAGCTCGGGCGTGTTGAAGCTGGTGGGCAGCGCATCCAGGAATGCACTGGGGTTCTTCTCGCGGCTCAGGATTTCCAGCAGACGGGCTGCGGTGTACGTGGCGTCGTCGAAGCCATACCAACGTTGGCCGAAGAACAGATGCCCGCTCATCTCGCCAGCAAACGGTGCGCCGATTTCCTTGAGCTTGGCCTTGATCAGCGAATGGCCGGTGCGCCACATCAGCGGCTTGCCACCCGCCTTTTTGATGGCCACGGGCAGGCGCTGGCTGCACTTCACGTCGAAGATGATCGTGGCACCCTTGTGGCGCTTGAGGATGTCGCGGGCAAACAGCATGATCTGCCGGTCGGGGTAGATGATGTGGCCTTGCTGGGTGACCACGCCCAGCCGGTCGCCGTCGCCGTCGAAAGCCAGGCCGATCTCGGCCCCTGTGGCATGTACCACCTTGATCAGGTCGGCCAGGTTTTCTGGCTTGCTGGGGTCGGGGTGGTGGTTGGGGAAATCGCCGTCCACCTTGCTGTACAGGTCGATGACTTCGCAGCCGAGTGCGCGCAAGATGGCTGGGGCGCTGGCGCCCGGAATTCCATTACCGCTGTCCACCACGATCTTCATCGGCCGCGCCAGCTTGCAATCGCCCACGATGCGCTGCGTGTACTCAGCCACGATGTCCATCTTCGCGCTTCGGCCGCGCTTGGCGGTGTAGGTCTCGGTCTCGATGCGCTGGCGCAACTTCTGGATGTCGTCGCCGTAGATCGCGCGGCCGGCCATCACCATCTTGAAACCGTTGTAGTCCTTGGGGTTGTGGCTGCCCGTGACCTGGATGCCGCTGCTGCAGCCGTGCTTGCCACGCGTGGCGGCCACGTAATACAGCATGGGCGTGGTCACCATGCCGATGTCCACCACGTCCAGGCCGGTGCTTTTCAAGCCGCGAATCAAGGCTGCTGCCAGGCCGGGGCCCGATACGCGCCCGTCGCGGCCCACGGCGACGGCCTTCTCACCGGCCAGCAGTGCTTCGCTGCCGAAAGCGCGGCCCAGGTGCTCGGCAAATGCTTCGTCGATGTTCTTGCCGACGATGCCGCGAATGTCGTAGGCCTTGAAAACGGTGGGATCGATATGCATGCGTAGGTGGGGTTGGGCGCGGTTGAGGGCAGAGCGGCGGATTGTAGGCAGCGCCAGGCAAGGTCAATCTGTCGTTGATACGTCGCCCGTACTGGCGATTCGTCGCTGCCCGGTCGCCAGAGCCGCCCGCGAATTCCTAAACTGCACCGCATGAACCTCGACAAAGCAGCACTTCAGGCCTCCTGGGAATCCTGGGTGAGCACCACCGACTTCGAACGCCGCGGGCCGCGCTGGTTGCAATGGCTGTGGACCTTGGTGTTTTCCGCCGTGTTGGCAGCCTTCTTCACCGTATTGGGTTTTCTTGTGTTCGCCAGCGGCAGCGGTGCCTGGCGCAACCTGGCGGGGTGGGCCGAGTGGTACGGCCGCAACTTCCTCATCTGCATCACCGTGGCGGGCATCATCCATTTGCTGTTCGACCTGCTGCGCACTTGGTGGGCCACACCTCAGCGCCTGCGCAGCTGGGCCGGCTGGCAGCGTTCGATATTTTTTTCCGGCGTCCCCCTGCTGGGCGTGGCGCTGGGCTGGCCTTTGTCCATCCAGCTGGCCGGGGGCAACTTCGGCCGCTGGCTGAGCAGTGAAGAGGCGCCCAACATCATTGCTGGCATGGTGCTGCTGTCACTGGCCATTTCTGCGCTGCTGCACTACTGGTTTGTCGGCAAGGGCCGGCAGATCGATGCAGAACGCCGCGCCACCGAAGCGCAGCTGCGGCTGCTGCAGGCACAGATCGAACCGCACTTCCTGTTCAATACCCTGGCCAACGTGCAAAGCCTGATGGACCACGACCCGCCCAAGGCCAGGCAGATGCTGACCAGCTTCACCGACTACCTGCGCGCCAGCCTGTCCACGCTGCGCAGCGAGCAAAGCGCGGTGGGTCACGAATTGGACCTGGCGCAAAGTTACTTGCAACTGCTGCAGGGCCGCATGGAAGACCGGCTGCGCTTCAGCATCGACGCCGACGAGGTCGCGCGCCAGCAGCCGTTGCCTCCGCTGCTGCTGCAGCCGCTGGTGGAAAACGCGGTGGTGCATGGCCTGGAACCCAGCATCGAAGGCGGTACGGTGCAGGTCACTGCCCGTGTCGCCGGGCCCAACCTGGTGCTGGAAGTGCATGACGATGGCCGCGGCCCTGATGCGCCAGCCCGGCCCGGTGCGCACAAGGGGCACGGCATGGCTTTGGACAATATTCGCCAGCGGCTGCTGACCCGCTACGGCCCTGCCGCGACACTGATCGTGCAAGCCGCCCACCCGGGTACGCTGGCTCGCATCACCCTGCCATTGCAAACGCGCACGCCATGACCACCTGCCTGATCGCCGACGACGAACCCCATCTGGCCCGCGCGCTGGCGGCTGAACTGGCCATGCTGTGGCCCGACCTGCAGTTGCTGCACACGGCACGCAATGGCGTGGAAGCCGCAGAGCGCATCAGCGCGTTGCAGCCCGACCTGGCCTTCCTGGACATCCAGATGCCGGGGCTGACAGGCCTGGAGGTGGCGCAAGGCATCGAAGGCGCTACGCGCGTGGTCTTCGTCACCGCTTATGACGAATTCGCCGTGCGCGCTTTCGAGCAGGAAGCGGTGGACTATGTGCTCAAGCCTGTTGCGCGCGAGCGGTTGGCCAAAACGGTGGAACGCATTCGCCGCGCATTGACTGGAGGCGAAGACGTGCGTTTGCTGGCCGCTTTGCAGCGCTTGGTGCCAAGCGTGGGCCCGGCACCAGAACGCCTGCGCTGGATACGCGCCGGCAGTGGCGAGTTGACGCACCAGGTGGCCGTGGACGATGTGCTGTTTTTCCGCGCCGATGACAAATACACCTGCGTGCAAACAGCCACCACAGAACACCTGATCCGCACACCGATCGCAGAACTCGTGCAACAGCTGGACCCAGCGCAATTTGTGCAGATGCACCGCTCGACCATCGTCAACATGCGCCACCTGGCCGGAACGCGGCGGGACGAAGCCAGCCGCTTGTTCCTGCGCATGCACGGCTGGCAAGGTGAGCTGCCGGTCAGCCGGGCCTATGTTCCGGTGTTCAAGGCGATGTAGAACCAGGCAATAGAGCAACAGAACCACAGGTCCGAAAACGGCCAGCCCTGGCCGCGGCGAAGCCTAAGATCGCTGCATGTACCACCAGGCGCAAGACGACCATACCGCTGCTTATCTCGCCTTGTGCGCACGCGACGCGCGCTTCGACGGCCGATTCTTTGTGGGTGTCACGTCCACCGGTATCTATTGCCGCCCGGTTTGCCGTGTTCGGACGCCCAAGCGCGAGAACTGCCGCTTCTTCAACACCCGCGCTCAGGCCGAATCCTCAGCATTTCGGCCCTGCCTGAAATGCCGGCCGGAAATCGCGCCCGGTTTCTCGCAAATGGATTCATCCAACAGCCTGGCGCAAAGCGCAGCGCAGCACATTGACCATGCCGTGCAGCAGGGCCGCAGCATCGCCCTGCCTGACCTGGCCGCCAGGCTGGGCGTGACCGACAGGCATCTGCGGCGCATCTTCCAGGCCAGCCATGGCGTGGCACCGCATGACTATCTGAGCACGCAGCGCCTGCTGCTGGCCAAGCAGTTGCTCACCGACACGGCCTTGCCGGTTTCGCAAGTGGCGCTGGCCAGCGGCTTCGAAAGCCTGCGCCGCTTCAATGCCGCGTTTGCCGAACGCTACCGGCTCAACCCGACACAGTTGCGCAAAGCGCGCCCGATGGCAGAGGCTGCCCTGCAGCTGGCCTGGCGACCGCCCTACGACGTGGAAGCGATGGTCGGCCACTTCGAGCGCCGCGTCGTCACCGGCGTCGAAGCCGTGGATGCCAGCGCGCTGACCCTGCGCCGCACGCTGGCCTGGCCGCACGAAGGGCAAATGCTGTACGGCTGGATCTTGCTTCGCTTCGACCCGGCGCGGTGCCAGGTTCGGCTGCAGACATCCGACAGCCTGAGCCCCGTGCTGGGCGCGTTGCTGCAACGCGTGCGCCATGCACTCGACCTGGACGCCGACTCGGACCCTGTGGATGCCGTGATGGCCAGCCTGCCCCTGCCCTTGCGACCAGGGCTGCGCCTGCCCGGCTGCTTCGATGGCTTCGAAGCCGCCGTACGCGTGGTGCTGGGCCAGCAGGTGACGGTGAAAGCCGCCCGCACGCTGCTGCAGCGCTTGGTCAATCGGCTGGGCGAACCCATCGAAACACCATTCGCCGACCTGACGCTGTTGTTCCCCACACCTGCTGCCGTGGCCGCAGCCGACCCGGCCACCATCGGCCTGCTGGGCATCGTGCGCCAGCGCGTGCGCGCGCTGCAGGCGCTGGCCGGCGAAGTGGCCAGCGGGCGCATCGTTCTCGAACGCGGCATGCCGATCGAGCCCACGCTGGAGGCGCTGCAGCAGTTGCCCGGCATCGGGCCGTGGACAGCCCAACTGATCGCCATGCGCGCGCTGGCCTGGCCCGATGCCTGGCCAGCCAGCGACGTGGGATTGATGATCGCGCTGGGGTCGCGCGATGCCAAAGAAATCACCCGTCTGGCCGAGCCCTGGCGCCCCTGGCGCGCCTATGCCGTGATGCGGCTTTGGCATGCGATCGAAACCAAGGAAATACCATGAGCCTGCCCATGAACCTGGCGGCGCAATGCCGCATCGACACGCCGTTGGGGCCACTGACTCTGGCGGCCACGAACGCCGGTCTGGCGGGCGCCTGGTTCGACGGGCAGGCGCATCACCCTGGCCCATTGAGCGCACCCGTGAACGCGCAACACCCCCATCTGGCGAAAGCCGCGCATGAACTGGCAGCCTATTTCGCGGGCGACAAGCGCACGCCCGTTTTCAGCATGCCGCTGGACGCGCAGGGCACCGCCTTTCAGCATGCCGTCTGGCAGCAGCTTTCATGCATTGCAGCCGGGCAGAGCAGCAGCTATGGCCTGATCGCCAGCCGCCTGGGCCAGCCCAAAGCAGCACGTGCCGTGGGCGCAGCCGTGGGCCGCAACCCGCTGTCGATCATCGTTCCCTGCCACCGCGTGCTGGGGCGCGGCGGTGCGCTCACAGGCTATGCCGGCGGCCTGCCGCGCAAGCAGGCGTTGTTGAAGCTGGAAGGCTTTGCAGGATGAATCGCCGCGATCAGATCGACCTGCTGCTGCTGGGTGCGCTGTGGGGCGGCTCGTTTTTGTTCATGCGCCTGGGCGCGCACGAATTCGGCCCGGTGGCACTGGTCTTCCTGCGCGTGGCTGGCGCCAGTGCCTTGCTGCTGCCCTGGCTGTTGTGGCGCGGCGAAGGCGCTGCACTGCGCCGCCATTGGCGGCCGGTGGCCTTGATCGGCCTGGTCAACAGCACCGGGCCATTCTTGCTGTTCGCCGTGGCCTCGTTGGCGTTGACAGCCGGTTTGATGGCGGTTTTCAATGCCACCGCGCCTATGTGGGCTGCACTCATCGGCTGGCTGGTGTGGCGTGACAGGCTGGACGCCAGCCGCGTGCTGGGGCTGGCCGTCGGGCTGGCGGGCGTGATCGGCTTGTCCTGGGGCAAGGCCGACTTCCGGGTGGGCGCTTTGGGTGTCAGCCCCGCCTTGGCCATTGCCGCCTGCATGGGTGCCACGCTTCTTTATGGCTTGGGCGCCAACCTGGCGCGGCGCCAACTGCAACAAGTGCCGCCGATGGCAGTGGCTGCGGGCAGCCAATTGGCCGCCGCGCTGGCACTGGCGCTGCCGGCCTGGTGGTGGTGGCCCAAGACCCTGCCGGGAGCTACTGCCTGGGCTGCCGTGGCCCTGCTGGCTTTTGCCTGCACCGGCTTGGCTTACGTGCTGTTTTTCAGGCTGATCGCCAGCGTGGGAGCCACCAAGGCCATCTCGGTCACCTTCCTCATCCCGGCATTCGCCATGCTGTGGGGCGCCGTGGTGCTGAGCGAATGGCCCACCCCGACGATGCTGACGGGCGCTGCCGTGGTGCTGCTGGGAACGGCGCTGTCGGCGGGCGTGTTGCGCTGGCCGATGCGCCGGCCAGGCATCACTTGAACGGTGACTGGCGCACCGTGCGCAGATCGCCAGGCAGGCTGGCGAAGTAGTCGGCCATCTGCTTGAGTTCAGAACGGCTGAAGGCTTTCACCTGGGCACCCATGATGGCGTTGTTGCGGCCCACCTGGGCACTGCCCTGGGCACCGTAGGCGCGCAAGCTGGCATACAGGTAGTCGCCATGCTGGCCCGCCAGCTTCGGGTAGGCCGCGACGATCGGCTTGTTGAAATCAGCGCCATGGCAGGAAGCGCAAGCGCCTTTGGTCAGCAGTTCAGCAACCGCCGGGCTGGGCGCCGGTGCGGTGGAAACCGTCTTCACGGCACTGGCGCCATGGGTTTCGTAAAACGCGGCCAGGTCGGCCATGTCGGTGTCGGTCAGCGACATGGACACGCTACGCATGGTGGGGTGCTTGCGATCGCCTTTTTTGTATTCGCCCAGCGCAGCGACGATGTAGCCAGCGTTCTGGCCAGAAATCATCGGCACCTTGAAAACTTCAGGAAAACTGGACTGGTAGCCGGGGATGCCGTGGCAGCCGATGCACATCGCAGCCTTGCTTTTGCCGGCAGCGGCGTCTCCAGCCAGTGCGGCGGGCGCATGGAACATGGCCGCCATCAAGGCGGCCAGCAAAGTAGGTGTCGAGGCAAGCTTCATCTAGCAAATTATAGGGCCCTTATACTGGGTAGAACCCGCTCAGGGCGCGCCGCCAAACGGTATCGCTGCACAGTTTTCAGTGGCCATTTTCGGCTTTCCATCTGGCTTCTCTTTGGTCAAAAGCGCATGAAATTTCAGGGCTCCGATACCTACATCGCCACGCAGGACTTGAAGCTGGCGGTGAACGCAGCACTCACCCTGAAGCGCCCGCTGCTCGTCAAGGGCGAGCCCGGCACCGGCAAAACGATGCTCGCCGAAGAAGTGGCCAGCGCCTTGGGCATGCCGCTCTTGCAATGGCACATCAAAAGCACGACCAAGGCACAACAGGGCTTGTACGAATACGACGCCGTGAGCCGCCTGCGCGACAGCCAGTTGACGGGCGGCGAAGAAGCCGCCCGCGTGCGCGACATCCGCAATTACATCGTCAAGGGCGTGCTGTGGCAGGCCTTCACGGCTGAGGAGCCCGTGGCTCTGCTGATCGACGAAATCGACAAGGCCGATATAGAGTTCCCCAACGATCTGCTGCGCGAGATCGACCGCATGGAGTTCTATGTCTACGAGACACGTGAACTCATCCGCGCCAAACACCGGCCGCTGGTCGTCATCACCAGCAACAACGAAAAAGAACTGCCCGACGCTTTTCTGCGCCGCTGCTTCTTCCACCACATCAAGTTCCCCGATGCCGAGACGATGCAGCGCATCGTCGACGTGCACTTCCCCGGGCTGAAGAAAGAACTGCTGGCTGCGGCCATGAAGACCTTCTTCGAAGTGCGCAACCTGCCGGGCCTGAAGAAGAAGCCCAGCACCAGCGAACTGCTGGACTGGCTGAAGTTGCTGGTGGCTGAAGACATTCCGCTGGCCGTGCTGCAAAGCCAGGACGACAAGGTCTCGGTACCGCCCTTGGTGGGGGCACTGCTGAAAAACGAACAGGACCTGACGCTGTTCGAAAAGCTGGTGTTCATGCAACGCAACAACCGCTGAACGAATGCAGCCTGTGCCGCCCCCGACGCTGGAACCTGTTTCGGTACAGCTCGTGTGCTTGGGCCATGAATTCCAGCTGCGCGTGATGCTGGAGCCGGTGCCGGTGCCTGACACGTCTGTTGAACAAAACCCCGGGCGCGCAGCCCGCATTGACCTGACCCCCGCAACCGGACCGATCCTCCATGGCGACCAAGATCCTGAAGAAGACTCCCTTTTCCGTTGATGACCTGTGGGCGCTGCAGCGCCTGGGCGCACCCAGCCTGTCGCCCGACGGCGCGCAAGCCGTGGTGGCGCTGGCCAGCTTCTCGATGGCTGACAACAAGGCGTCTTCGGCGCTGTGGTTGCTGTCCACGCTGGGCGGCGAGCCGCGCCTGCTGACGACAGGCGGCGAAAAGGACGGCACGCCTCGCTGGAGCCCACGCGGCGACTTCATCGCCTTCACTGCCAAGCGCGAACAGCAAGGCATCAAGGACGAAGCGCAGCAGCTCTACGTCATCGCCCCCGACGGCGGAGAAGCGCAGCGCGCAGGCAACGTAGCCACCGGTGTGGAAGCCTTCCGCTGGTGCCCTGACGGCCGCCGCCTGGTTTTCGTCAGCTGGGTCTGGCCCGAACTCAAAGGCGCTGCGGCGCAAACCAAGAAGGCCAAGGAATTCAAGGAGCGCAAAGAAAGCGGCTACGTCACCAGCGAAGCGCAATACCGTTTTTGGGACCACAACTTGCCCATGGGCCGCGTGGCGCACCTGCACTTGCTGGAAACCGGCGCCGATGGCCAGCCAGGCAAGGTGCGCGATCTGTTCGAGGGCACGGGTTATGAACTAGGCCGCGCCGCCCCCGACGCCAACCACTTCGACATCTCGCCCGATGGCAAGCGCCTGGTCTTTGCCTTCGACCCCGTTGAAGAAAAACGTGTCGACGGCCGCTTCGCGTTGGCCGAGATGGAAATCAAGAGCGGCAGGATCATCGTCATCGCGCAAGACGCGCAATGGGATTTCGGCGCCCCACGCTACAGCCCTGACGGCCAACGCATCGCCTTCATCGCCAGCCAGCAAGGCCGCAAACACACCATGCCGGGCCAACTGGCTTTGTGGCACCGCCAGGGCAGTGCATGGGAAGTGGTGAGCGGCGAATGGGACCACGAAGTGCAGGCCCCGCTGCAATGGGAAGCCGACGGTCAGGCGTTGCTGCTGCTGGCCGAACAGAAAGGCCGCAAGCACCTGTGGCGCTTCGACCTGCCCGACAAGCGCGCCGAAGTGGTGGTGCATGGCGGCTCGGTGGGCGCCTTCGACAAGGCCGCCGGCACGATCGTGACCATGACCGACAGCGCCACGCACCCGGGTCGCATGCATGCGCATCTGCCGGGCGCTGACGCGGTGCGCATGGAGCATTTCAACGACGAACTGATGGCCGAGCGCGACAGCGCGCGCATCGAAGAAGTCTGGATCAAGGGCGGGGCAGCGCTGGAAGGCGGCCCGAAAGACGACGTGCAGCTGTGGCTGGCCTATCCGCCCGGGTTCGACGCGAAGAAGAAATACCCCGTTCTGCATGTCATCCACGGCGGCCCGCACACCGCTTTCGGCGACGTGTGGCATTACAGATGGAACGCCCAATTGATGGCCGCCCAGGGCTATGTGGTGGCCATGGTGAATTACCACGGCAGCAGCAGCTTTGGTTATGCGTTCCTGGACAGCATCACGCACCGCTGGGGCGAACTGGAACTGCAGGACGTGGAAGCCGCCACCGACTGGCTGCTGAAAAAGCCCTGGACCGACCGCAAACGCATCTTTGCCACCGGCGGCAGCTACGGCGGCTTCATGGTGGCCTGGATGAACGGCCATGTGAAGCCTGGCCGTTATGCCGCCTATGTCTGCCATGCCGGCTGCTTCGACTGGGTGGGCATGTTCGCTGACGACGCCTACACCTGGCATGCCAAGGAACTGGGCGCCTGGTACTGGGAAGACATGGCACGCGTGCACAGCCAGAGCCCGCATGCCTATGCCGCCACGATGCGCACGCCCACGCTCGTCATCCATGGCGCGCTGGACTACCGCGTGCCCGACGCGCAAGGCCTGGCGTACTACAACACCCTCAAGGCGTTGAACGTCGATGCCCGCCTGTTGTGGTTCCCGGATGAGAACCACTGGATCGTGAAGCCGCGCAACAGCAAGCTCTGGTATGAAGAGTATTTCGGCTGGCTGAAGCAGCACGACGTGGGAGCGCGGGCCGGCAGCAAAGGCTGAAACCAGCCCGCTGCCTTGCAGCTCAGCCCTGACGCCATACGTCTTGCGCGATCAGACCTGCGGGTGCTGCCAGCCGCTCGTTTGCTGCGCCGTCGCCCAGCAAGCGGCTGCGCCACCAGTCGCTGCTGACGGCAGCCACCAAGGCGTGGTGCCGCGGCTGCGCCGCCAGAGTGGCGCGCAGCCTTTCGGTGCCCGCATGACGCCCAGGGCCCCGATACTGACGCCCGTCTGAAGTGCCCGCTGGCGCAGAGCCTTCCCGCGCTTCGCTGCCAGAAAAAGTGGCGTGATCGGCTTCGTCCAGTACCAGCAGCGCACGCTGGCCAGGCGGTAGGCCTTCGTACACCGAAGCCCGATCGGCCGCATCGATCTCGCCAAGGCGACTGGCTTGCCCAATGCGGCGAGCCATGGCCTGAAGCGGGGAAGCGGGGAAGCGTCCAGCGTCCAGCGTGCCGGTGATGCAAAGCATGGGCTGAACGATCGGGCCGAACTGTTCGCCCAGGCTACGGTTACGTTGCCTGGCGGGCGCCGGACTCAGCGCGATGAAGGCGCGCAGCATCGAAGCATGGGCGCCGCTTTCGCCCGCATCCCCGCCGCGACCAGGGCGCGGTGCCACTACGCCTGCTGCCACTACGCCTGCTGCGCCGATGCAGCACCTGGCTCAGCACGAACATCACGTCGGCCATGCGCTCACGCAGCTGCTCCGCGCTGGCGGCCTTTATCAGGGCCGGCACGCCTTGGCGGGCGGTAGCTGCATCGCTGCCAGGATGCTGTAAGTGCACCACCATGAAGCCGGCATCACGCCATGCCCGGCCCCAAACCCCGCCGCCTTCACGGCTGCCGCCCAGACCGTGCGAGTACAGCAGCAGGCCGCAGGGAGCGTCGCCCGCCGGGATGCGGATGCGCACCGGCAAGGCACGCTGCCGCGACTTGTCCCACCATTCCTCGAAGGTCTGATGCACCGACCTGAACCCCGCAGCGCTGCTGCGCACCGACAGCGGGCAGGAAGCGCAGCCTTGACGTTCACGGGGGGTCGCTGGCAGCGAAACAGCTGGCGCATTTCGTGCTTTTATTCACGCTGCATTCGATCCGAAGGCAGCGCACCAGCGGCAGCGCGCAAAAGCTGTCGCCGATTTGACAAGCAGCAACGCCCATGAAGAAGACCTCTTTCGCCCTGAGCATGGCCCTGATAGGTGCTGTGGCCAGCACGTACGCCATGGCGCAGGAAGGCGAAGAAAAAGAAGCCCAGCCAACCTACGTCGGCCCGCCACCTGTTTCGGCCTTCGGCAGTGGTCCACTCTTTCTGCCCTTCTCGCGCAACACCCCAAATCGCTTTAACTTGTTGGAAACCACCGTCACGCAACTGCAGGCGGCGATGAAGACCCGGCTGCTGTCATCTGAAGAACTGGTCAGCCTGTACCTGGCACGCATTGCCGCCTATGACGACGCGGGCCCCAGCCTGAACGCCTACCTCGCGCTGAACCCGCAGGCGCTGGCCACGGCGCGAGCGCTGGACAGCGCACGCTTCCTGCCCGGCACCACGGTGGGGCCGCTGTATGGCGTGCCGGTGGCGCTGAAAGACATCGTGGACACCTTCGACCAGCCCACCACCGGCGGCGCGCTGGGCATGGCCGGCTCCATCCCGCCCGAAGACGCATTCATCACCAGGAAGTTGCGTCAGGCTGGCGCCGTGATCATCGGCAAGCTCACGCTGACCGAGTTCGCCAACTTCGTGACCAATGGCATGCCGGCCGGCTACAGCTCGCTCGGCAACTATGGCTTCAACCCCTACAACCCGGTGGTGCTGCCGGGTGGAGACGGTCGCCCGTTGCTCAGCCCCAGCGGTTCCAGTTCGGGCTCGGGCATTGCTGCCGCCGCCAACCTGGCGGCCTTGACCATCGGCACGGAAACCTCGGGCTCGATCCTCTCGCCTGCCAACGCCAATGGCATCGTCGGCATCAAACCCACCGTGGGCCTGGTCAGCCGCCAAGGCATCATTCCCATCACGGCCGATCAAGACACCGCTGGCCCCATGACCCGCAGCGTGGCCGACGCCGCCGTGATGCTGGGCGTCATAGCCGGATACGACCCCGGCGACCCGGCTACGCTGGCCTGCCAGACCCCGGGCAACTGCTTCAGCGACTACACGCAGTTTCTGCGTGCCGATTCGCTGGCAGGTGCACGCCTGCTGGTGGCCCCGATTCCGGGCAACCGGCTGCCGCAGATGAATGCGGCTTTGGCCAAGCTGGAAGCAGCAGGCGCCACCGTCGTGCGACTGACGGCGTCGCTTCCCGGCGTGTCTGCACCCGGCATCCTGAACTACGGCCAGAAACGCGACGTCAACGCCTACCTCGATCGCCTGCCCGCCACCTGGCCCATCCAGTCGCTGGCCGATCTGATCGACTTCAACAACGCCAACGCCGCACTGGCGCTGAAGTACGGGCAGACCCAGTTCATCGCCTCCAACGCGCTGGACATCACGCCAGGCAGCGCCAACACGCTCACCTACATCGCCAACCGCGACCTGGGATTCGCGCAGTCTCGCAACAGCATCGACGGCGCCATGAACGGGCCCGACGGTCTGCGTGGCACGGCCGACGACTACGACGCGGTGATCTACTCAGGCAGCGGCAGCGCCGGCCTGTGGGCACGCGCTGGCTACCCGACCGTCATCGTGCCGCTGGCTTTCGTGTTGCAAGACGGGGCGCAGATACCCACCGGGATTTCCTTTTCAGGCCGTGCCTTTGGCGAAGCCAGGCTGATCTCGCTGGCCTATGCCTTCGAGCAGATCAACCAGGGCCGCCTGCCGCCGGCCAGCGCACCCGCGCTGGTCACAGACACCGTGCTGCGCGGCGACGTGAACGGCGATCGTTCGGTAGACACCCTGGACTCGAACCTGATCACGGCGCGCATCGGCCAGACAGCCACCGGGCCCTATGACAAGGCCGATGTCAATGGCGACGGGCGCATCACCGCAGCCGACGTTTCGGCGCTGCGCATCCTGTGCACCAGAAAGGGCTGCGTCACCCCCGCCTCACGCGCCTTGTGAAACCCGCCGCTCACCCCCTGGAGAAAAAGATGACCACGACGAATCGGTTTGAACAACACGCCCTGGCCATTACTGCGCTGACCCTGCTGGTCGCCCTGGCTGCATCTGGCCCCGCACAAGCCGCTGGCAACGGCTCTTTCAGCCGCGTTGTCAGCGGCCTGGCTTCGGCCGCGCTGCCTACCCCCTGGCTCGCGGGCCCCGACCTCACGCTCAATGTCGCCGGCATCACCAGCTTCGACGGCCTCGGCGCTACCGGCAATACCTTGCTGCGGCTGAATGCCGAGCCCGGGGCGCCGGTTGACCTGTTGTCTTGGAGCCTGAGCCTCAGCACCTTGGGCGCGAGCTGGCTGTCGGAAGCCACCGTGCTGTTCACCAATTCCAACGGCGACGGCGTGCTCTTCAGCCCGGGTTTGGGAGACGACTTCGCCGGCACTCGGGGCTATTCAGGCAGCGTCAGCCTGGTCGGGCTGCAACTCGGCTTCAATGTGCTGGCAGATGGCCAGCTCCTGGTCGAGTTCTTCGAGGCCTTCGACGATAACGTGGGCGCTGCCGATGCGCTTTATCTGTCGGGCAACATCAGCTTCGCAGGTATCGGCGTCATACCTGAACCCGCGACCTATGGCCTGATGGCGCTGGGCCTCTTTGGCGTGGCGGTGGCGGCCCGCCGCCGAAAGAGTTGAGCCAGCGCAGGGGTTGAACACCAGGCAGCGTGTGGGAACAGCCGCCCGGGGGCTGCGACACAATAGGCGGATAGAGCCAAGCCCATGCTGATCAACTTCTTCTACACCCTGCGCGCTGCGAAGTTGCCGGTCTCGGTCGGCGAATACCTGAGCTTGCTGCAAGCGCTGAAAAGCGGGGTGATCGACGACGAAGGCGGCCCCAGCCTGGACAAGTTCTACTTTCTGGCGCGTACGGCACTGGTGAAGGATGAAGCGCTGTTCGACAAGTTCGACCGCGCTTTCTCTGCCTATTTCAAAGGCGTGGAACTACTCACCGACTTCACGCAGGACGTGCCTCTGGACTGGCTGCGCAAGACGCTGGAACTCGATCTGACGCCCGAGCAGAAAGCCGCCATCGACAAGATGGGCTGGGACGAGTTGATGCAGACACTCAAGCAAAGGTTTGAGGAACAGAAAGAGCGTCATGCCGGCGGCAACCGCATGATCGGCACCGGCGGCACCAGCCCCTTCGGCGCTTACGGCTACAACCCGCAAGGCATCCGCATCGGCCAGGCCAGCGGGCGCAACAAGAGCGCAGTGAAGGTGTGGGACCAGCGCGCTTACAAGGATTACGACGACACCAAGGAACTGGGCACGCGCAACATCAAGGTGGCCTTGCGCCGCCTGCGCCGCTTTGCCCGCGAAGGTGCAGCCGAAGAACTGGATCTGGACGACACCATCCACAGCACGGCAGCGAACGCCGGCTTGCTGGACATCAAGATGGTGCCCGAGCGGCACAACAAGGTGAAAGTGCTGCTGCTGATGGACGTGGGCGGCACGATGGACGAGCACATCCACCGCGTCGAAGAACTGTTCTCGGCCGCCAAGACCGAGTTCAAGCACCTCGAGTTCTACTATTTCCACAACTGCGTCTACGACTTCATGTGGAAGAACAACCGGCGCCGCTACAGCGAAAAATTCGCCACCTTCGACCTGATACGCAAATACAACCGCGACTACAAGCTGCTGTTCATCGGCGACGCCACGATGAGCCCTTATGAAATCCTGCAGCCAGGCGGCAGCGTCGAATACAACAACGAAGAGCCGGGCGTAGCCTGGCTGCAACGTTTGACACAGGCCTTCCCAAAGTTCGCGTGGATCAACCCCGAGCCCCAGGGCGTGTGGCCATACCGGCAAAGCGTCGGCATCGTGCAGCAACTGATGAACCAGCGCATGTTCCCGCTGACGCTGGCCGGGCTTGAGGGCGCGATGCGCTTGCTCAGCAAATGACCCGGTGCTGGCCGGCAGCCATGCTGCTGGCGATGTTGTGGATACCGTTGACGGCGGGTGCTGCTTCGGCTGCGGGCGTGGCCATTCAGGTTCAGGCGCCCACGGCGCTGCGTGAATTGCTCGAACGCCATCTGGACCTGGTACGGCTGGGCCGCGCCGCGCCAGCCGACGTGGACGACAGCGAATGGGCGCGCCTGATAGACGCCACGCCGGCGCAGGTGCGCCAGCTGCTGCAGACAGAAGGCTACTTCGCACCCGACGTGCGCCTGCAGCGCATCACGGCGGCCGATGGCCTGCGTACCGAAAGCGTTCGGCTGATCGTCAATCCCGGCGCGCAAGCGCGCGTGGGGCGCATCACGCTGGAAGTTCAAGGTGAACTGGCCGAAGGCACCGAGAAAAATGAGGACTACGCCGCTGGCGTGCTGGCGCGCGTGAAAACCAGTTTCGCTTTGCAGTCTGGCGCTGCATTTCGCAACGACAGCTGGGCCAGCGCCAAGAACGAAACCCTGTTGGCGCTGCGGGCCGCGGGCTATGCCACTGCCAGCTGGGCCGGCACCAGCGCCGATGTGGACGTGGCCGCCAACACGGTGCGCTTGTTCATGGTGGCCGACAGCGGTCCCTTGTTCCGCCTGGGTACGCTGGACATCGAAGGGCTGGTTCAGCACGACGTGCAAACGGTGCGCAATCTGGCGCTGGCCCGTGTGGGCACACCGCTGACGGAAAGCCTGCTGCTGGACTTCCAGGAACGGCTGCTCAAGGCCGGCCTGTTCGACAGCGCGAGCGTGATGCTCGATACCGACCCAGAACAAGCCGGTTCTGCCACCGTGTTCGTGCGCTTGCGTGAAGCCGCGCTGCAGGTCTATACGGCAGGCGTCGGGTTCTCGGCCAACACGGGCGCGCGTACTTCGCTGGAACACATTTACCGCCGCGTCTTCGGGTTTGCGGCCACTGCCCGCAACCAATTCGAGCTGGGCGACCAGCGCCGCGCCTGGGAAGGCGAGATCATTGCCCACCCCGGGCCGCAGCTTTATCGCAACCTGGTTGGCGGCGCGGTGGAATGGCTGCAGACCGACAGCGACACCGTGCTTTCGCAACGCTTGCGCGTGGGTCGGGCACAAGACACGCAAAGGCTGGCGCGCTTGTTCTTCGCCGAAGCCGAACGCTCGCAGCGCACAGCGGTGGGCGCTGAGACGACATCCGCTTTTGCCATCTCTGGCAACTTTCATGGCGGCTGGCGAAACCTGGACAACATCATCCTGCCCACGCGCGGCGCCACGCTGCAGGTCGAACTGGGCCTGGGCCGTGCCCACGGCAGCGATTCGCTCAGCGGCTATTTCACCCGCACCTATGGCCGCGTAGTGGGCTATATGCCTCTGGGTGAACACTGGTTCGGCCAGGCGCGGCTGGAACTGGGGCAGGTGTTCCTGCCCAATGGCGTGCGCGTGCCTGACTCCAAACTCTTCCGCGCCGGCGGCGACGAATCGGTGCGCGGCTACTCGTTTCGAAGCCTGGGGCCTGAAGTGAACGGTGCGGTGGGCGGCGGCTTTTCGCTGGCCACTGCCAGCGTCGAATTCGCGCGCCCCATCAGCGCCCAGCTGCCTTCGGTGTGGGGTGCCGCGTTCATCGACGCGGGTAGCGCGGCCAACAGCTTTGGCCAACTGCGGCTGGTTTACGGCACAGGCGTGGGCATACGCTGGCGCAGCCCCGTCGGCCCTTTGCGGCTGGACTGGGCCTACGGCAGCGCCACGCGCGCCGGGCGCTTTCACTTCAGCGTGGGCATTGCCTTCTGATACGGCCCAGCCATGGAAGCAGACAGCCCACCACCCTCACAGACTGCAGCCACCAAGTCGCAGCGCATCAGCTCGTCTTGGTGGCGTGGCGCCATGGTCCTGGCGGGCCTGCTTTTGGCTGCGTTGCTGGCCGTATTTATGGCCTTCGCAGGCGCTGCCCGCTGGACGCTGGCCACTGAGAGTGGTGCGCGCTGGCTCGTCAACCGCTTGCCCGGTGTCGAAGCCACCGGCCTGCAGGGCAGTTTGCTGGATGGCCAGTTGCGCGCCCAGCGCCTGCGCATCGTCTGGGACGGCGGGCAGGCTTCGCTGACGCTGGACGGGCTGTCTGCTGACCAGTTGCGCTGGCGCTTCCGCCCGACAGAGGCACCTGGCACCTGGGTGGCGCTGGAACTGGACCGGCTGGCCGCCGATCGCGTGACCTACATCGGCGGCCCACCCGGCGCGCGCCCTTTGCCGCTTCCATCCAGCCTGACCCTGCCCTTGCAGTTGAAGCTGCAACTGGCCGAAGTGGCGCTGCTGCAGATCGAGCAACTCGCCCCCGCCACGGCGTTGCGGGCCACCGACCTGGTGCTGGACAACCGCCCTGGCGCGGCGCATAGCGTGCAATCGCTACAAGGCCAGTGGCAAGGTTTGGCGGTGCAGGGCTCAGCGCAAATCGACCATGCACCGCCTTTTGCCACCACAGCGCAAGCCGCACTGCACCCGGTGGCTGGCGGCGACAGCCCGGCCTGGGGCGCGCTGCTGCGCGCAGCCGGCCCGCTGGAAAGCCTGGTCGTTCAAGCCACGCTGCGCGGGGTTCCGTTGGCAGACAAACCCGCGCCTTCGCTGGACTTGCGCGGTCTGCTGCAGCCCATGCAGGCCTGGCCAGTGGGTGAACTCGATCTGCAGACCAGCGCACTGGATTTATCGGCACTGCACGCGGCTGCGCCGCAAACGCGGCTGAATGCCACCGTTCGCGTGCTGTCTCGCGCGCTCGACCAGCCCATCAGCGCCGAGTTGCGCCTGAGCAATGCGCAACCCGGCCGCTGGAACGAAGGCCGCCTGCCGCTGTCGCGGCTGTCGCTGGGCCTGGCCGGGCGCATCGACCAGATCGAAGGGGTCGAAGCCACCAGCTTCGAGATGGAGCTGGCCGATGCGCTTCGCCCGGCCGGGCGCGTGAGCGGCCAGGCGCGCTGGCAGGGTCACGCGCTGGCGCTGCAAACGCAGCTGATCGATGTGGCACCGCAGGCGCTGGACAGCCGCGCGCCAGCCATGAAGCTCTCCGGGCCTCTGGCTTTGACGCTGTCGGGTTTGCCGTCACCCAACCCGACAGCGCAAACACCCACGCCGCCCTGGCAAGCCCAGCTGCGCACGACCCTGAACGGGCGGCTGGACGCCGCGCCACAAGCGGTGATGCTGAAAATCGAAGCCGAGGCCAACGCCAACCGCATAGAAATCAAGCAGGCACAGGCAGAAACCGGCAGCGCCAGCGCCCAGGCCCAGGCGCGGCTGGTGCGCCAGCAGGCCAGCAGCCCCTGGCAATTGTTTACCCAGGGGGCTCTGCGCGATTTCGACCTGTTGCCCTGGCTGCCATGGCTGGCTGGCGGCAGCGGCGTTCAGGCCGAGGCCTGGCGACGCGGGCCACATCAGCTGTCTGGGCAATGGCAATTTGATCTGCGCTTGCCGGCACGGGCCGAGACGTTGTCGCCCCTGGCCCTGGCGCAAAGGGTGGCGGGCAACGGCAGCCTGAAACTGACGGATTCCGTGCTCGCCGGCCTGCCGCTGCAAGCCGATGCCACCCTGGCCTATGCCAATAACCAGGGCACGCTGAAAGCCGCGCTGCGCCTGGCCGGCAACGTGGTCACACTGGAAGGCAGCGGCGATCCAGCAGGCAGCGGGCAGACCGACCACTGGCATGCAGAAATACAGGCCGAGCAGCTGGCCGCCCTGGCACCGCTGGCGCGCCTGGTGCCAGCGCTGTCGCCATTCGCCCCCAGCCAGGGCAGTGCGCAGCTGACTTTCAATGGCAGCGGGCGCTGGCCAGCCGGTGTGCGTACCCAAGGCCGGGCCCAGGTGAAAGATTTGAAAGCCGGCAGCCTGGCCTTGCAGCGCGGGCAGTTCGACTGGACGCTGGACACCGGCCCCAACCAGCCGCTGGCCCTGACCTTGGACGTCACCGGCCTGCAGCAAGGCAGCCAGCGCGCTGAACATTTGCGCGGCACGGTGCGCGGCCAATTGGCCGCACACCGCATCGACATCGAAGCCGTACTGCCCATGCTGCCGCCACCGGCGGCGATAACGTTGCTTGGGCTGTCGATGCCCACCAGCACGGCCGCCAGGAGTTACCGCGCAGGCAGCCGTACAGGCAGCAGTACAGGCAGCAGTGCAGGCAGCAGGACGGGCAGCAGCACAGGCCGCGGCACGCGCGCCCTGCTGCTGGCACAAGGCGGCTGGGTGCCCGAAGCTGCCGGGGGCGGGGGCGGGGGCGGGGGCGGGGGCGGCCGCTGGCGCACGGACATCGAACGCCTGGCAGTCGGCGCATGGGACGGTCAAGCACTGCCGCCTGTGCCTGCCGGTTCAGCGAGCGGCCCGCTGCCCGCACCTGCGGCCCTGGCGGGCCCTGCCTGGGTTGAAGGCAGCAACCTGCGCGCCGAGTTGCGTTTCGACGCGCAAGGCGCCGTGACCGCGCTGCGCGCTGATGCCGGCAGCATCCGCCTGGCCGACACCACCCGCCTGCGCTGGGATGAGGTGCTGGTCGACCTGCAAACGCCAGCGGCACAAATTTCATTGCAGGCCGAAATCGAGCCTTTCGCCGTGGCGCCGCTGCTGGCCAGGCTGCAGCCAGAGATGGGCTGGACGGGTGATTTGAAGCTGGGCGCCCGCGTGCAACTGCAGGCCGCAGACCGCTTTGACGCCGACATCCTGATCGAGCGCAGCAGCGGCGACCTGGCGGCCGGCGGCCAGGCGCAGACATCGCCCGTTTCCTCATCCTCACCCGCACCCGGCACCATTACAGGCCCGCAAGCGATGGGGCTGAACGAGCTGCGCCTGGCGCTGCGCGCCCGCGACGGCCTGTGGTCATTTCAGGGCGACATGGCAGGCGCGCTGCTGGGCCAACTGCGCGGGCGGGTGCAGGCGCGCACCTCGGCGCAAGCCCGCTGGCCCGGCACAGACGCGCCTGTAAACGGCAAGCTGCAATTGAACGTGGCCAACATCGGCATCTGGAACGCCTGGGTGCCTGCGGGCTGGCGGCTTTCGGGCCAGTTGCAAGGCACGGCTGAAGTCGGCGGCAGCTTCAGCGCGCCGCGCTATACCGGCGAGCTGACGGGCAGCAAGCTGGCGCTGCGCAACCTGCTGCAGGGCGTGAACGTCAGCGAAGGCGACATGACGGTGCGGCTGACGGGCGACAAGGCGGAAATCGAACGTTTCGCCCTGCGTGGCGGAGAAGGCACGCTCACTGTCTCTGGCGACGCCGTGTTCGGCGCCAGCCCGCGCGTGCAATTGAAGCTGCAAGCGGAACGCTTTCGCGTGCTGGGCCGGGTCGACCGACAGCTCATTGCCAGCGGCCAGGCCCGAGCCGCCTTCGACAAGGAAGGCATCGAGCTGGCCGGGAAGATTGCGGTGGACGAAGGCTTGTTCGACGTCAGCCACAGCCAGGCGCCGACACTGGACGAAGACGTGAACGTGCGCCAGCCTGGCGTGCCGGTGGTGGAAGACAGCGATATTGCCGCGCGCCCGCGCATGAAGCTGGCGCTTGACCTGGAACTGGACATGGGCAACCAGATGCGCTTGCGCGGCTACGGGCTAGACACGGGTTTGCGCGGTCAGCTCAAAGTCAGCAATCCTGGCGGCCGGCTGGCCTTCAACGGCAGCATCCGCACGGCTGACGGCACCTTTGCGGGCTACGGGCAGAAACTGACGGTGCAGCGCGGGATCGTCGCCTTCAGCGGGCCCCTGGACACGGCGCGGGTGGATGTGCTGGCGCTGCGGCCGAATCTCGACATTCGGGTGGGCGTGACAGCCACCGGCCCGCCTGGCAATCTGCGCATCCGCTTGTTTTCAGACCCGGAAATGAGCGAAAACGCCAAACTGTCGTGGCTGCTGCTGGGCCGTGAACCCGACAGCCTGGGCCGCGCAGACACCGCCTTGCTGCAACGCGCAGCCGTGGCCCTGTTGTCGGGCGAAGGTGAAGCGCCTACCGACGCGCTGCTGCGCAATCTGGGCATCGACGAAGTCTCGTTGCGCCAGAGCGACGGCGAAACGCGCGAAACCATCATCACCGTGGGCAAGCAGTTGTCGCAGCGCTGGTACCTGGGATATGAGCGCGGCGTGAACGCCACCACAGGCACCTGGCAGCTCATCTACCGCATAGCGCAGCGATTCACCCTGCGGGCGCAGTCGGGGCTGGAGAATTCACTGGACCTGATCTGGATCTGGCGCGTGGGAGAAGCAACGCAGCGGCCGGAGACGCCAGACGGCGTGGATGCCGTGAGAAAATCCGTGATGACCCCGCCGTAGTTCAACGGATAGAACGGGCGCCTCCTAAGCGCCAGATACAGGTTCGATTCCTGTCGGAGGGACCAGGCCAGGTGCTTCAGGGCTCCAGAGCTTCAGTGCCTCAACCGCTCAGCTGCGCACACCCTTCACCATGGCGCGCCACCAGGGCGGCCCTGCCGGCACATCGGCAAGTTGCGAATCGAAATCGCGCAGGCGTTGCAGTTCGCGCACCACGCAGTCGGGAAACCCCAGGCGACCGCCGCGCTGATCGTTCAAAAGGTCTTGCAGCGTCTGCTCGCGGATCGCGACGTCAGACCAGCACCAGGCCAGGCGGTTGGCCACGCGCGGATACAGCTCGCACAGGCGCAGGGGCCGGCGGCTGCTGGGCAGGCGCCGCAGCCACATGCGCGTGGTGCCCGTCAGTGCGCCGTCGCTTGCACGGCCAGCACGCCGTTGCAGCACGGGTGGCGCAGCATCGATTTCAGGGGCGGGTACATCGCGCGATGGGTTCAGCATGGCAAGGCCTGCAGCGGCGGCAATCGTGGCCGCTGTGCCTTGGTTTTCGGCACCTGGCCTGAAGCCTTTAGTCAAACCGTGTTTCAGACTCTCGCGCGCAGCGCCCGGCTCAGCATGACCACCGGAATCAGCCCGACGGCGACGATGGCCAGAGACGGCAATGCGGCCTCAGCCAGGCGCTCGTCGCGGGCAAAGTTGTAGGCCACCACGGCCAGGGTGTCGCTGCCGAAGGGGCGCAGCACCAGGGTGGCAGGCAACTCTTTCATCACGTCGACAAACACCAGCAGCGCGGCAGCCAGGGCTGACCGCTGCAGCAGCGGCAGGTGCAGGCGGAAGAAGACGTGCGGCGCGCTGCTGCCCAGCATGCGGGCCGTTTCGTCGATGGACACCGGCAAACGCGCATAGCCGGCTTCCACCGACTGCAAAGCCACGGCAGAAAAACGCACCAAGTAGGCATAAAGCAGCCCCAGCACCGTGCCCGTGGCCAGCGCAGCGACGCCGGCCTGCGGAAACTGCGCCTGCAGCCAGCCCACCGGCAGCAGCACACCCACGGCGATGACCACGCCTGGCAGCGCATAACCCAGCGACACCACGCGCGCGGCGGGCTGCAGCACTGCCCCGGGCCGGTTGCGCAACGCGAAACCCAGCGCCAACGCCAGCGCCGTGGCCGCCAATGCAGCCATGCCGGCCAGGCGCAGGCTGGCCCAGGCCCATTCCATGAATCGGCCCAGCGGCAGGCCGAAGTCCGAAGTCGTCGCTTCTTGCAACAGCATGCGTGCCAGCCAGGCCACGGGCAGCAGGAAACCCAGCAGCACCGGCAGCGCGCACAGCAGCCAGGCCAGCACGGCGGCGCGGCCGCGCAGCCGCGTGGGCTGCGCTTCGTCGTTGGCTTGGCTGCCCGGCCGGCGGCTGGCGAACCGCATCTTTTTCTGCGCGGCACGCTCTGCAGCCAGCAACAGGGCCACCACCAGCAGCAGCATCGACGCCAGTTGCGCCGCTGCGATGCGGTCGTTCATCACCAGAAAAGCTTTGTAGATGCCGGTGGAAAACGTCGTCAGGCCGAAATAGGCGCCCACGCCGTAGTCGGCCAGCACCTCCATCAAGGCCAGCGCCGTGCCGGCAGCGATGGCCGGTCTGGCCATGGGCAGGGCCACGGCCAGCACGCGCCGGCGCAAGGGCGCGCCCAGCAGCCGCGCGGCTTCCATCATCTGCACGGCGCGTTCAGCCAGCGCCGTGCGTACCAGCAGGTAGACATAGGGATACAAGCACAGCACGAACAGCAGCGCGGCACCCCACAGGCTGCGAACATCGGGCCACAAAGCGCCGCGCCAGCCGAAGGTTTGGCGCAGCATGGTCTGCAACGGGCCGCTGTATTGCAGCGCATCGGTCCAGGCATAGGCCAGCACATAAGCGGGCATGGCCAGCGGCAGCAGCAGCAGCCACTCGAAGCTGCGCCGGCCAGGAAAGTCGAACAGCGTCACCGCTGCGGCCGTGGCCGAGCCCAGCAGCATCACGCCCAGGCCCACGCCGCCCGCCAGCACCAGCGATTGCCAGGCGTATTCGGGCAACACGGTGGCCCACTGGTGCTGCAGCAGGGCCCAGGCTGCGGCGTCCAGTGCAAACCACGCGCCCAGAACGCCCAGCACAGGCAGGGCCAGCAGCAGGCACGACAGAGTCAACAGCAGGCGCACAGATGCGGAAACGGAATAGGCAGATAAGAATGCGAACAATGCGCATTTCGATCAACGGATTATGATCGAGCCATGTTTCTAGACCTGCACGATGTGGCTGTTCGCTACGCCCGATCGACCACGGGCCGTGATGCCGTGACTGGCGTCAGCCTGGGGTTGGACGCCGGACAGATCGGTGTGCTCATCGGCCCTTCGGGTTGCGGCAAGACCAGTTTGTTGCGCGCCGTGGCGGGCTTGGAGCGCTGCAGCGCCGGCAGCATCTGCATTGACGGCCAGGTGCTCTCAGACGCCGTCGCCGGCACGCAGGTGGCTGCTGAGGCGCGCCGCATCGGCATGGTGTTTCAGGATTACGCGCTGTTTCCGCATCTGAGCGTGGAAGACAACATCGCTTTCGGCCTATCGACCCTGCCGCGTGCGCAACGCAGCCAGCGCGTGCAGAAGATGCTCAGTCTGGTGGGGCTGGCGCATGCGGCCAAGCGCGCGCCACACCAGCTGTCTGGCGGTCAGCAACAACGCGTGGCACTGGCACGCGCGCTGGCGCCGCAGCCGCGGCTGTTGCTGCTGGACGAGCCTTTTTCAAGCCTGGACGTGGACCTGCGCGAACGCCTGGCGCACGAGATCCGCGTCATATTGAAAGAAAGCGGCACCACGGTACTTCTGGTCACGCACGACCAGTTCGAGGCTTTCGCCGTGGGAGACGTCATCGGCGTGATGAACGCCGGCCGGCTGGAACAGTGGGACGAGGCCTACACCCTGTACCACCGCCCGGTGTCGCGCTTCGTCGCCGAATTCATCGGCCATGGCGTTTTTGCCCCGGCACAGATCATGCAGTGTGCACACGGTGCCTGCGTGCACACGCCGCTGGGTGAAATTCATGATGTGGCTGGCGTGCCCCTGCCCGGCGACCTGCCGCTGGGCGACTGCGACGTGCTGCTGCGCGCCGACGACATCGTGCACGACGACGCCAGCCCGGTGCGTGCGCTGATCGAACGAAAAGCTTTCCGCGGTTCGGAATTCCTGCTCAGCCTGCGCTTGCAGACCGGCGAACGCCTGATGGCGCACGTGCCTTCGCACCACGATCACCAGGTCGGTGAATGGATCGGCATCCGCGCAGAGGTCGACCATGTCGTGACGTTTCCCCGTCTCCCGGCAGCAGCGCCGCTGCGATCACCGGCATAAGACTGCAACTTTCCCGGCGCTGCCAGCACCAAGCCAGACCCAGTCCTATACTGGACCGAAATGAGCTGAATCGACCATTGCATTGAAAGGCGCGCAGACATGAGTGGCAAGTTCAAGGTAGCTGGTTTGTTGATGGCCGGCGCCGTAGCCGGCGCCCTGACCACGATGCAGCTCACCGCTGTAGCACGCAGTTCGATGGCCCCATTGCCGCTGGAAGAGTTGCAGCAACTGGCAGCCGTGTATGGACTGGTGAAGAGCGAATACGTCGAGCCGGTGGATGAGAAAAAACTCATCTCCGATGCCATCAGCGGCATGGTTTCTGGCCTGGACCCGCATTCGCAATATTTCGACAAGAAGAGCTTCAAGGAATTCCGCGAAGGCACTTCGGGCAAGTTCGTGGGCATCGGTATAGAGATGGGCATGGAAGACGGCGTGGTCAAGGTGGTTTCGCCCATCGAAGGCTCACCCGCCTTTCGCGCGGGCTTGAAGGCCAGTGACTTGATCACGCGCATCGACGACACGGCAGTGAAGGGCCTGTCTGTCGACCAAGCCGTCAAGCGCATGCGCGGCGAGCCTGGCACCCAGGTCAAGCTCACCGTTTTCCGCAAGAGTGAAAGCCGCACCTTCCCCGTGACCCTGGTGCGCGAAGAAATCCGCATGCAAAGCGTGCGCGCCAAGATGATCGAGCCCGGCTATGGCTGGATCCGCATCAGCCTGTTCCAGGAGAGCACGGTCGCCGATTTCGTGCGCAAGGCCGAAGAGCTGTTCAAGCAAGACCCGAACATGCAGGGTCTGGTGCTGGACTTGCGCAACGACCCGGGCGGTTTGCTCGACGGCGCTGTGGCCGTATCAGCGGCATTCCTGCCGGAAGACGTGGTGGTCGTCACCACCAACGGCCAGGTCGCAGATTCACGGGCCACCTTCCGCGCCAGCCCCGAGTTCTACGCGCGCCGTGGCGGTGACCCGCTGCGCAGCCTACCCGCAGCGCTGAAGAAGGTGCCCTTGGTCGTGCTGGTCAACGAAGGCTCGGCTTCAGCCAGCGAAATCGTCGCCGGCGCGCTGCAAGACCACCATCGCGCCACCATCATGGGCGCACAAACCTTCGGCAAGGGTTCGGTGCAAACGGTGCGGCCGCTGTCGGCCGACACCGCGCTGAAGATCACCACCGCGCGCTATTACACGCCCAAGGGCCGCAGCATCCAGGCCACGGGCATCGTGCCCGACGTGTGGCTGGACGAAACAGCTGATGGCAACGTGTACGCCGCGCTGCGCATGCGCGAAGCCGATCTTGAAAAGCACCTGCAAGGTGCCGACGAGACAAAGGGCACCGCCGAAGACAAGGCACGCGGCAAAGCACGCGATGAAGCGCGAAGCAAGCTCGAAGAGCAGATGGCCAAGAGCAAAGAGCCGCCGAAGCCCTTGCCGGAATTCGGCTCAGTTGAAGACTTCCCTCTGATGCAGGCGCTGAACCAGTTGCGTGGCCAGCCCGTGATGGCCAGCAAGACCGCCAGTGAGCGCAAGGCAGAAGCACCTGCCAGCAAGTGATCTGGACAGCGGTGATCTGACCGACCAGCAGTTGCTGCGCTACGCGCGGCATTTGCTGCTGGATGGTCTGGAGGTCGAAGGCCAGCGCCGTTTGCTGGCTTCACATGCGCTGGTCATCGGTGCTGGCGGGCTGGGCTCGCCGGTGGTGCTGTACCTGGGCAGCGCTGGCGTAGGCCGCATCACGGTAGTGGACGATGACCATGTCGATCTGAGCAATCTGCAGCGGCAAATCGCGCACCAGACCTCGCGCCTGGGCCAGCCCAAGGCGGTGTCAGCGCAGGCCAGCGTGGCAGCCATCAACCCGGAAGTGCAATTCATCGCCCGCGTGCAGCGCGCCGACGCAGCCCTGCTCGACGCCCTGGTTCCGCAGGCCAGCGTGGTGCTGGACTGCAGCGACAACTTCGCCACACGCCAGACCGTGAACGCCGCTTGCGTGCGCCATGGCAAGCCGCTGGTCTGGGGTGCGGCTCTGGGCTGGGATGCGCAGATGTCGGTCGTCGACCCGGGACGCCCAGGCACGCCCTGCTATGCCTGCCTGTTCCCGCCCTTGTCACCATCGGACGCGGCGCACACCGATCAGGCCTGTGCCACGCTGGGCGTGCTGGCACCGCTGGTGGGCGTCGTCGGCAGTTGGCAGGCCGCAGAAGCCATCAAGCTGCTGGTGGGTGCTGGCAGCTCGCTCGCCGGCGAGTTGCTGATGATCGACATGCGGCATCTGACCATCGACCGCATTCGCGCGGCACGCCAACCAGGCTGCAGCGTTTGCGGTGACCCAGGCCCTGGCCTCAAACCCCTCTAAGCTTCCCCGAATGACCCCAAAAAAAACTCCCCCACTGGCCGCGCGCAACTTCCCCAGCGCCGAAGAAGACGCCCGCCAGGCCAATGCCAGCCGCTACAGCAACCCGGAAAGTTCCTACCGCCTGGCTTTCGCCGACACCGAATTCTTGCTGCGCGAAGAACTGCGTCCTGTGCGCATGCAGCTGGAACTGCTGAAGCCAGAGCTGGTGCAGACCGAGCTGGGCATCCAGTCCACCATCGTGATCTTCGGCAGCGCGCGCATCCTGCCGCCCGACGTGGCCCGAGCGAAGATGGATGCCGCCACGCCTGAGGAGAAGCCGCGCGCAGAAACGGCGCTGGCCATGAGCCGCTATTACGAAGAAGCGCGCCTGTTCTCGGCCCTGGTCACCGAGCGTTCAGCCAAGCTGGCCAACCCCATCTATGTCGTCACCGGCGGCGGCCCCGGCATCATGGAAGCCGGCAACCGCGGCGCTTTCGAGGCCGGCGGCAAGAGCATCGGACTGAACATCGTGCTGCCGCACGAACAGGCGCCCAACCCCTACATCACGCCGGAGCTGTGCTTCCAGTTTCACTACTTTGCCGTGCGCAAGATGCATTTCCTGATGCGCAGCATTGCCCTCGTGTGCTTCCCGGGCGGCTTCGGCACGCTGGACGAATTGTTCGAGACCATGACCCTGGTGCAAACCGGCAAGAGCCGCCGCCGGCCCATCCTGCTGGTCGGCCGCGCGTTTTGGGAAAAGCTCATCAACTTCCAGCACCTGGTCGATACCGGCATGATTTCCGCCGACGACCTGCAACTCTTCCACTTTGTCGAAACCGCGCAGGAAGCCTGGGACTGCCTGGCCGGCCACTACAGCAATGAACTGCAAGCCTGCACCGACGGTACGCAGAACTCGGAAAGCACAGCATGAACCGCAACATCAGCCTCATCGGCGCCCCCACCGACATTGGCGCTGGCGCGCGCGGCGCCAGCATGGGCCCCGAAGCCTTGCGCGTGGCAGGCCTGCAGCCCACCCTGGAAAGCCACGGCCTGAACGTGGAAGACCGCGGCAACCTGACCGGCCCGCCCAACCCCTGGCAGCCGCCAGTGAACGGCTACCGCCACCTGCCCGAGGTGGTGGCCTGGAACCTGGCGGTGCACGAAGCCATGTTCGCCGAACTGCAGCTGGGCCGCCTGCCCATCCTGCTGGGCGGTGACCACTGCCTGGGCATCGGCAGCATCAGCGCCGTGGCCCGGTATTGCCGTGGTGCGGGCAAGAAGCTGCGCATCCTGTGGCTGGACGCGCATGCCGACTTCAACACCGAAGTGCTGACACCCAGCGGCAACATCCACGGCATGCCCGTAGCCTGCCTGTGCGGCAATGGCCCGCAGGAATTGGTCGAAATCGGCGGTCAGGTGCCAGCCATCAACCCGAAGTGGATACGCCAGATCGGTATTCGCAGCGTGGACGCTGGCGAAAAGCGCCTGGTGCATGAAACCGGGCTCGAAGTCTTCGACATGCGCTACATCGACGAGATGGGCATGCGCCACACCATGGAGCTGGCTCTGGCCACCATGGACGAAAACACGCACCTGCACGTCAGCTTCGATGTGGATTTTCTGGACGCTGAAATCGCGCCCGGCGTGGGCACCACCGTGCCAGGCGGACCGACCTACCGCGAAGCGCAGCTGTGCATGGAAATGATCGCCGACACCGGCCGCATGGCCAGCCTGGACGTGATGGAACTGAACCCGGCGCTGGACGTACGCAACCGCACGGCGGTGCTGGCGGTGGACCTGGTGGAGAGCCTGTTTGGCAAGAGTACGCTGATGCGCCGAAGGGGCTGAAGCCTCGTTTTAGATCTCACTCGCAGCGCCCGCCGCGCCGTTTGAAGTCGCGTGGCATCTCAGCATTGCCTGCGGCGTGCAAACCACGGCGCAAGGCTTTGGCCATGCGCTCTTCTTTCACCAGCGGGCCGTTGTCGTAACGCTGGCGCGTACTGAAGGCCTGACCTTCTTCGACCTGGCGACGGCTGAGGTCAACTTCTCCCAGCAGCACCAATGCTGTCAACGGGTTCTGAGTGGAGCGGCCCACCGGGCGCACCTGAACATCCTGACCCAGCGCCACATCGATCAGCGCGCGCTTGGATTCTTCGCCCCAGGGTTGGCACAGCTCGGGCGGGTCGATACGGCTCAGGCGCACGGTCTGTTCGCTTTTGTCGGCCAGACGAACGACCAGAGTCGCACCGTCGATGACGCGCACCACGCGGCCGTCCAAAGCCTGTGCGGCCAACAGCTGGCTGGCTGAAAGCAAGAACACGGCAACGATCAACAACGACTTCATGGCGAATCGGCGGGGGGTTTCACAGACGCCGCCGATGCTAACGCCCGCTTTCGTGGCGTTCGCCGCGTTCGCCGCGTTCGCTGCTTTCCCGGCGCAGGTTCGGCCAAGGCCGCCTCGGCCTCTGCCAACAACCGGTCCAGCTTGTCCTTCAATTTCTCTGTGCTGAGCTGTTCGCGCAAGCGTTCCACCATCAGCGGCAGGCAAAACGGGCTGGGTGCCACCAGCTCCACCAGATCCAGCGGCAGCGCTGCCAGCCGCTGCAGCGTCTGGCTCAGGCGCTGCAAATCCAGTTCTTGCGACAGCACTTCGCTTGCCGCCTGGCCCAGCAGCCGATTACCCGCGTCGTACTTGCGAAAAACCTCGAAGAACAGGCTGGAACTGGCCTGCAACTGGCGCATGCTCTTGGGCGAACCCGGGTAGCCGCTGAACACCAGGCCGGCCACGCGCGCGATTTCGCGAAAACGCCGCTGTGCCAGTTCGCCTGAATTCAAGCTGGCCATCACATCCGCCAGCAGATCATCACTGGCGAACAGCCGCCCCTGCGTCACTTCAGACAAGGCTGGCGGTTTGGCCGCCAGGATCTCCAGGCCGTAATCGTTGACGCTGAGCGAGAAGCTGTTGGGCTCGTCGCGCGCCAGCCGCCAGGCCAGCAACTGCGCCAGACCAATGTGCACATTGCGCCCGGCAAACGGGTAGATGAACAAGTGATGGCCTTCGCGCGAGGCGAAACGTTCCACCAGCAGTCTGCCCTGCTGCGGCAACTGCGACAAACGCGCCTGCGTGGCCAGCATGGGCTGGGCGGCTCGCATCTCGGGGCTGTCGAAACGGCCGCGGGCGGCTTCGTCCAGCAGCACCTGCACTGAATCGGCCATCTCGCTGGACAGCGGCATCTTGCTGCCGGCCCAGCTGGGCACCACGCCTTTGGCCTTGGTGGCGCGTTTCACATAAGCCACCATGTCGCGCGTTCGCACCAGTTCCAGCAAGCGGCCGGCGAAGACGAAGCAGTCACCGGGTTTCAAGCGGCTGATGAAGCCTTCTTCGATGCTGCCCAGCGAACCGCCGCCGCTGCCCGCCTGGCTGTACCACTTCACCTGCATGGTCGCGTCACTGACGATGGTGCCCACACTCATTCGGTGACGGCGCGCAATGCCGCGGTCGGGCACGCGGTAGACGCCGTCTACCTGTTGCACGCGGTGGTATTCCGGGTAGGCGTTCAAGCTTTCTCCACCGCGTTCGACGAAAGCCAGCGCCCAATCGAATTCCTCGCGACTGAGCTGCTGGTAGGAAGGCGCGCTGCGCACTTCATCGAACATCGCGTCCACCGTGAAGCCGCCGCCCAGGGCTACGGTCACCAGGTGCTGGACCAGCACATCCAACGGTTTGGCCGGCGCCATGCGCGGCTCTACCAAGCCCGCCAGCGCCGCGCGGCGCGCAGCGGCGGCCTCCACCAGTTCCAGCGTATTGGTGGGCACCAGGGTGACGCGGCTGGAGCGGCCGGGCGCGTGCCCGCTGCGCCCGGCGCGCTGAAGCAAGCGCGCGACGCCCTTGGCGCTGCCGATCTGCAGCACGCGCTCCACAGGCAAAAAGTCCACGCCCAGGTCCAGCGATGAAGTGGCCACCACGGCCTTCAGGCGGCCTTCCTTCAACCCAGACTCGACCCATTCACGCGTGCTTTTCTCGATGCTGCCGTGGTGCAGCGCCACCAGGCCCGCCCAGTCGGGCCGCGCTGCCAGCAGCAGCTGATACCAAATCTCGGCCTGGCTGCGCGTGTTGGTAAAGACCAGGGTGGTGCTGCTGCCGGCGATCTCGTCGACCACGGGTTGCTGCATCTGCGCGCCCAGGTGCCCGCCCCAGCTGAAGCGGCCCGGGTCAGCGGGCAGCAAGGTGTCGATGACCAGATCTTTGGCGATGCGCCCGCGCACCAGGTGGCCGCTGGTCTGGCCCACCAGGGTGTGCATGGCTTCTTCCAGATTGCCCAGCGTGGCGCTCAAGCCCCAGACCACCAGACTGGAGTTGAATCGCTTCAGGCGCGCGATGGCCAACTGAATCTGCACACCGCGTTTGTTACCGATGGATTCGTGCCATTCGTCCACCACCACGGTGTGCACGCCGGCCAACTCCGTGGCGGCGTTTTCGCGCGTGAGCATCAGTGTCAGCGATTCAGGTGTGGTCACCAAAGCCGTGGGCCAGCGGCGGTCCTGGCGGGCGCGCTCGGCGCTCGTTGTGTCGCCTGTGCGCATGCCCACAGTCCAGCCGGGGCGCAGGTCGGCCAACGGAAGCTGCAGCGCGCGTGTGGTGTCGGCTGCCAGCGCGCGCATCGGCGTCAGCCACAGCACCTGCAGGCCGGTGGTATTGGCGGCAGAGCGGAGCAAGGCACCCAGCCAAACTGCATAGGTCTTGCCACTGCCGGTGGTGGCGTGCAGCAAGCCGCTTTCGCCGGCAGCCATGGCCTGCCAGACCTCTTGCTGAAAGGCATGCGGCGTCCAGGCGCGGGATTCAAACCAGTCTTGCGGGTGCTTCAGGGTCATCACTGAGAAAAATGCCAGCGCCCGACTCTACGGCTGCGCTTAGATTGCTGCACCTGCAGCCCACATCGGAGAGTTCCATGCACCGCCGCCACTTCATCCCCAGCCTGTGCGCCGCGCTTGCTCCCGGCATGTCCTGGGCGCAACAGGCCCATACAGGAACGCTCAAAATCATTGTTGGTTACCCAGCGGGGGCTACGTCCGATGCGCTCACGCGGGTGATCGCCGAACACATGGCCACCACGCTGAAGCAAACCGTCATCGTCGAAAACAAGGCCGGCGCCGGCGGACGCATCGGCAACGAACTGGTGAAAGCCGCAGCCGCCGATGGCAACACCCTGCTGATGACGCCGGTGGCGACGATGAGCATCTTTCCGCACAGCTTTGCCGGCAAGCTGCGCTACGACCCTTTCAGCGATTTCGCGCCCGTGGCGCACCTGACGAACTTCCAGCTCGGCCTGGGCGTGGCCACCGCCGTGCCGGCAAAGAATCTGGCTGAATATGTGGCCTGGGTGAAGAGCGACCCGCAGAAAAACAGCTTTTACGGCTCGGCCGCGCCGGGCAGCATTCCGCACTTCTTTGGCGTGATGTTTGCGCGCACGGCCGGCATCGAACTGACGCACGTGCCCTACAAAGGCACAGCCGCGGCCATGCAGGCGCTGGCGGGTGGTGAGGTGTCTGCGTTGTCCACCTTGGCCGCCGACATTCGCGCACTGGTGCAAGGCGGCCGGGCGCGTTTGCTGGCCGTGGCCGGCGACCAGCGCGACCCCGGCTTCCCGGATGTGCCCACGTTCAAGGAGCAAGGCTTCGACCTGGTGGCCAAGCCCTGGTATGGCCTGTTCGCACCAGCGGGTGTGCCGGCATCCGAAATGAAACGCTTGTCGGCTGCAGCCATGGCAGCCGTAGCCGACCCGGGCGTGAACAGGCGCCTGGTGGAGATGGGCCTGGAGCCCACCGGCCAGGGCCCCGAGGTGTTGGCCGCAGCGATGAAGGCCGACTACGACCGCTGGGGCCCGGTGATACGCGCGTCAGGCTTCAAGGGTGAATGAAACCGCAAGCCGATGAACGTGCTCTTCATCATGGCCGACCAGTTCCGCTGGGACCATCTGGCGTGTGCGGGGCACCCGTACATACGCACCCCCAATCTCGACGCGCTGGCAGCGCGCGGTGTGCGCTTCGAGAATGCCTTCGCCAACAGCGGCGTGTGCGGTCCCAGCCGCATGAGCTTCTACACCGGCCGCTACCCCATCAGCCATGGCGCCACCTGGAACCGTGTGCCGTTGTCGGTGGGCGAGGTGACACTGGGCGAGATGCTGCGCGACAAAGGGCTGCGATTGGCGCTGGCCGGCAAGACGCATGTGATGCCCGACCTGCACGGCCTGGCGCGCCTGCAGATGGAAGGCGCCAGTGAACTGACGACGCTGCTGAAACGCGGGGGCTTCGACGAGATCGACCGCTACGACGGCCACCACCAACCCGGTGCCGAGTCGGGCTACGCCGCTTACCTGCGCGAGCACGGCTACGACGGTGACGACCCCTGGACCGACCACGTGATTGCCGGCATCGACGCCCAGGGCCAGGTGCAAAGCGGCTGGCACATGCGCAACGTGCATCTGCCTGCGCGCGTGGCTGAAGCGCATTCGGAAACCGCCTACATGACCGACCAGGCGCTGGCTTTCATCGACCGCATGGGCGGGCAGCCGTGGGTGCTGCACCTGAGCTATGTCAAACCGCACTGGCCTTACATGGCGCCCGCGCCGTACCACGCCCTGTACACGGCCGAGCAGTGCCTGCCGGTGCAGCGCAGTGCCGATGAGCGCCCGCACCGCCACCGCGTGGTGGCCGCTTACCAGCAGCACGAAGAAAGCCAGAGTTTCCAGCGCGATGACTGCATACGCACCGTGCGGCCGGCCTACCAGGGCTTGATCACGCAGCTGGACCATCACCTGGGCCGGGTGTTCGAACACCTGGAGAAGCGCGGGCGCGCTGACAGCACTTTGATCGTCTTTACCGCCGACCATGGCGATTTTCAGGGCGACCATTGGCTGGGCGAGAAAGAACTGTTCCACGACACGGTGCAAAAGCTGCCCTTCATCGTGCATGACCCGCGGCCCGCAGCCAACACCACGCGCGGGCAGGTGCTGCAGCCTTTCATCGAGGCCGTGGACCTGCTGCCCACGGTGCTGGAAACACTGGGCCTGCCCGTGCCCACGCACCGCGTCGAAGGCCGCAGCCTGCTGCCCTGGCTGCATGGCGAAAAACCGGCCGATTGGCGACAGGCCGCCTACAGCGAACTGGACTACAGCTGGCGCCAGGCCAGGCTGACGCTGGGCAAGACCGACGTGCAGCGCTGCCGCGCCTTCAGCCTGCGCACCGCGCGCTGGCGCTACGTGTACTGGCTGGACGAAGCTGAGCAGCTGTACGACCTACAGGCCGACCCGCAAGAATTCCAGGATGTCGGGCAGGATACTGGCACCGAGGGCGTGCGCGCTGAACTACGCGCCCAGCTGATGGCTTTTCTGGCCGCACGCCAGCACCGCACCACGGTGACGAACGAACAGGTTGCGGGTGGAACGGCGCAGCACAAACGGGCCGGCGTGTTCTTCGGGCAGTGGTGAATCGGGCCGTGGTGAATCAGGCCGTGGCCTGACCGGTCCACGGCGCGCTGGTGATCCAGCCCTCCACCGGGTCCATCGTTTGCGGCAGGCCGTAGCCCGGCTGGCCCAGCGCCCAACCGGCCTGCATCAGGCATAGCACGGCGTCCAGCCGGTCGCCTGAAGCATCGTCCACCAGCGCTTCGCGCTGTGCATGGGTCAACTTCAAACGCAACGCCAGCCGGGTGCGGCCCTGCTCCAGCGCATCGACCATGTCCTTGCGGGCGATCAAGCGGTCGGGCTCGGCGCTGTTCTTGTACGAACGCCGGCCCAGCAGTTCGTGCGCCAGCAAGCCGGGATAGGCTTCCAGCGCAGTGCGCGTGGCGTCGCCCGCCTGCTGACCGGGTAGATGCACGCCTGCCTGCAGCAAGCGCGAGAAGCCTTCGAAGTACATGAAGCCCACCGGTACGTAGCGCGTTTGCAGCGGGCTGGTGCTGCTGATGCCGGGCATGGCGCCATCGGTGGCGCGGTGGATCAGCCGCTGGCCGGCCGGGCGGCCGTTGCCCCACTGGTCAACCAGCGCACGGAAATCCATGCGTGTGGCGCAGCGGCGCAACAGTTCGGTGACCACAGCGCCGGAGCTGTCGCCCAGCGCTTGCGAGACAACGAACTCGCGCGGCAGGCCGAATGGGAAATCAAAGGCCGCCAGCCAGGGGCCGGGCGTGGCCAGCAGGTCTTCGAACTGCGGCAGCGTGGGCAGGGCGTCCATGCGCTCCAGACGCAGCACGGCGCCGCGCAATTGGCCACGGGCCACGGTGATGGGCTTTTTGCGCGAAGGCGCCGAAGTGAAATCGACCCCGAGCAGGGCCGGGTGTGGAGCGGAAGTCATGCGCCCATTGTCGCCAGCAGCCCTACCCCCAGCGCGATGCAGGCTGCTCCCAGCAGGCGCAGGCCGCGGTCGCCCTCGCCCAGCAGGCGGCCGCCCAGCGCAGCAGCAAACAGCATCGACATCTCGCGCGCAGGCGCCACATGAGACAGCGGCGCCTGCTGCATCGCATACAGCACCAGGATGTAGGCCAGCGGGCTGATGGCTGCCACCACCAGGGCGTAGCGCCACTGCGTGCGCCATGCTGCGCGGAAGCCCGCCGGGTCGCGCCACAGCAGGGGCAGCATCATCGATGTGCGCAGCAGGTTGCAGGCGTAGTCGAACACCACCGGGCCCATCAGCGCGACCTTGATGGCATAGCCGTCGACCAGGGTGTAGGTGGCGATCAAGGCGCCGGTCAACGCACCCCAGCGCAAGCCGGCCAGCAGGCGATGGCGGGCTCGCGCGTCATGCGTGTCCTGTGTGTCTTGGGTGGTTCGCACGCGGCGCCAGACCTGCGGGCCGCCGGCGATGAAGAAAACCCCGGCGCACACCGCCAAAACGCCAGCAGCCGTGCCCCAGCCACCCGCTTCACCCAGCAGGCAGACTGCCCCCAGCGCTGTCAGCAGCGGGCCGAGCCCCCGCGCGACTGGGTACACCACCGTCAGGTCGGCGGCGCGATAGCCAGAGAGCAGGGAGAGGTAGTAGACCAGGTGAATGGCTGCGCTGGCTGCCACCAGGCCCCATTGCAGCAGCGTCCATTGCGGCACTTCCCGCCAGCCAAACCACAGACCCGCCGGTAACCACAGCACACTGACCATCAGCCCAGATGCCAGGGCGAAATGGTGGTTGCCGCCAGCGCGCTTGGCGGCGATGTTCCACAAGGCATGCAGCAGGGCTGCAGCCATCACCAGGGCCAGAGCGGAAAGAGGCATGAATCGATTTCACAACAGATGCCCCACCGCTACAGTCCCAGGCATGACACCCAACCCCATCCTCGTCGAAGCCTTGCGCGGCAGCTCAGTCGAATCTCTGCACCGTGGTGCACTCGCCATCTTCGATGCCGATGGCGCGCTGGTGCATGCCATCGGCGACATCGAGCGGCCGATCTTCCCGCGCTCGGCCGTCAAGCTGTTGCAGGCTTTGCCCCTGGTGGAAAGCGGCGCGGCGGAGCGCTACGGGCTGACCGATGAAGAGCTGGCATTGGCCTGCGCTTCGCACGGCGGCGAAGAACAACACGCACAAACTGCCGCGCGCATGCTGGCCAAGGCTGGCGTGGACGTGCAGGCGCTGGAATGTGGCGCGCACTGGCCCTACTTCGACGGCGCCATCAAGGCCATGGCCGCGGCCGGGGACCAGCCCACGGCGCTGAACAACAACTGCTCCGGCAAACATGCCGGCTTCGTCTGCCTGGGTTGCCTGATGGCCGAAAGTCAGGGCGAAGGAAGCGACCGCCGCGCCTTCTTGAGCGGCTATGTGCAGCCCGACCACCCGGTGATGCGCGAAATCACCGCCGCGCTGCAAGCCAGCACCGGCTGGGACCTGGCCAACACGCCGGTAGGCACCGACGGCTGCAGCATTCCCACCTTCGCCATTCCGCTGCGCCACCTGGCGCTGGCCTTTGCACGCGCAGGCACCGGCGTGGGCTTGCGCCCTGGGCACGCGATGGCCGCTGAGCGGCTGCGCCAAGCCGTGGCGCGTGCGCCGCAGATGGTGGCGGGCACCGGTCGTTTCGACAGCCGCGTGATGGCGCATTTCGGCGAGCGCGTGTTCTGCAAGGTCGGCGCCGAGGGCGTGTACTGCGCCGCGCTACCTGAACTCGGCGTGGGCGTGGCGATCAAGATGGACGACGGCAACACGGCACGCGCTTGCGAGGTGGTGATGGCTGCAGTCATCCAGGCATTGCTGCCGCTGTCGCACGCAGACGCCGCCTTCATCCAGCCGCTGAGCCAGGTGCGCTTGAGCAACTGGAACGGCGTTGAGGTGGGCAGCTTGCGCGCCGCCAGCGCCTTGCAAGGGCTGGTGGCGGGTTAACCAGCCGTCAGAGCCCGACCATCTGCTCGCTGTAGCCCCACAGACGTTCGGCCCGCACTACGTCGTTGGCCTTGGCCGACAAAGGCTGCGCGAAGGCCTGGCGCCCGGCCTGCTGACGGTTGCCCCAGCTCCAGTGCACGCCCGACTGCGCAAATGCCGCGTCAGACACCACCTGCGCCACGCGATCACCCGCCAGCGCCTGGCTGACATAGCCCTTGGTGATGTTCTTCTGGAACCAGGGGAAGATGACACGGAACGCGGCTGGCGCGTGCCGGAACAAGGCCGTGTCGGCCACGCAGCCAGGGTAGAGCGTGGAAAAGACGATGCCGGTGTCGGCGTGGTAGCGGCGGTGCAGTTCGCGGCTGACGATCATGTTGCACAGCTTGCTGTCCTTGTAGGCCTTGCCGGGCTTGAAAGGCTTGCCGTCGATCATGGCCACGGGCGCCTTGAAGCCTGCTTCCAGGCCTTGCAGGTCGCCCAGGTCGGCCGGTGCAGGAATGGGCACCTTGCCGCCGAATTCTTCTGAATTGGCGGTCACCGTGCCGAGCGTGATCAGCCGCGCAGGCTGTCCCGGCTGCGCACCGCCGGCGCGCTGCAGATCAGGCAGCAACAGGCGGCTCAACAAAAAGTGGCCCAGGTGGTTGGTGGCCACGCTGATCTCGTAGCCCTCTGGCGAACGCGCCGGCGCCGTCAGGCGTGGCAGGTAGACGGCGGCGTTGTTGACCAGCGCATTCAGCGGCCGGCCCAGGGCGCGGAAGGCCTCGACAAAGTGGCGCACGCTGGCTTGGGAACCCAGGTCGATTTCCAGCAAGGCGTGATGGTCGGCCGCAATGGCCAGCGTCTGCGCCGCCTGGGCGGCTTTCTTCAGATCGCGGCAGGCCATGACGACGAACCAGCCGCGCGCGGCCAGGGCCTGCGCGGCATTCAGACCAACGCCCGATGAGGCGCCTGTGACGATGACGGTAGGAAGCATGTTGGAAGGTGGGGATGACTGCATCCCTGTATTCTGGTGTCAAGTGCGCGCCTTTCAGACTGCCGCCATCCCAATCGACAACGACCTGCGAACCATGTCCAGCCCCCAAGCCAAAGCCCAAGCCATCGTCTTCGACGCTCCGCAAACCCTGTCGGTGCAGACACTTGAACTCAAAGCATTTGGGGACGCCGACATCGAGGTCGAGGTCTCGTTCAGCGGCATCAGCACCGGCACCGAACGTTTGCTGTGGGACGGCACGATGCCGCCCTTCCCTGGCCTGGGCTATCCGCTGGTGCCGGGCTACGAAACCGTGGGTACCGTCGTGCGGGCGGGCTCGGCCGCCACGCTGGCGCTGGGCAGCCAGGTCTTCGTACCGGGCTCCTACAGTTTCCAGGGTGTGCGCAACATCTTCGGTGGCGCCGGCTCCAGGTTGATCGTGCCGGCTGAACGCGTGGTGCAAGTGGCGCCAGAACTGGGGCCCAAAGCGGTGTTGCTGGCGCTGGCTGCGACCTGCTACCACACCGTTGCGTTAGGTGGCGCGCGCCAGCCCATGGTGGCGCCTGACCTCATCGTCGGCCATGGCGTGATGGGCCGTCTGCTGGCGCGCATCTGCCTGGCGCTGGGCTGGGCCGCGCCCACGGTGTGGGAAACGCAGCCCGTGCGCCGCGAGGGCGCCGAAGGCTACAACTGCATCCACCCCGACGAAGACATGCGCAAGAACTACCAGGCCATCTATGACGTCAGCGGCGACGGCAGCATCCTCAACAGCTTGATCGGCCGTCTCGCCCCGGGCGGCGAGGTGGTGCTGGCCGGCTTTTACAAGACGGACCTCAGCTTCGCCTTCGCCCCTGCCTTCATGCGCGAAGCCAGCCTGCGCGTGGCCGCGCAATGGAAGAAGCACGACCTGCTGGCCGTCACCGCCCTGGTCGAAGAAGGCAAGCTGTCGCTGGACGGCTTGATCACGCACACGCTGAACCCGGGCCGTGCGCGCGAGGCTTACGAAGTCGCTTTCGGCGACCCGCAGTGCCTGAAGATGATGATGGACTGGCGCAGCTGAGCGGACGCCGTACCCGGGCGTTCTCGTTCTATTCGCGCGGGCCTGACAGCAGCGGCAGGCTGCCTTCCGAATCGGCCCCTACCAGCCCCACCTGGCTGTAGATGCCCAGCTTGGCGCGCGTATCAGCAATGTCCAGGTTGCGCATCGTGAGTTGCCCGATTCGGTCTGCCGGCGTGAAGGCGCCCTGCCCGCTTTCCATCGTCAGCCGTTCCGGGTGATAGGTGAGGTTCGGGCTTTCAGTGTTCATCAGGCTGTAGTCGTTGCCACGGCGCAGTTCCAGTGTCACTTCGCCGGTGATGGCGCGCGCCACCCAGCGCTGGGCTGTTTCGCGCAGCATCAAGCACTGCGGGTCGAACCAGCGGCCCTGGTAGAGCAGCTTGCCCAGCGTGCGGCCGTTGGCCCGGTACTGCCCGATCGTGTCTTCGTTGTGGATGCCAGTCACCAGCCGCTCGTAGCCGATGTGCAGCAGCGCCATGCCCGGAGCTTCGTAGATGCCACGGCTCTTGGCTTCGATGATGCGGTTCTCGATCTGGTCGCACATGCCCAGGCCGTGCCGGCCGCCGATGGCATTGGCTTCGGTGAACAGCTCGACTGCACTAGCAAAAGTTCGGCCGTTCAGTGCCACGGGCTGGCCTTCCTCGAAACGCACGCTCACCGTTTCGCGCTTCACCACCACGTCGTCGCGCCAGAAGGCCACGCCCATGATGGGCTGCACGATGTGCATGCCGTGATTCAAAAATTCCAGGTCCTTGGCCTCGTGCGTGGCGCCCAGCATGTTGCTGTCGGTGCTGTAGGCCTTTTCCACGCTCATCTTGTAATCAAAGCCGGCAGCGATGAGGTATTCGCTCATCTCCTTGCGCCCGCCCAGCTCGTCGATGAAACGCTGGTCCAGCCAGGGCTTGTAGATCTTCAGATTCGGGTTGGCGAGCAGGCCGTAGCGGTAGAAGCGCTCGATGTCGTTGCCCTTGTAGGTGCTGCCGTCGCCCCAGATGTGGACGTCGTCTTCCTTCATCGCCACCACCAGGGCCGTGCCGGTGACAGCGCGGCCCAGCGGCGTGGTGTTGAAGTAGGTGGCGCCGCCGGTGCTGATGTGGAAGGCCCCGCTCTGGATGGCGGCGATGCCCTCGGCCACCAGTTGCGCGCGGCAGTCCACCAGGCGCGCTTTTTCGGCGCCGTAAGCCAGGGCCTTCTTCGGAATGTCGTCGTAATCGGTTTCGTCGGGCTGGCCCAGGTGTGCGGTGTAGGCGCAGGGAATGGCGCCTTTGGCCCGCATCCAGTGCACGGCAGCGCTGGTGTCC
>JBBQXN010000008.1:0-68852 GCA_038209585.1 Burkholderiales bacterium
CAGATAGCTCAGCACTGGAATGCCGGGCCTTGTCAGGGGCTCCCTATAGGGAACCTTTGGGGGGTATTGGGCGAGGGGCAGCGTCTATGGCCCCTTTTGCCGGGGAATGTCTCCCGGCCTGCCCCCCTCACACGGCTAGCAGTCCCGCCGTGGTGCTGGGCTCCGTCTTCAGCGGGGGGCAGGGTCTATGGCCCCTTTTGCCTCCCTGGGTGCACCCAGCCGGGCCCCTGTTGGCCTCTCAGACTGCGGCTTGCGCTGTCTCTCGGATGCTGAGGATGGTGGCGCGGCTCACCTTGAAGTCTCGGCTCAGCTCTGACACCGTGACCCCCTGCCCCAACCGCTCCCGGATCACTGCCCGCTGTGCTTCGTCGGTCTTGGGCTTGCGCCCCAACGTCTTGCCCTCAGCCTTTGCCCTGGCAAGCCCCGCCTGGGTGCGTTCGATCAGAAGATCACGCTCCATCTCGGCCACAGCAGCCAACACGCCCACGATGACCTTACCGGCCGATGAGGTCAGGTCAGCATCCCCCAGGGCCAGCACCTTCACGCGCACACCCTCATCGGCTAGGCGCCGCAGCATCGACACCACATCCACCATGTCACGCCCCAGCCGGTCAAGCTTCGACACGATGAGGGTGTCACCCTGGCGCAGCTTGCCCAGCAGCTTGCTGAACTCGGGGCGCTGCATTGCTGGCACTCCACCAGACACGCCCTTGTCCGCAAACCAATGCCGCGCCGGGATGTTGAAGCCCGCACCCCGCAACTCGTGAAGCTGGTTCTCTGTGGTCTGCTCTGTCGTTGACACGCGGCCATATCCGAACAAGGTAGGGGCGGCGGCGGGGGCTTGCTTGATGGCCATGGGGCTGACTCCGGGGGTGTTGGAAAACGCTGTCAGTTTCTCCTACCCGTTGGAATCTGTCAAGGCTACTTTTCCAACATCCCCTGGAGGCTCAGCCGGGCACTGTTGGAAATCGACCGTATTCCGACACCCACCAGACACCAGGGCCAGCACCGGGCCACACTTCGGGCACCTTCGGGTGTCCACTTGTCTCAGCGAGGGGCAGCGCATAGCCCACCAGTCCCAGCAAGGCCCCTATCCGCCCCACCAGGGCGCCGTAGGGCCCATCAAGCCATAGACCCCTTAGCCAGTGGCACCAACCCCACACAGAGGCTCACAGCCGCCTGCGTTCACGCCTGCATCCGTCCCATGCTGGCCCTGCCTGGCCCTACCTCCCTGCACAGGGACGATGCGGACAAGAGAAGGGCCACGCCGGGCCCCTCTACGGTCAGCACCGATCCAGGCTTAGCCCACTAGGCCCACGGCCAGCAGCCAAACCAGGGGCACGCATGCGGCCACCCCAAGGGCCCATGAAAAGACCACGCGGGGCGAGTGCATGCAGGTCACCTCCACAGTGACAGACCCCACCTCCACCCAGAACCACCCCGGGGCCATGCGGTAGGCATCGAAGTGTGTCCAGGTGCGGGGCCCGTAGAGACCACGGGAAACGAACAGGTCTAGGGCTGCGTGCTTGCTGGCGCTGGTGGCGCTGGTGGTGCTGGCGTTGGCGGTCGTGCTCATGCTGGGTTGCTCATCAAGACGCCGCGAAGGTGCGGCAGTGTTGACTGTGCAGCAGGGCAGCAGGGAGCGTGATTGAAAATACTCATGCCGCATCAGCACGCATCCCGCATCAGGGAACCAGGGCCCGCAGCAAGGGGCAGTGCCGCGCATCGCAGTGCATGGAATGGCGCGGCAGGGGGCCATGCCCTGCTATGTGAATCGAGGGGGGGCCACGGGGGAATGGTCACCCCTGGGGATCATCAGATGACCCCTCAGAAATTTGTGCCGTTTGCTTCAGTGCCGGGGGCCTGCGAGGGGGTCCCCTGGGGAGGAATGCCGCACAGGAAGCCATGCACTAGCGTTCACCAAGCGGCCACAAAAAAGGCCCCTCAAGGGCCTCTCGTTGTGCACCTACACCGTGCACCTACACCGGCTGGGAAGCCGCATAAACACTGGGTTTCAGGTACTGGGGTGGCTGATGGGGCTCGAACCCACGACAACCAGAATCACAATCTGGGACTCTACCAACTGAGCTACAGCCACCGCCGAATTGCGAATTATAGGCGCATGTACTCAGGGTGCAGCGCTGGGCTTGGCAATACTGGCGGCAATCTGCGCCTCGTCAATCTTCAGCTTGTAGCGCTTCTTCAAAGCCTGCTCGTAGGCACGCGCTTCGGCAGCGCCCCAGATTTGTGCGTACTGGGTCGCCCAGGCCTGCTCTTCGTCAGCCCGCTTCTCGCGCGGCAACAGCTTGTTCACGCGCAGCACTACATAGCCCTGCGAGCCCAGGTCCACACCCTTCAGCGTGGGCAGCTTGCCAGGGTCAGCAGACAGCACCGCGTCTACCAGCGCCCGGGGCACACCCTGCGCCTGATCACGCGAGACGATGGCCGGGGAACCCATGGTCTCTGCAGCTTCTGGCGTCTGCTGCAACTCGGCCAGACGCGCTTCACCCTTCTTTCGCGCCAAAGCCGAAGCCTGCTGGTCAACGACCCGCTGGCGCACCGCAGCCATCACTTCGGTCAAAGGCAAAACACGTGCAGGCGAGTGCGCGACGATGCGCGCCGACACCATTTGATTGGCAGCGGTTTCAACGGCATCGGTGTTGCGCTTGTTCTGGATGGCGTCGTTGCTGAAGACGGCAGCCAGCAGTTTGGGTGAAGCCAGCGGGCCCGTGGCGCCAGGCGCAGGCTGGCGCTGCACCATCGCCGTTTGCTTGACGAGCTTCAATCGGTCCACAACAGGTTGCAGGCTGTCTGACTGTTCGTAAGCGGTGTTGGTGAATTGCTCAGCTGCCTCGGCATAGCGCTTCTGTGCCAGCGTCTTTCGCACTTCGGCTTCGATCTCTGCTCGCACTTGTGCAAATGCCTGCGAGTCGCCACCGCGGGTAGCGTCGAGCTTGATGATGTGAAAGCCGAAGTCGGTCTCGATGAGGTTGCTGATCTCGCCTGCCTTCATCGAAAAGGCGGCGTCTTCAAACGGCTTGACCATGGCACCGCGGCCGAAGAAATCCAGGTCGCCACCGCTGGCGGCAGAACCCGTATCTTCGGAATTCTTGCGCGCTACGTCGGCAAAGCTGGCCGGGGCTTTACGAACTTCCTCAAGCAGCGCTTCGGCGCGCTGCTTGGCCTTGGCCTTGTCGGCAGCGCCCATAGTGCTGTCGGCCTTGATCAGGATGTGACTGGCGCGGCGCTCTTCTGCCTCCGTGTAGCGGCTCTTGTTTTCGTCGTAGTAGCGCAGCAGGTCTTCTTCAGGAACCGATATACCTGTGGTGAGTGCTTCTAGATCGAGCACCACATATTCAATGCTGGCCTGTTCAGCCGAGGTGAACGAGGCCTGGTTGCCTTTGTAATAAGCCTCGATATCTGCTTCGCTGGGGTTGATGCCAGCGCGCAGCTCACTCGGATCGAAGCGCTGAAAACGCACCTCGCGCCGCTGCAGCAGTGCATCTACTGCTGCATCAACGCTCACGGCAGGCGCAATCACGGTGCTGGTGAAGCCGGATTCCACTTGCTGCATGGCCAGGTCCTGGCGCAGCCTGGCGGCGAAAACTTCCGAACTCATGCCCTGCGTCGACAGCAGTTCGCGGTTGACACTGCCGTCCGGATTGCGCAAGCCCGAGAACTGCGGGTCTGACACGAACAGACGCTGGAGCCGCCCATCGGTGGGGGCCAGGTGCTGGTCGCGTGCTGCAGCCATCAGCAGACGCTGGCGGATAAGCACGTCCAGCGATTCGCGGCGTGCTTGCGGCGTATCGAGCAATTTCGTGTCCATGTCGGGCGTCTGCTGGCGCAACCGTTCGACATTGCGAAGGTGGGCCTGGTCCCATTCGCCGCGCGTGATCTTCTGCCCATCCACCTTGGCCACCGTGGCATTGCTGCCGTCACCCAAGCCGGTATATCCCTCGATGCCGAAGAAGATGAATGAGGGAATGATCAGCAGCAGAATGAAACCCAGCGTCAGCCGGATGTGCGTTCGGATGAATTCAAACATCGGGTCGGGCCCTTAAAGTGCCAATTTGGAAACAGGCGCGAAAGCGCCATGCAGCACAGAGAGTGACGAAGCCCGGCAAGGCTCGCAACGCTGGCAGTTTATCCGGGGGTGTGGTGGGTGCTGACGGGCTCGAACCGCCGACCTACGCCTTGTAAGGGCGCCGCTCTACCAACTGAGCTAAGCACCCGGATGAAAAGACCGCTGCGACTTGGCTCATCTGCAGCGGTGGGCCCATGGGCCAACAAACAAGTTACTTCACGCCGTTGAGCGCGTCTTTCAGGCCCTTGCCAGGCCGAAACTTCGGCACCTTCGATGCCTTGATCTTGATGGCTGCGCCAGTGCGCGGGTTGCGACCGGTGCGCGCCTTGCGCTTGTTTACGGCAAATGTTCCAAAGCCGGTGATGGTGACACTGTCACCCTTCTTGAGCGTAGTCTTGACCGCGCCGATCACGGCTTCGAGTGACCGGGTGGCCGCAGCCTTGGAGATATCGGCCTGGTGGGCAATGACTTCGATCAGTTCACTCTTGTTCACGTGTTTCCCCTCGTCGGATCGTCGGTTCGCGCAATTTGGGCGGACTTTGCAGTGCGTCGCAGAGGGGCGATTCTAGAGCCAAGCATCGCGTCTGCGGCACCTGTAAACCACGGCCACCCGCCTTGTGCATGAGGGAGCTTTCACGGTTGACAGGTGGGCTGCGCGCTTCTATGCAGCCGCAGGCGTGCGCGCTCGAACCACCAGCCAGACCCCCACCGCCGTCAATGCCAGGCCGGCCAGAACGTCTGCCGTGAGCTGTTCATCGAACAGCCACCAGGCCAGCACGGCGGTGCAGGGCGGCACCAGGTACATGAGGCTGCTCACGCGCGTGGCCGCCCCGCGCTGCACCAGCAAATACAGCAGGGAGCTGCCGCCCAGGGTGAGCACGAAAACCGACCAGGCCATGGCACCCAGCAGTTGCGGGTGCAGGTCCACGGCACCCGTTTCCAGCCAGGCCAGCGGCAACGACACCAGGAAGGCTGCAGACAGCTGCACCACACCCGCCGTGCGCACATCGCAAGGCGCTACAAACCGTTTCTGGTACAGCGTACCCACGGTAATGGCCAGCAGGGCCAGCAGGGCGCAGGCAAAGTTGAAGGCCGTGATTTCGCCCAGACCGAGCTTGCGCCCCACGACCAGGAGCAGTCCGACCAAGCCCAGCGCCAGGCCGGCCCATTGGCGGGTGCTGATGCGCTGACCCTGACCACTGGCCGCCACCCACACGGCAGTCAGTACCGGCTGCAGACCGACGATCAGTGACACGGTGCCAGCGCCAATGCCCGCGCGCACCGCCACCCATACGCCGCCCAGGTAACCGGCATGCATCAACACACCGATGACCGCCAGATGCAGCCATTGCTGGCGATGGGACGGCCAGGCCGCACCCGACCAGCGCACCCAGACCATGAAGGCCACGATCGACAAGGCATAGCGCCAGCACAGGAAAGTGAAGGGCGGCGCATGCGGCATACCGAAGCGCGCCACGACGAAGCCGGTGCTCCAGATGAGCACGAAAACCACCGGCATGGCGCGCACCAGCGCATCTTGCCGCAGGCTCAACACAGCTTCACCGCATGTGCGGGCCTGCCCCCGAGCAGTGGCTTCACCTGGCTTTGGCGCGAATTTCCGGGATCGCTTTGCGCAGGTAGTACGCCATCGACCAGATGGTCAACACGGCGGCCAACCACATCAACGCCGTACCCCAGGGGCGCGTTTGCACCCAGCCGAACAACTGGCCGTCGAAAAGCAGGAAGGGGATCGCCACCATCTGCGAAACCGTCTTCAGCTTGCCCAGCACATGCACGGCCACGCTGCGTGCAGCACCGATCTGAGCCATCCATTCACGCAGCGCAGAGATGGCGATCTCGCGGCCGATGATGACCAACGCAATGATCACATCCACACGGCCCTGGTCGAGCAGCACCAGCAGGCTGGCGCAGATGAGGAATTTGTCGGCCACCGGGTCGAGGAAGGCGCCAAAGGCCGAGGTCTGGTTGAGCTTGCGCGCCAGCCAGCCGTCCAGCCAGTCTGTAAGCGCGAACAGCACGAACAAGGCTGTGGCGATCTGGTTCTGGTGGGCGGCGGAAATCGGCAGGTAGAACACCCCCACGATGAGCGGAATCGCGGCAATGCGCGCCCAGGTCAGCAGCGTGGGGATGGTCAGGAACATCGATGGATTGTGATGGCAGCGCAGGGCCACCATCGGTCAAGTCCGGTGCGGCGCAGCCTCATTGCAAGTCGAGCTGGCGCGGCTTGAAGCGCAGGCTGTCGTCGAAAAGAAAGGCTTCGATCACTTTCCAGGGCCTGGGCAAGTGGCCCACGGGGCCGAAAGGCGCCGCGCGGTGCACCGCGGCAATAGCCCGCCGCGTGGTTTCATCGCCCGTACTGGGACGGCGCAACACGGTGATCTTGCGCACGCTGCCGTCGGCGTTCAATTCCACTTCCAGCACGGGGATGGCATACAGCCGGTTGGGCGCGGGTGTGAGGTAGCTGGCCTCTGGCGGGTTGGCTTGCACCACACGTTGGGCGAAATGGTGCGCCAGTTCGGCCTGGCTGCGCGGCTTGCCTGCGTCGGGCAGCCGCACGAAAGGCATGGGCATGGGCTGGGACACCATGGGCGGCGCGGCCGGGTGGGTGGATACAGGCCCCGCGACGGACCCCGGTGAGGCCGGTGGCCGCGATGTACTGCACGCTGCTGTCAGAAGGCCAAGCATCAAGCCGAAAACACGGGCTGTCCTAATGAAGCGCACGGTAGATTTCCTCTGCCAGTTCTTTCGATATGCCTTCCACGGTGGCCAGGTCGTCGACCCCGGCGCTGGCCACGCCGCGCACGCCGCCGAAGCGCTGCAGCAAGCGGGCGCGCTTGCGCGGGCCCACGCCGGGAATGTCTTCCAAGCGGCTGCCGCCCGTGCGCACGCTGGCGCGCTTGGCGCGCATGCCGGTGATGGCGAAGCGGTGCGCTTCGTCGCGGATATGCGCCACCAGCATCAGCGCGGCCGAGTCATGCCCCAGGTAGACCTTGGCGCGGCCGTCGGCAAACACCAGCTCTTCCAGCCCCACCTTGCGGCCTTCGCCTTTTTCGACACCGATGATGAGGGAGACGTCCAGCCCCAGTTCCTCGAACACTTCGCGCGCCATGCTCACCTGGCCGCGCCCGCCGTCCACCAGCACCAGGTCGGGCAAGCGCGCCAGCCCGCGCTTGATTTTCGACTCAGGCTTGGCTTGGGGCTGTTCCGGCTGCTCTTCGCGTTCATCTTTCTGCCCCTGGGCCACCGCTTCGGCCAGCCTGGCGTAGCGCCGTGTCAGCACCTGGCGCATGGCGGCGTAGTCGTCGCCGCCGGTGATGCCTTCGATGTTGAAGCGGCGGTACTGCGCGCTTTGCATTGCATGGCTTTCGTAAACGACGCAGGAAGCCTGCGTGGATTCGCCCGCGGTGTGGCTGACGTCGAAGCATTCGACGCGCAACTGCGCCGGATCTTCGATGTCCAGGCCGAGCGCTTCGACCAAGGCGCGTGTGCGCTGCTGCTGCGAGCCTTCCTCGGCCAACAGCCGCGCCAGCGAAAGTTCAGCACCCTTGGCCGCCATTTCCAGCCACACGCGCTTTTGTTCGCGCGGCTGGTGCGTGGCGCGCACCTTCACACCGGCCGCTTCGCCCAGCGCGTCCAGCAATTCCGGGCTGACGCGGTGGCTGGTGGCCAGCTGCGGGGGCACGGGTTGGCCGATGTAGTGCTGGGCAATGAAGGCCTCGAGCACGGCCACTTCGGTGGAATGTTCGGCCTCAGGCCCGCTGATGTCGTCTTCAGCACGCTCGTTGAAGGCTTCTTCGCTCAGCGCGGCGCCGTCGTCCACATGGGCCGGAAAGTAGGCCCGGTCGCCCAGATGCCGGCTGCCGCGCACCATGGCCAGGTTGACACAGGCGCGGCCGCCGGCCACCTTGACCGCCAGCACGTCCACATCGCGGTCGGATGCGGACAGGCTGCTGGCTTCCACCGACTGCTGGTGCAGCACTTTGGAGAGCGAGCCGATGCGGTCGCGCATCTTGGCTGCAGACTCGAATTCCAGCGCTTCGGAAAACGCCATCATCTGCGCCTGCAGGTCTTCGATCACGGCCTGCGCGTCGCCCAGAAGGAAGCGTTCTGCATCGCGCACATCGCGCGCATATTCGCCGGCCTCCACGAAGCCAACGCAAGGCCCTGAGCAGCGCTGAATCTGATACAGCAGACAAGGCCGCGAGCGGTGGTTGAACACCGTGTCTTCGCAGGTGCGCAGCCGAAAGACTTTTTGCACCAGCTGAATCGTCTGCTTCACCGCCCAGGCGTTGGGGTAGGGACCGAAGTAGCGGTGCCTGCGGTCCACCGCGCCGCGAAAGTAGGCCACGCGGGCGAAGCGCTGTGCTGCCGTGGCGGCCACCTCATCGGTGAGCGGCGTGCCCGTGATTTTCAAATACGGATAGCTCTTGTCATCGCGGAAAAGGATGTTGAATTTCGGGTGCAGCGTCTTGATGAGGTTGTTCTCAAGCAGCAGGGCTTCTGCCTCGGTGCGCACCACCGTCGTTTCCAGCCGCGCGATGCGGCCCACCATGTGGCCGATGCGCGTGCCGCCGTGTTCTTTCTGCAGATAGCTGCTGACCCGTTTCTTCAGATTGCGTGCCTTGCCGACGTAAAGCACGCCGCCTTGCGCGTCGATCCAGCGGTAGACGCCAGGCATTGCCGGCAGCGCCGCCACCTCGGCCAGCAGGCGGATGCGGTCGGGGGCAAGAGCAGGGGCAGGACCAGGGACGGCAGGTTCTTCAGTCATCGGGGGAGGATTCTGCCGGCTTCGATAATGCCGCGATGCTGCCCGCGCTTCAAGACCGTGTCAGCCCAGGCGCCACTTGGGACATCTGGTGTCGCGTCATCGACAACCATGGCGACCTGGGCGTGTGCTGGCGCCTGGCCTGCGCACTGGCCCGCCGTAATTTGCGGCTGCGGCTGTTTGTGGACGACAGCAGCGCGCTGGCCTGGATGGCGCCGGCTGGCCACGCGGGTGTGACGGTGCATGCCTGGCCAAGTGAGGCAGAACCGATGCCCATCGCCGGCGCTGTCGTCATCGAAGCCTTTGGCTGTGACCCACCACCGGCCGTGGTGGCCCAGATGTCGAAAAGAGCGCAACCGCCGCTGTGGCTGAACCTGGAATACCTGAGCGCTGAAAGCTATGTCGAGCGTTCGCATCGGCTGCCTTCGCCACAGCCTGGCGGCTTGGTGAAGTGGTTTTTCTACCCGGGCTTCACGGCGCAAACGGGCGGGCTGCTGCGCGAACCAGATTTGCTGGCTGAACGCACGCTGCATGACGGCTGCGCCTGGCTGGCGGCGCGCGGTTGGGCGCGCCAGCCAGGGGAAACGGTGATCAGCCTGTTTTGCTATGCCAGTGCGCCGATGGCGGCCTTGCTGCGGCGTCTGGCCGGCCGGCCCTGCCTGCTGCTGGCCACGCCCGGCCATGCGCAGCGCTTGCTGAATGAAGCAGGGCCCCTGCCTGCGGGCGTGCGCGTGCAGGCACTGCCCTGGCTCACTCAGGCCGACTACGACCGGCTGCTCTGGTCCTGCGACCTGAATTTTGTGCGCGGCGAAGATTCGTTGGTGCGCGCACTGTGGGCAGGCGTGCCGTTGGTGTGGCACATCTACCCGCAAAGCGACGGCGCGCACGCGGTGAAATTGCAGGCCTTGCTGGGCTTGGTGACCTTGCCGAGCCCAGCCGGCTGGCCGATGGATGCGCGGGCGTTCATCTGGGCCTGGAATGGTTTGTCGGGCGCCTGTGAACTACCCCCCTGGCCAGCCCCTGGCGCCTGGCGCGAAGCCTGTGAAGGATGGCGCGCCACCCTGGCCGCGCAATCCGACCTGGCGTCGCAACTGCTGGACTTTGCAGCAGGTCCGCCCTGCTAAACTTGCAGGCTTTGCGCGCTGCGCGAAAACCACACACGTTCAAAGCAAGGCCGGATCAGCTGGCCCAGGAAATCTCGCCATGAAACTCGCACAAGAAATTCGCGCCGGCAACGTCATCATGCAGGGCAAAGACCCGATGGTCGTGCTGAAGACGGAATACAGCCGCGGTGGCCGCGGTGCCGCCACGGTCCGCCTGAAGATGAAGAGCCTGTTGTCAGGCTTCGGCGCCGAGACTGTGTTCAAAGCAGATGAGAAGATGGACCAGATCATTCTGGACAAGAAGGATTGCACCTTCTCCTACTTCGCCGACCCCATGTACATCTTCATGGACGAGGAATACAACCAGTTCGACATCGAAGCCGAGAACATGGGCGACGCCATCAGCTATCTCGAAGACGGCATGACGGTGGAAGTGGTGTTCTACGACGGCAAGGCCATCAGTGTGGAACTGCCCACCACGGTGGCACGCCAGATCGAAACCGACCCCGCCGTGAAGGGCGACACTTCTGGCAAGGTGATGAAGCCAGCCAAGATCGTGGGCACCGGCTTCGTCATCAACGTGCCGATCTTCGTGGAGAACGGCGACAAGATTGAAATCGACACGCGCACGCACGAATACAAGAAGCGCGTCTGATTCGCGCGCTTTCATTGCTCGACCAGGCACCCTGCGGGGTGCTTTTTTCATTTCAACGGCATCATTGAATCATGAGCTTTGACTTCGACGCCGCCGTTCAGGCACCGTTTCGCATGCAGCCCGGGCTGCGTCGCCTGCCCGAAGGCGCGCAGCAGCTCACCCCTGCAGCGGCAGGTTCACGCCACCAGCGCGAGAAGCTGGCCGTGCTGACGGCGTTTGCCGATGACGCGCTGCAATCGGTGCGCGGCTTTGACGCGCAACCTGCGCTGCACGCCCTGGCTAGGCACGCGGCAGGCGAGCATCCAGCGCACATCAGTTGGGACGGCGATGCCGCGCAGTCCCTGGGCGTTCGGGTGCAGGGCGACACGGTGCAGCGCCTGGCCAGCGGCAGCTTCGGCCTGGGCGACGAAGTCAGCCGCTGCCTGCGGCATTTGGCGCCCGAATGGCGACTGGCCGGGCTGCTGAGTCTGGCGTTTGAGGAAGACTTCGCCGTCATCGACGCACCACAAGCCGACACACCTGCCACCCTGCCCTGGCTGGCTGTGGCGCTGCCATCGCACTGGTCGCCACGCGAAAAATGCGGTCTGCCTTTCACGCAGGCCCACGCCCCGGTCGCCGACAACGCCTTGCTGATGCAGGCTGCAGATGCGCTGATACGCCTGGTTACCGGCACGCAACGCTGGGAACGTTTCGTCTGGAACATCAGCGCCCACCCGCGGCTGTGCGCCCTGCCCGATTTCGTCGATCCGGGCCGCTGGCATGGCCGATTCGACCCCGCGCAAGCCTGGTGGCGCACTGAACGGCAAACCTTCATCCCGCTGCCTGAACTGCGCCAGGCCGTGTTCACCATCGGCGTGCAGGTTCAACCCTTGCAGACCGCCATGCAGACGTTCACGGCAACGCAGGCCGCGCAGCTGCACGCCACCGTGGCTTCAATGACCCCAGCCGTGCTGGACTACCGCAGCCTGGGTTCCGTGCGCCAACCCCTGCTGGACTGGCTGCAGGCCTGCGCCAGTGCCTGACTTGGCCCAGCGGCTGACCAGGCTGCGCCAGGCCTGGCAAGGCCGCGCGCAGTTCACGCTGCTGATGAGCCGCTTCGGCGACGGTCAGGACTTCGAGGCGCTGCGGGCGCTGTGGCGCGAAGACCCGCTGCGCCCCGCGAAGCTGTGTGTTTTCAGCGCGGCACAAAACGCCCTGCCGCCGCCCTGGCCAGCACCTACGCGCAACTTCCACCTGCTGGATTTCGAGTCTGGACAACTGCGTTTGCTGCTCTCGCAAGGCCACGCCCCGCCCTGGCGGCTGCCGCGACAGCTGCAATCCGACTTGCTGTGGATCGACGGCCGCGACATGCCGTATCCGGCGGCTTGCGCACGGCTGTCAGCACCTGAAGCGTGTTTGGTGTTGGCCCATGCCAGTGCGGCGCAAACCGAAGCGCTGCGCCGGTCTGGCTTCGTCGCCGACGCGCAAGCTGATGAATGGCGCTACAGACCGCATCCGCGTCAACGTCGGCAACTGCAGGCTGTGGTGACAGCGCCTGCGAAAGGAAAGGCCATCGTCATAGGCGCGGGCATCGCCGGGGCGTGTGCCGCTGCAGCCCTGGCGCGCAAGGGTTGGCAATGTACCGTGCTGGACGCCAGTGGGCAGCCAGCTGCTGGCGCTTCAGGCAACCCCGCAGCGCTGTTTCACGGCACGGTGCACGCTGGCGATGGCCCGCATGCGCGCTTCACCCGCGCAGGCGCGCTGCATGCGCAGCGCGTGTTCTCAGCGCTGATGGCGCGCGGCGTGCCCGGTACCGCGCAAGGGCTGGTGCGAGCGGGCACGGCAGCGCACCACACCGCGCTGCCCGCCGCTTGGGTGGAGCATTGGGGAGGCGAAACGCTGAACAAGCGCGGCAGCGGGCTGCGCCCAGCCTTCACCGACAGCGCCTGGTTCTTCCCAGGCGGCGGCTGGGTAGACGCCGCAGCCGCCGTGCGGGCGCTGCTGGACACCCAGGGCGTGCAGTTTCAGGGTCAGTCAACAGCAGCCAGCCTGTGCCGGGCAGGCGAGACATGGCATGTGCTGGACGCTGCAGGTCGCAGCCTGGCGCATGCCGATGTGGTCGTGTTGGCGCTGGCCGACACCGGCGGCTCGGCTGTTTCCGACACACCAGATGCTTCAGCCCTGCTGAACAGCGCTGGGGCGATCAACTGGCCCCCTGCGCGCAGCCGCGGCCAGGTCACGACCCTGCAGCCCGCCGGCGACCCTCTGCCATGGCCCGTGGCCGGCGGCGGCTATGCGGTGAGCCTGGGCGCTGGCAGCCTGCTGTGCGGCGCGACCAGCCAGGTCGGCGACACCGACTGGGCCGTGCGCGAAAGCGACCACGCCTTCAACCTGCAGCGTCTGCAGGCGCAAACGGGCATCGTGCCGCAGGCGGGTACTGAAGTTCACGGCCGGGTCGGCTGGCGCGAACGCGCACCTGACGGTCTGCCCGTCGTGGGTGCCGCCATGGCGTGGCCTCTTGAAAGCACTGCAGAAAGCCCCCGGCGGGCACACATTGCGCGCGTGCCGGGGCTTTTCGTGCTGGGGGCGCTGGCAGGCCGGGGTTTTACCTGGGGCCCACTGGCCGGCGAAGTGCTGGCCAGCTTGATAGCGGGTGACCCGGTGCCGCTGGAAGGCGATTTGCTGGACGCGCTGGACCCGGCGCGGTTCTGGCTACGTGGGCTTCGCGCGACGAGTGAGCCGCCGTCCAGCGCCTGAAAGTTCAGCGGGCTAGGCCGCAGGGGGCTGACCCGGAGGCACCTGGGTAGACGCTTCGCTTGCGGCTTCGCTTGCGGCTTCAGTTGCGGCTTCGCCATCGTCTCCGGCATCGCCCTCGCCGCCAGGCTCGTCAGGTCCGGTCTTGCGCGCGGATTTTTCCTTTTCCTTCTCTTCTTTCTTCTTCTTCTTGGCCAGCTCGCGCTGGCGTTTTTCGAACGAATAATTTGGCTTTGCCACCGTTTTCCTTGGCTACAACGAAACCTGTACTAGAACACAAGTCAACAGCCGCATTCAGTAGACGATGGTCTGCACACCTTGCGCCGTGCCCAGCAGGCACAGGCTGGCGCGATGGCGGGCGAACAGGCCCACGGTGACGACGCCCGGCCACTGGTTGACTTCCGCTTCCAGGGCCAGCGGGTCGTTGATCTGCAGACCGTGCACGTCCAGGATCGGGTGGCCGTTGTCGGTGAGCACGTCTGCCTGCAACACGGCCCGCAACACGGCCCGCCCACCCGCGGCTGCAAAGCGCCGCTGCAACTGCGGCACTGCCAGGGCGATCACTTCCACCGGCAGCGGAAAGGCCCCCAGCTTGGCCACGCGCTTGGAAGCGTCGGCGATGCAGATGAAACGTGCAGCCAGGTCGGCGACGATTTTTTCGCGCGTCAGCGCCGCGCCGCCGCCCTTGATCATGAAACCGTGGCCGTCGATCTCGTCAGCGCCGTCGATGTAGACGGGCAGGCTGCCCACCTCGCTGGCTTCACGCACTTCGATGCCGTGTGCGCGCAAACGCTGCGTGCTGGCCACCGAACTGCTCACCGCTCCGGCCACGCGCGCTTTCACACCTGCCAGCGCGTCGATGAAGTGGTTGACAGTGGAGCCCGTTCCAACGCCCACCCATTCACCCGGCACCAGGTACTGCAGAGCTTGCTGCGCCACCAGGGCTTTCAATTGATCTTGTGTCATCCCCCGGCATTATCCGCAGCGTTGCACCCCCAACCGACACGACAATGCGCCCATGCCGCTTGTCCCCTACGCCCTCACCCGCCCCTTCCTCTTCGGCCTGGACCCTGAAAGTGCCCATGACCTGACGTTGGCCAGCATCGCCAGGCTGCAAAACACGCCAGCGCAATGCCTGTGGGCGCAGCCGCGCATCCACGACCCGGTCACCGTGGCGGGCCTGCAGTTCCCCAACAGAATCGGCCTGGCAGCCGGGCTGGACAAAAACGGCCGCTGCATAGACGGCCTGGGCGCGATGGGTTTCGGCTTCATCGAAGTGGGCACCGTCACACCACTGGCGCAGGCGGGCAACCCCAAGCCGCGCATGTTCAGGCTGCAGCAGCGCCAGGCACTCATCAACCGTCTGGGGTTCAACAACGACGGCCTGGCCGCCTTTTTAACCAACGTGCAGCGTGCCACCAGCTTTCGTCGTGCTGGCGGCATCGTTGGCCTGAACATCGGCAAGAACGCCGCCACACCGATTGAAAATGCGGCCGACGATTACCTGGCCTGCCTGAGCGGCGTCTACGCGCATGCCGATTACGTGACGGTGAACATCAGCAGCCCCAACACCGCCAACCTGCGCGTGCTGCAAAGCGACGAGGCGCTGGACGCGCTGCTGTCGGCGCTGCAGCAGCGGCGCACCCAGCTTGCCCAGCAGCATGGCAAGACAGTGCCCATGTTCGTGAAGATCGCGCCTGATCTGGACGAAGCACAGGTAGGCGTCATCGCCGCTACCTTGCGCCGGCACGGCATCGACGGCGTGGTGGCCACCAACACCACGCTGGCGCGCGACGCCGTGCTAGGTCTGCCCCATGCCGCAGAGGCGGGCGGCTTGTCCGGCGCACCCGTGCTGGCCGCCAGCAACCGAGTGATCGCGCAGTTGCGTTCGGCCCTGGGCAGTGGCTACCCCATCGTTGGCGTAGGCGGTGTGATGAGTGGCACCGATGCGCAAGCCAAGGTCGCTGCCGGCGCCAGCCTGGTGCAGATCTATACCGGGCTCATCTACCGCGGGCCAGAACTGGTGCAGGAAGCAGCCCGCGCGCTGGCAGGCGTCACGCCGGCCGCACGCCGAACAGCCAGGCCAGCCCGCTGAAGCTGACGAAGGCCAGCACGGTGCTGCTCATGATGATGCGCGCCACGCGCCCGTTGTCTGCGCCGTAGCGTTCAGCCAGCAAAGACACATTGCTGGCGCTGGGCAAGGCCGCTGCCAACGTCAGCACCATCACCTGAAAACCCGACAACGGCGCGCCCAGGCTGCGCGCAGCTGCCGCCAGCAGCAGCACCAGCAGTGGGTGCACGAACAGCTTGATGGCCGCCACGGGCAGGTACTCGGCCACCGGCGTGCGCGTGTGGGCATGTTGCCCGGCACGCCACAGCACGGCACCAATGGTGAACAACGCCACCGGGCTGGCCGCATCGGCCAGCATGCGCACCACCACGTCGGCTGGGCCGGACAACTTGACATCGGCTACGGAAAACGCAGCGCCCAGGGCAATGGCCCAGGGCAAGGGATTCGACAGCGCCCCGCGCACCGCACGCAGTGCCGCCGTGCGAGCGCCATGGGTGGCGTTGCCATGCCATTGCGACAAGGCGATGCACAGGCCGCTGGTGACGAAAAGATCGGCCAGGATGGTGCAGATCACCGGCCCCGCCGCCGCCGGGCCGAGCAAGGCCACCAGCAAAGGCACGCCCATGAAGCCGGTATTGGGAAAGGCTGCCACCAGCGCGCCGAACGACGCGTCTTTCAACTGCACGCGTTCGCTCAAGGTCACGGCGATGGTGAAGAACACGATGAGCAAGGCCGCTGCCAGGTACACCAGCAACATGGCCGGGTTGAGCAGGTCGAACACAGGCGTGTTCATGCCGAAGCGGAACAACAGGCAAGGCAGGGCGAAGTACAGGACGAAAGCGTTCAGCCCGGGAATGGCGCTTTCAGGGAGAACATGGCGCCTGGCAGCCAGATAGCCGGCCAGGACCAGGGCGAAGAAAGGAACGGTGACGGCGAGGATGTCTTGCATTCGGCGCGAAGTATCTCAAGGCGCGTTGTCATTGGCCTTGCAGCTGCTGCAATTCGTCGCATGCCGCGCGCGGGGTGACCCGGCTTTCCCTATGCTCAGCACATCGAACGAACAACAGGAAAGCCCCGCTCCATGACTGAAGAACGTCGCCGCATGTCCTTTCTCGGCCGCCTGTGGTGGCTGGTGGGCGCCAGCCGCCGCACGGTGATGAATCTGATTTTCCTGGCCCTGCTGGCAGGTTTGCTTTGGCTGGTGTTCAAGCCCGGCGCGCCGGCCGTACAGCCCAAGACCGCACTGGTACTGAACCTGGCCGGCCCGATCACCGAACAAAAGAGCGGCAGCGCCCGCCAGAGCGCCATCAAACAACTGCAGGGCGAAGCATCTGAACAAACGCAGCTGCGCGATGTGCTGGCCGTACTGGACGCTGCGGGCAAGGACGCCAACATCTCGCATGTGGTGCTGGCGCTGGACAACTTTGCAGGTGCAGGCCTGCCCACGCTGCGCGAGGTGGCCGCTGGCATCGACCGCTTCAAGGCCGCTGGCAAAGCCGTTTACGCCTGGGGCGCCAATTACGACCAGCGCAGCTATTTCCTGGCCGCGCATGCCACCGAAGTCTGGTTGCACCCGATGGGCTCGGTGATCATTGAAGGCTTCGGCCGGCCGCGCAACTACTACAAAGACGCGTTCGAGAAGTTCGGCGTGCAGGCCACGGTACTGCGCGTGGGCAAGTTCAAGAACGCGGGCGAGACCTTTTCTGCCAGCGCGCCTTCGCTGGAAACCATCGAATCGGAAAAGTTCTTGTTCGATGCCATGTGGGCGAGTTGGCTTGCCAGCGTGGAAACGGCGCGCAAGCTGCCCGCAGGCAGCGTGATGGCCCTCATCAACAGCCTGCCCGAGAAGCTGAACGCCCAGGGCGGTGACTTGGCAAAGCTGATGCTGGAAGAGAAATTCGTCGACAAGCTGATGACGCGCGACGAGATGCGCGCCTTTCTCATCGAGAAGGGCGTCAAGGATGAGACGAACGCTACCCAGGTCAGCTTCAGGCAGATGAATTTCGGTGACTATCTGGCGCGCATCAAGCCCGACGCGCGTGGCGATGCGGTGGGCATCATCGTGGCCGAAGGCGAGATCGGCGACGGACAGGCGCCAGGCGGCAGCATCGGCGGCGAATCGACCTCGGCCCTGATCCGCCAGGCGCGTGAAGACCAGCGCATCAAGGCCATCGTGCTGCGCGTGGATTCGCCCGGCGGCAGTGCGTACGGCTCTGAATTGATCCGCCGCGAACTGGAACTGACGCGCGCCGCAGGCAAGCCTGTGGTGGTGTCGATGGGCGACCTGGCCGCTTCAGGCGGCTACTGGATCAGCATGGCTGCTGATGAAGTGATCGCTGACGAGACCACCATCACCGGCAGCATCGGCGTGCTGGCCATCCTGCCCAGCGTGAAGGGTGCGATGGACAAGATCGGCATCAACACCGCCGGCTATGGCACCACCTGGCTGGCCGGCGCGCTGGACCCGCGCAAGTCGCTGGACCCGCGTGTGGCCAGCCTGGTGCAGTCCAGCATCGACCACATCTACGCGGACTTCACGCGAAGGGTGGCCCAGGCCCGCGACACGACGCCAGAAAAGATCAACGAAGTGGCTCAGGGCCGCGTGTGGACGGGCGCACAAGCGCTGGAACGCGGATTGGTGGACAAGCTGGGCAGCCTGGGTGACGCCACCGCCGCTGCAGCCGTGCGCGCCAAATTGCCTGCTGCCACCCGCGTGCAGTACATCGAACGCGAACCTGGGCGTCTGCAGCAGGTGCTGACGATGTTCGGCGTCAGCCACACCGCGCTGGCAGCCCAGTTGCTGGCCACGGCCGACCCGGTGCAAGCCTGGTTGCCCGGCGTGCCACAAGCCGTGGTGAACGGCGTGCGCCGCGATCTGGGCTGGCTGTCTGCCACAGCTGAGCAGCGCAAGCCTTTCGAGGCAGCCGTGCACTGTCTGTGCACTGCGCCCTGACGTTGCAGGCTCAGCGTGGCGGCAGGGCCACGGGCTGGGCCAATTCGTCCAGTGTCTGCCCCTGCTGACGCAACAGCGCTTCCAGGGCTGGCAGCAAGGGGCCCAGCCGTTCGTCTAGAGCGGCGCGAACGGTGTCGACGAAAACCTGGGTCGAACGCTCGATCTCGATATTCAGCGCCACGCCCGCAGGCTTGTCGCCGAAGGTCGTCATGCGCAGCGTTTCGGGGATGAGCCACACCTCGAACCAGCCGCTGCCGTCAACGTGGCGCTGCGCTTCGGCCACGGTCAAGCTGGCACCATTGACGGCGATGTAGCCCTTGGCGAAGACATAGCGCATCCACGGCGCAGGCACGGCAATGCGCAGCACATGGTTGTTTTCGGGCTGCCTCACCTCAGCCACCGTGGCCTGCAGGTCGATGTGGCCTGACAAGGGGTGGCCACCGATCTCGGCGCCGTCCTTCGCCGCGCGCTCGACATTGATGGCACTGCCGGCGCGCAAGCTGCCCAGCGTCGTCAATGCCAGGCTTTGCTGCATGACGTCGAAGTGCGCCTGGTCCGGCGCTGGGCGTGAGGTCACGGTCAGGCAGACCCCATCCACCGCTACGCTGGCGCCGATAGTCAGCCCCTCATCGAAGCCTGCGGGCAGCTTCAGGACGAAACTGCGCAGCCCCGCCAAATCTTCAATCTGATGAACCTGGGCAATGCCCTGAACGATGCCGGTAAACATGGGTGTGGAGCTTAAAGCTATGCTGCGACCCAGCCTGCCAGGCCCACCGAGACACGGCCATCTGGCCACACCACCACGGGCCGCTTGATGACGCTGGCTTGGTCCAGCATCAAGACTTTGGCGCTGGCGGCGTCAACCACGGACGCCTGCGCCGCAGGTGACAGCTTGCGCCACGTGGTGCCCTGGCGATTGAGCAAGGTCTGCCAGCCAGCCGAGCGCAGCCATTCGTCCAGGGCCGCCGCAAGCACGCCTTCTTTCTTGAAGTCGTGAAACGCATAGGCCAGGCCCGCTGTCGTCAGCCAGGCGCGGGCTTTTTTGACGCTGTCGCAATTGTTGATGCCGTAGACGTGAATCATGGTGTTCAGTAGATGCCATCACCCGGGCCATCACAGGCCGGGTCGGGGTAGAAGCCGCCGTCGCGTACCAGGCCGTCATGGCCAATTGAGACCTGGAACCACAAGCATTCGTTGGTCTCAAACCGCCAGGACCAGACTTCGCCGCCTTGCCGGCCGCCACCGCGACGGTTGCCGGGCGTGCCCAGGGCGCGCAAAAGCTCGTTGCGCGACAACCCGGGTGCCAGACCCTGGAAGGCCTGCAAAGACTCTGAAGTCAGCACCTGCTGCGTCCTGATCAACCGGCCGCTTGGCCCGCCGGCATCGAGGTCCAGCATCCAGGTGCTTTTTCCAAAAGGCCCGGTCGCGTATTCCAGACGCTGACCGCCTTCAGGCAGGGTGTAGCGTGCCGTGGGTGGCCCCCAGCGTTGCAAGACCTCGGCTTGCAGCGTGCCAGCGGGCGGCGCCACTACCGCACAGCCGTGCAGCGCTGCTGCGACGGTGCACAGCAAAACCGATCTATCAAGCGGTCCCATCGATTGGCTACTCCTGAGCTGACATCCCGAATGAAGATGGTGCCGCGCTTGATGCAGCGCTGCAGGCAAACTGTTTAAAGACCGCACGCAGGCGCGGCCGGCGCACGGCCTCACCCAGGCTGTCGAACTGCCAGCGCGGCTGCCTGCCGTGGAACGAGCACTTGGCTACCGAAAGTCTGAGACCTGGCGTCACCAATTCTGACGAAATCCCCCGCGATCACGGGGTACGCGCACGAAGCGGGCGATCCGAAACTCGGGTGTCTCCACAAATCTGTGAGAGAGCGACGGCATCGCCTCAGAAACTAGAAGGAAATTGCATGTTCACCAAGAAAGTCCTGTTCAAGTCATTGGCCATTGCCGGTCTGGTCGCCGCGACTGGCGCCTCGCAAGCTGCCATCACCGTGTACACGTCGCTGTCCGCATTCACGGCAGCGGTCCTGACGTCTGGAACCGACACCTTTCAAGGCTTTAGCGTTAGCGGCTCAACAGCAGGACCGATCAACAGGAGCGCCGGCAGCTTCAGCTACAGCGCCAACACCGACCCCGGCGAGATTTTCTATGGCGCTGGAACTACAGAAAACCCTTCGCTGAGCACGAACACCGCCAACGATTCCATCCTCTTCAATCTAGCGGACAGCGGCGCAAATGCATTCGGCGGCAATTTTTTTGGTTCTGATATGAATGGCGCATTGGTGATCGGCGACATGACCATCAGCGTGACCGATGCCAATGGAACGACCACGCGCACGGTGATGGGCGCTACCTCCAGCAGCTTCCTGGGTTTCGTGTCAAGCACCGGAGCAATCACTGCTGCCACAGTGTTGGCGATTCAGCCTTTGACCGGCTTCATGTGGCCGACGGTGGACAACCTGGTGCTGGCCGCAGTCCCCGAACCCAGCACTTACGCGATGCTGCTGGCCGGCTTGGGCCTGGTGGGCTTCATGGCACGTCGCCGCAGCTGATCACCAGCATTCCGTTACAAAAAAGCCCGGGCTCTTGAGGCCCGGGCTTTTTTTTCGCGTTCGGCTCCCGGCGCGCAGCGGCTCGGCCGCGCAGCCACTCAGCCACTCAGCCACTCAGGGCATCAGAGAAGCGCTGATTTCAGCGAAGTTTTGGGCCAGCTCGATGACGTCGATCTGCTGCCCCAGTTGCCGCTCGATCTGCGTTTGCGAGATCACCCCGCGCAACACCGGGGTCTGGCCGTCCTGGCCATGGTCGACCACCAGCATGTGACGGCGCCCCAAGTGCCGAATGGTGGCGATCACCTTGGCCACCGTGGCATGGCGCAGGTCGTCCATGCCCACCGCGTCCAGCGTGTCGAGCGGTGACATCACGTCGGCCACCACCAATTCGTCGTACTGCGAGCCGCGTTGGGCAATCACTTGCATGGGCCGTTCGCCATCGAGGTCGGTGGTGGTGATCAGGCCGTCCACGCACGGCATCTCGCTCACCACGAACAACAGACGCACGCCTTGATGAATCATGTGCTCGCGCGCCATGCGCAGCGTCTCTTCCGGGCGCACGGTAGCCGCGCGCACCAGTTCCAGGTCGGTCATCACAGACAGCGCAGGCGACTCGAGCGTGACGCGTTCGGCAGCAGGCAGCTTGGGCTGGGCAAAGCGGGTGGCGCCTGCGAAGTGAAACGACGGGAGTAGATGATGGTTCACGTTGTGCCTCGAATGACCAGTCAGATTTGACTTGGGCGGCACCAGCATAACTGCATGCTGCGGTCGAACGATCTCAAGACTGGGGGTCGAACTGGTGCCGGCCAGCCATCAAGCCGCCCGCAGACAATCCACGATCTGCATGCGCGAAGCGCGCCAGGCGGGGATGAAACCACCCACCACGCCCATCGCCAGCGCGAACAGCAGCGACTGCAGGACGATGCCCGGCGTCAGCTTGAACTGGAACGCCAGTTCGGAGAAGGTGGCAAAGTTGGTGGTCGACACGTTGACCTGCTGCATCACGGTGGCTGCCGCCAGCCCCAGCAAGCCGCCCACCAGAGACAGCAGCAGCGCTTCACCCATGAAAGCCACCAGCACCGCGCCGCGCCTGAAACCCAGGGCCCGCAGCGTGCCGATCTCGCCGATGCGCGAGGCCACGGAGCCGAACATGGTGATGGTGGCGCCCACCACCGCCCCGATGGAAAAGATCACCGCCAGCGCCGTGCCCAGGATGCTGATGAAGTTGGCCAGCGACTCGCTCTGCTCGGCATAGAAGCGCTGCTCGCGCTTGGCCTCCAGCAGCAGGCGCGGGTCTTGGTCGATGGTGGCTTGCAGTTGATCGAACACCTGGCCATCAGCCATCTTCATCAGCACGCTGGAAAACGTGGTGCGCCTGAAGGCGGCCATCAGCTGCTCGCTGTCGGCCCAGATTTCGGAGTCGAAGCCGCTGCCGCCAGCGTCCAGCACGCCCACGACACGCCAATCGCGGCCACCGAATCGCAGTGCAGCACCCAGCTGCACACCGGCGAATCCCCGCGCCACCGCCTGGCCCACCACCACTTCGCTGCTGCCGGGCCTGAACATGCGGCCTTCGCTGATGCGCACCTGCGGCCGCAGGGTCAGGCCCGTGTCGCTGGTCCCGCGCATCGTCACGTTGCTGGGTTTGCCGCTGTCGCGCTTGGGCAGGTTGTTCAGCACCACCGGTTCCTTGCTCAACAGCGGTTGGCCGCCAGCGCCAGTGGCCAGGCCTGGCAGGGTCTGCAGCAGGTTGGCCTGCTCGCGGCTGATGCCGCTGTTGATCTCTGCACCAGCACCTTTGCGCAGCACGATCAGGTTGTCGGGCTGGCCGGTAGCCACCAGGGTGCTGCGTATGCCTTCGCTCATCATCAGCACGGTGGCGAACACATAGACCACCAGCGCCATGCCAGCAGCAGTCAGTGCGGTGGTGACGCGGCGCACCCACAGGTTGCGCGCGATGTAGCTCAGCGGGACGGCTTGCATGTGTGAATGCCGATGGCGCTATTGAACCGGCTCAAACTGGTCAAGCCACATGGCGCAAACCGGCCACGATGTCGATGCGGCTCATCTTCCAGGCTGGCCAGGCAGCCGCCACCGCACCCACCACCAGCGCTGCAGCCAGTTGCAGCAACATCGTTTGCTCGGTGACCCTGAAAGAAGGAAACAGCGAGCCCGCAAATTGCTGGAAGGTGGCGGCCAGCGGAATGGTCACGGCAATGCCCAGCAAGCCGCCAACCAGCGCGATCAACATGCTTTCGCCGAACAGCAGGCGGACCACGAAGCCGGGTGAAAACCCCAGCGCCTTGAGCGTGGCGTATTCAGCCAGCCGCTCGCGCGCCGTCATCGTCATGGTGTTGGCCATCACCGCCATGATGATGAGGATGACGATGGCGCTCACGGCCTGCAGCGCCACCAGAATGGCTTCGCTCATGGCCACGAAGCCGAGTTGAAAGGCCTTTTCGGTTTCGGTCAGGGTTTCAGCCAGCGAATTCCTGAACTGCGCGTCGATGCGCTGCGACACGACCGCCGCATTGTTCGGGTCCTGGATGCCGACGACGAACACGCCCACCATGTCGCCGCGCCTGGGGTTCCTGGCGCGCGCCGATTCGTTGATATAGGCCCACTGCATCAGAAACTGGTTCTCGTCCACCGAACTGTCTGCACCTTCGTAGATGCCACGCAGGGTGAAGCTCCAGGTGCCGCTGTAGATGGTGCCGCGCAGTGCGATGGTGTCGCCGATGGCCCAGCCGAACTTTTCAGCCAGCTTGCGGCCGGCCACCACGCCACGCCGGTCGCGCTGCCAGGCGATGCGCTCGGCGTCGCTCAAGCGGTACTCGGGGTACAGCGCCAGGTAGCTGGCCGGGTCCACCGCGAACTGCGGGAAGAAGTTGCGCTCGGTCTGGTAGACGCCGCCGAACCAGTTGCTCCAGCTCACCGTGCTCAGGCCGTCCACTGCGCGCAGCCGCTCTGCATAGGCCAGCGGCAGCGGCACCGTCAGCGAGGTGGCGCTGCGCACGATCAAGCGCGTGCTGGAACTGCCCTCCACGCCCGCGTACCAGGCATCGACCACGGTGCGCAGGAAGCCGAAGGCGCACACCGCCACCATCAAACCCAGCAGCGTGAGCAGAGTGCGCAAACGGTGGCGCAGCGCGTTCTTCAGCAGCAATTTCCAGATGAACATGGCTGGGGTTCTTGGTTCAGACGACCTGAGCCGGCTGGCCCTGGCTCAGCGGGCCCACATGCATGGTGGCCGCGGCATCGTCCACCAGCACGCCTTTTTCCAGGTGCACCAGGCGCTTGGCGTGTGAGGCCGCCTTAGGGTCGTGGGTCACCATGACGATGGTCTTGCCCAGGTCGGCCACCAGCGCGTCCAGCAGAGCCAGCACTTCTTCACCGGTGTTGCGGTCCAGGTCGCCAGTGGGCTCGTCGGCCACGATCATCAGCGGGTCGCTGACCAGCGCGCGCGCAATCGCCACCCGCTGCTGCTGGCCGCCAGACAACTCGTTCGGGTAGTGGTCGGCGCGGTCCTGCAGTTGCACCATCTCCATCACCTGCGCCACGCGCTCGCGCCGCTGGCGGCCCGAGAGGCTGCTCAGGAGCAGGGGCAGCTCGACGTTCTCGAAAGCCGTCAGCACCGGCATCAGGTTGTAGAACTGGAAGATGAAGCCTACGTTGGCAGCGCGCCAGTCGTCGAGTTCCGAGTCGCTGAGCGTGGCGATGTCCACGCCGCCGATGGTGATGGTGCCGGCGCTGGGCTGGTCGATGCCGGCGATCAGGTTGAGCAAGGTGCTTTTGCCCGAGCCGCTGGGGCCCATCAGCGCGACGAAATCACCGGAGTAAACCTGCAGCTCGATGCCTTGAAGCACCGGGATGTCCTGATCGCCGCGCTGGTAAGCCTTGTGCAGGGCGTGGATGTCGATCAGGGGCTGGCGTGATTCCGTGGTGGCGGCCCCGGCCAGGGCGCGCTGGCTCACGGGCTTGTCACCTTCACAGCGGCGCCTGGCTGAAGCTGCGCCGGGGGCTCGAGCACCAGGCGGTCGCCGGCTTTCAGCTCGGGGCTGGTGATCTCCAGCGCATCACCCAGCGTGCGGCCGGTGGTCACGGCCAGTGGCTGCACGGTCAGGGCTTGGCCTTCACCGGTAGTGACGATGCGCCACACGTTGCTCTTGCCGTCTCGCTGCACCACCGCCTTGGGATTCACGGCCACCACCGGCTGCAGGTCGGTCTGGCTGGGACGCTGCGACATGAAGACCACGCGCGCGCTCATCTCGGGCAGGATGTCAGGCGACAACTGCGCAAACCGCACCTTGGTCATCACGGTGGCCTTGGCGCGGTCTACCGTGGGCACGATGCGGCTCACGCTGCCCTGAAAACGCTTGCCCGGCAGAGCGTCCAGCACGATCTCCACGGGCATGTCGATGCGCACCTGGCCGACATTGCTCTCAGACACATCGGCTTCCACTTCCAGGGTGCTCATGTCGGCCACCGTGACCACCGCGCCCTGCGAGCCAGCAGCGCTGGAAAACGGCGTGATCATGTCGCCGACGTTGGCGTTCTTCACCAGCACCACGGCATCGAAGGGCGCGCGGATTTCGGTGTTGGCGCGGTTCACTTCCTGCACCTGAATCTGCGCCCTGGCAAAAGCCAGTCCGCTGGTTGCAGACAAGCGCGTGGCTTGCGCCGAAGCCGCGGCAGCACGGGCTGCATCGACCCGGCGCCGCGCACTGTCCAGCGACTGAGGCGAAACAAAGCCCTGGCCTTCCAGACTGACCTGCCGGCCCAGCTCTGCCTCGGCGTTGCCCAGCTCCACAGCAGCCTGGCTTTGGCCAGCCACTGCCTGCGCCACACCGGCATCGGCCATGCCCTGATTGGCACGCGCTGCCTGCAGCGCAGCCTGCACGTCTCTGTCGTCCAGCCGGCCCAGCAATTCGCCGGCCTTGACCACGCTGCCTTCGCGCACCTGCAACTCGATCAGCCGCCCCGTGCCCTTGCTGGAAACGGCTGCGCGGCGCTGCGCGACCACATAGCCCGAAGCCGTGAGCTTGGCGTACTGGGCCGAAGGGAAGGCCGACATCACGGCGCTGGCCTGCACCTCGGTTTTGCGTTCGCCCACCCAATAGAACACCGCAGCCACCAGCAGCAGGACACCCACCAGCCACGGCCACCAGGCACGCCGGCGCTTGCGCAGCGGCGCGTTGCGGCCGGCCAGCGGCGCCAGTCTGGATTTGATGGCGGGGGCCGGGGCTTGGGTCTCTGGGGTCATGAAGTCGGAGGCTGCAGAAGATGGGAATTCAGGGCGCCAGCCTCCCATGTTGTTGTGCGATGGGCTGCGCCTTGCATCTTGTCATGCACAGCAAGACCTGTGGTCAGCAGACTTCAGACCAGACTGTCATGCCGCCACGTCGCCACGTCGCCACGCGGAAGCCATCAACGGTGGATCGGGTCTTTACCGTGAGGCACAAAGAAAAACGACGACCAGGCGCAAAGGCCTGATCGTCGTTCACATTTCGGTGGTGGGCCCTGCGTGACTCGAACACGCGACCTACGGATTAAGAGTCCGCTGCTCTACCAACTGAGCTAAGAGCCCTGCAAACTGGTTCACCTGCTCCTGCACCTGCTACCTGCACCTGCACCTGCACCTGCACCTGCACCTGTACCTGTACCTGTACCTGTACCTGCATGGCCAGTGCTGCGCTTGGTGGGTCGTGCGTGACTCGAACACGCGACCAACGGATTAAAAGTCCGCTGCTCTACCGACTGAGCTAACGACCCAACTGACACATCGAAGCAAGTTGGACTTGATTCGACACACAATTTGCGCAGCCTATGATTCTAACCCGATGCGCCTGGCAGTCTGCAGACCGCTCGGCAAAGCGGCGTTCAGAAGTTGCGAAATCGCCTCGCCAGCGGCCACCATGCCGAAGCTGGCCGTGACCATCACGCTGGAACCGTAGCCATGGCAGTTGAGGCCGCCTTCGATGGCGCCATCGCCGGCAGGCCGTTGTACCGTCTCACGCGACATCACGCAGCGCAGGCCTGCTGGCCGCGCGACCCCGGCCTCAGCCCGTGCAATCACGCGGGCCTGCCGCAAACGTTGGCGCAGGCTGGCCAGCAGCGGGTCGTGGCTGGCATGGGCCAGGTCCTGCACTTCCACCGCCTGTGGCAGCAGCTTGCCACCCGCCGCACCCACACAAATCACGGGCACGCCCGTCTTCAAACCCCAAGTGGCCAGCACCGCCTTGGCTCGCACCTGGTCGCAGGCGTCGATGAGCACATCGACAGGCTGGTTCAGCAGACCCGGCCAGTTTTCCTCATTCACGAACTCTTCGACTGCATGCACCTGACATCCCGGGGGGATGTCGGCCACGCGTTCAAGCAAAGCCTGTGCCTTGGCCTGGCCCAGGGTGCGGCCCAGCGCCTGCACCTGACGGTTGATGTTGCTTTCCGAGACATGGTCCAGGTCGAACAGCCACAGCGCTGCAACGCCGCAGCGGGCCAGCGCTTCGACCGCCCAGGAACCCACGCCGCCGAGGCCCACCACGGCCACGCGTGCGGTGCGCACGCGTGCATAGCCACGGTCGCCATAAAGGCGGCGCAAGCCCCCGAAGCGGCGCTCCAGGTCGTCTTCCGAAATGACGTTCAAAGCTGCCGTTCCAGCCGCCAAAGCTGCCAGCGCATGCCCAGCCAACCCCCGGCCAGGATGCCGCCCAGTGCCACGAAACTGCCCAAGGCCAGTGTCGAGACACCCGACAAACCCTGGCCGATGGTGCAGCCCATGGCCGTGACGCCACCCACGCCCATCAAGGCGCCGCCGACGATGTGGTTGGCCGTGTCTTCGCTGCCGCGAAAACCTTCCCAGCGAAAGCTGCCGGTGAACAGTGCCACCAGCGCGGCCCCTGCCACCACGCCGGCTGATGTCACGATGCCTACGGTCAACACCTTGCTGGTATCGCTGAACAGAATGAGCCAGTCGATGCTGTAGGCCAGGGGTGCCACGAAAGTGAGCGACTCCATGCGCCGGCTGTTGGTGGCCAGGAAGGTGCTTTCCAAAGTCACGGGGTGCTCTGGCACGAAACCCAGGCGGCCAGATACCCACCACACCGCCACGATGACGCTGCCTATGCCCAGCCCGGCGAGCCAGGTTTCACCGCTGCGGCCTTCGGGTCGGGCCAGCACAAAAATCAAAAGCGCCAGTGCCAACAAACCGCCCAGCAACAGCGCCCAGGTCTGGCGTGCGCCGCCTGCCCAATACGCGGCCAGCGATGGCAGGTCCTGGCCCACCGGCAAGGCCAGCAGCACCTTGTCCACCGAATTCACACGCGCCACGGCAGTGATACCGCGCAAGGTGGCATAGGCCGCGATGGCCAACACGAAGAACACGACCAGCGACTTGAGGCTGCCGCCGCCGATACGCACCAAGGTCTTGCTGCCGCAGCCTGATGCCAGCACCATGCCCACGCCGAACAGCAGTCCGCCAATCAGGTTGGACAGCCACACGACGCGTGACCCCGCATACACCGTGTCGGCTGCCGCTACCCAGCCCAGCGCCACCATGCCGTTGAAACCCAGCATGGCCACGGCCATGGCCAGCAGCCACTGCCGCATGCGCGCCCAGTCGCCCATGCTGACGATGTCGGCCACAGCACCCATGGTGCAAAAGCGGGTGTGCTGGGCGATGGCCCCAAAAACTACAGCCAGACCAAAGCTGGCCCACAGCACCTGGGCTGTCAGCCCGGGAAGATCAGACTCTTGCATCGCAGCGATTCTATGCAGCAGGCCGCTTTGCAACGCGGCCAGCCGCTACTTGATGGCCGCCAGCCTTTCCTTGCCCGCCTGCGCCGCTTCGCTTTGCGGGTAGGTCTTGATCAGTTCGTCCAGCGTCCGTCGGGCGCCGCGGCTGTCTTTCAGCTCGGCCTGGCTGTTGGCCAGGGCCAGCAGCGCCTCGGCAGCACGTGGGTGCTGCGGGGCTGCGCTGACGAAGCCGCGAAAAGTGCTGATGGCTTCCTTGTAATCGCGCTTGCCGTACTGCGCATTGCCTGTCCAGAAACGCGCCGCGTCGCGGTAGCCGCTGTTGGGGTGTCGAACCTGGAAAGCGGCCAGGGCTGCCACCGCCTTGTCGAAATCGCCGGTGCGGATGATGGCGATGGCATCGTCGAAAGCGCGCTTTTCTGCCGGGTCGGCGTTGAACTCGCGGCCGTCCAGGGTCACTTTGACGGGCTCGAAAGGTCGCAAGCGATCGTCCAGGCTTTGCGACAGGTCCTTTTGCATGCGTTGCGTGTCGGCCAGTTCCTTGGCACGCTGCTCGTCGCCGCCGCGCAGTTTGGCCAGATCGCTGCGCAGCGTTTCAAGTTGGGTGTTCATGTCCAGCAGCGTACGGCGCAACTGGTCCAGTTGGGCAGTGAGTTGCGCTTTGGTTGCCGTCAACTCGGCCAGCCTGACCTTGTTGTCGTCCTCGTTTTGCGTCACGCGTGTGCGCAGGTCGAGGATGGCCTTGCGCGCCTCTTCGTCGTCGAACAGGCCTGCATGCGCGGGCTGCGCCAAGCTCAGCGCAGCCAGCGCCACTGCTGCAAATGCAGCCAAGGAACGGCGCATGCTCAACGGTCCTTGATCTCGGCGCGGCGGTTCATCGCGTAGGACTCTTCAGAGCTGCCTTGTGCTGCCGGCCGTTCCTTGCCGAAGCTCACGGCCTCGATCTGCTTGCTGCCGGCGCCCAGCACCTCCATCGTGCGCGCCACGGCTTCGGCACGCTTTTGGCCCAGGGCCAGGTTGTATTCGCGGCCACCGCGCTCGTCGGTGTGACCTTCGACGACGATCTTCGCGTCACGCATGCTGGCCAGGCGCTTGGCGTGCGCCTGCATCACGGGGCGGAACTCGTCACGCACGGCGAAGCTGTCGAAATCGAAATACACCACGCGCTGTCTGGCCAAAGCCATCGCCGCTTCGTCCGCGCCGTCGTTGGGCGCCAGGTTCACGGTAGTCACGCCAGACTGCGCTGCGCCACCGGCTGTTGCACCAGCACCAGCACCAGCACCCGCCGCGCCTGTGGTCGAGCGCGTTTCCACAGGCGCAGCCGCTGTCGGTTCCTTGAGGTCCACCGTACTGCCGCATGCCGCCAGCAGGGCCGCCATGGGCAGCAACGAGATCAAAGCCATCTTGTGGACTAGGGGCTGCGTTTTCTTCATTTTCAGTCTCCGGTGGAGTGGCAAAGGGTGAATCGCTGTACGACGGATCAGCCCGGGCGCAGAAAGTTCAAGCGCGAAACGGACCCCAGGCCGGTTCACGCACATCGGCGCCGCTGCTGACCAGGCGCGTCTTGATCTTGCCGTCCAGCGTCGTCGTCACCAGCACGTCAGAACCGCGGATGCGGCTGGCGTAGACGATCTGCCGCCCATTGGGCGCAAAGCTGGGGCTCTCATCGTCGTTGGTGTCGGTCAGCGTGGTCACCAAGCCGCTGGCCAGGTCTTGCGTCACCAGCTTGTAGCCACCGCCCTGGCGCGTGATGAAGGCCAGCAGCTTCCCGTCGGGGCTGACGTCGGGGCTGATGTTGTAGTTGCCGCTGAAACTGATGCGCTCTGCACCGCCTGCCGCACCACCTGCAGCATTCAGCGCCAGGCGGTAAATCTGCGGGCCACCGCCGCGGTCGCTAACAAAGTACAGGCTCTTGCCATCAGGTGCGTAGACGGCTTCGGTGTCGATGGCACTGTTGCGCATCAGGCGCACGGGCGTACCGCCGGCCACGGGCAAAGTGAATATCTGCGCCAGGCCTTCGCTGGACAAGGTCACGGCCAACTGCCGGCCGTCTGGCGACCAGGCGGGCGCGCTGTTGGAGCCACGGAAGTTGGCCAGCATGCGGCGCGCGCCCGTGGACACGTCCTGCACCCAGACAACCGCCTTCTGCGTCTCGAATGAAACATAGGCCAGCTGCTTGCCGTCGGGCGACCATGAGGGCGAAATGAGGGGCTCGTTGCTGCTCACCGCCACCTGTACGCCTTCGCCATCGGCATCGGCGACATGCAAGGCAAATCGACGGCCGGTCTTCAGCACATAGGCGATACGCGTGGCGTTCACACCTTTCTCGCCCGTGAGCAAAAGCTGAATATCGTCAGCGATGCGGTGCGCTGCCAGGCGCAGATCGCCCGCCAGCACCAGCTTGCTCTGGCCCAGCAACTCTTCATTGCGCACGGCGTCCCAGAGTTTGAAGCGCACATCGAAACGCCCATCGGCCAGGCGGCTGACGGAACCGGCCACCAGGGCATCCGCGCCCTTGGCCCGCCACTCCGTCAAGCTGACCACGCTGCGTTCGTCCAGCGTGGCGTCTGCTGCGAAAGTGCGAAAGACGCCGCTGCGCTCCAGGTCGTTGCGGATGACCTGCGCCACCGGCACGCCACCAGCGCCTTCGTCGCGGAACGTGGCGAGCGCCAGCGGAATCTGCCGCGCGCCCACCCCTGTCACGTCGATGCGAAATTGCGCGCGTGCCAGCGGTGCGTAAACCATCGCTGGTGCCAGCAAACCCATGGCAGCCCAACGAGACAGGGCCTGGCGTCTAGTACTTGAACCAATCATGCGCAATTGTAGGCAGCGCCCATTTGGGCCCAGGCCGCACGCCGATAATCCGTCATCCACCGCCGCGCTGCGCCCACCCCGCGCTTGTCCATGCCCCCACTTCTGCGCCGCTTGGCGCGCCTGCTCCCCTACATCCGCAACAGCCGCGCGGGGCTGTATGGTGCGCTGGCTGGCGCTGCCGTCACCGCTGCCACCGAGCCGGCCATTCCCTGGCTTCTAGGGCGCCTGCTTGATCAAGGTTTTGCCGGCGGCAGCGTGCCTTTGTGGCTGGTGCCGGTGGCCATCATCGGCCTGTTCGCCATTCGCAGCGCTTCTGGCTTCGTGGCGCTGTACGGTCTGGCGTGGACCTCCAACCGCGCTGTGCTGCAACTGCGCCAGCAGATGTTTGCCCAGCTGCTCAAAAGCGCGCCTGCAGTGTTCAGCCAGCAAACGGCCAGCGCCATGACCAACACCCTGGTGTATGAGGCGCAAACAGGCGTGACGCAGTTGTCGGCTTCGTTGCTCACCCTCGTCCGCGACAGCCTGATCCTGGTGGCACTGCTGGCTTATCTGCTGACGCTGAACTGGCAACTGACGCTGATCGTCGCCCTGCTCTTCCCCGCTGTGGGCTGGGTCATGCGCATCCTGGGCCGGCGGCTGCACCGCGTGACCGTGGAAGGGCAGAAGGCCACCGACGGCTTGGCGTATGTGGTCGAAGAAAACATGCTGGCCTGGCGCATCGTGCGGCTGCAGGGCGCACAAGCGCAGCAAACCGGGCGCTTCGGCGGCGTGGCAGAACGCGTGCGCCACCTGATGATGAAGGCCGTGGTCGCGGGCGGCACGATGACGCCGGTGACGCAGATGCTGGCCGCCTGCGCCTTGAGCGTGGTCATCGTCATCGCCTTGTGGCAAAGCCGCACTGGCGCCACGTCCGTGGGCGAATTCGTTGCTTTCGTGACCGCCATGCTGCAACTGGTGGCGCCGGCCAAACACCTGTCGGACGTGATGGCGCCGTTGACGCGCGGCCTGGCGGCCGTGGAACGCGGCCTGGATCTGATCGACCAAAGCCCGGTGGAACGTGGCGGCACGCATGACGCCGGCCGCGCCAGGGGCGACATCGTGCTCAAAGATGTGGGACTGCGCTACCGCGACGACAGCACACCCGCGTTGCAAGGCGTGGACCTGCATGTGCGCCCGGGCGAGACTGTCGCCCTGGTGGGGCCGTCTGGCGCGGGCAAGACCAGCTTGGTCAACCTGCTGCCGCGATTCGCGGAGCCCACGCAGGGGCAGATCAGCCTGGACGGCGTGCCGCTGACGGATTGGGACATGCTGGCGCTGCGCCGGCAGTTCGCCCTGGTGAGCCAGGACGTGGTGCTGTTCAACGACAGCGTGGCTGCCAACGTGAGCCTGGGCGCACCGATGCCGCTGCAAACGGTGCGCGACGCGCTGCAGGGCGCACACCTGCTGGACTTCGTGGACGCGCTGCCGCAGGGCCTGAACACGCTGATCGGCCACAACGGCAGCCAGCTCTCAGGCGGCCAGCGCCAGCGCTTGGCCATCGCGCGGGCGATAGCGAAAGACGCGCCGATCCTGATCCTGGACGAAGCCACCTCGGCGCTGGACAGCGAGAGTGAACGCGCCGTGCAGGCTGCACTTGAGCAGCTGATGCAGGGCCGTACCACCCTGGTCATCGCGCACCGCTTGTCGACCATCGAGCACGCAGACCGCGTGCTGGCCTTCGAAGGCGGGCGCCTGGTAGAGCAAGGCAGCCATGCAGAACTGCTGGCTGCGGGTGGGGTGTACGCTCGTTTGCACGCCATGCAGTTCAGAACCTGAAGACGCTGGAGAAGCCCCCATGAATTCGCTGATCTCACCGATTTCGAAGTACCCCGTTCCCGACTTGAAAGACCTGCCCGAAGACATGCGTACGCGCATCCTGGAAGTGCAGGAAAAGGCCGGCTTCGTACCGAATGTGTTCCTGGCGCTGGCCCACCGGCCGGCAGAGTGGCGCGCCTTCATGGCATACCACGACGCCCTGCTGCTCAAGGACAGCGGCGGCCTGAGCAAAGGCGACCGCGAAATGATCATCGTGGCCACCAGTGCAGCCAACCAGTGCCTGTACTGCGTGGTGGCGCATGGCGCCATCCTGCGCATCCATGAGAAAAAGCCGCTGGTGGCCGACCAGGTGGCGGTGAACTACCGCAAGGCCGACATCACGCCGCGCCAGCGCGCCATGCTGGACTTCGCGATGAAGGTCTGCAATGCGGCGCACAGCGTCGAGGAAGTCGACTTCGCGGCCCTGGCCGAGCATGGCTTCGACATTGAAGACGCCTGGGACATCGGCGCGATCACTGCCTTCTTCGGCTTGAGCAACCGCATGGCCAACTTGACCGGCATGCGCCCCAACGATGAGTTCTTCACCATGGGGCGCACGCCGCGCCCGCCTAAAGGTTGACAGGCCGAAAGGCGGGTTAGGCCTGCTGCTGCTGCAGCGCCTTGATACGGTCTTCGATCGGTGGGTGGCTGCTCAGCAGCGCCATGAAGCCGCTGGGGCGACCGCTGATGCCCATCGCCTGAACGGCTTGCGGCAGTTGGCCGGGGTCCAGGCCGCCCAGGCGCGCCAGGGCGTTGATCATGGGCTGCTTGCGGCCCATCAGCGCTGCAGCCCCTGCGTCGGCGCGAAATTCGCGCTGACGCGAGAAGCCGGCCACGATGATGGCGGCCAGGATGCCCAGCACGATGTCGAGCACGATGGTGCTGACGTAGTAGCCGATGCCCGGACCGTCGTTGGTGTTGCGCAGCACCACCTTGTCGACGAAGTAGCCGATGACGCGCGACAGGAAGACGACGAACGTGTTCATCACGCCCTGAATGAGCGTCAGCGTGACCATATCGCCGTTGGCCACGTGGGCCACTTCATGCGCGATCACGGCTTCCACTTCTTCGCGGCTCATGCTTTGCAAGAGCCCGGTAGACACCGCCACCAGGGCTGAATTGCGAAACGCGCCTGTGGCAAACGCGTTGGGTGCGCCTTCGTAGATGGCGACATCGGGCATGCCGATGTTGGACTTCTTGGCGAAACCTTCAACGGTGCTGACGATCCAGCGGTGGGTGCTGTCGTTGCTGGCGTTGATGATCTTCGCGCCAGTGGTCCACTTGGCGATGGTCTTGCTCATCAAGAGCGAGATGAAGGCGCCGCCGAAACCGATGAGCGCGGCAAAGGCCAACAGCATGGGCAGGTTCAGCCCGTCGGCAGTCAGGAAACGGTTGACACCCAAAACGCTCGCTGCGATGCCCAGCACCAGCATCACGGCCAGGTTGGTACCGACGAAGAGCAGAATTCGTTTCATGTTCTAAGCGGCTCGCGGCCGCGCCAAAGTGGTGGTTGAGCGAAGGATGTTAGGCCGCCGGTCGCAATTTCAAGCTGGGCCCGCAAGGACTGGGGCTGTTCTGAACCGCCCAGGCTTCAGCGAAGTTCAGCGTCGTAAACGCAAGTGGTTGGGCTGGCCCGGGGGCAGCAGCTCGAACAGTTCCGGGAACTGGCCCAGCAGCTTGGTGGAAGCGCCGCTGCGGCTGAGCAAGCCCGCTTCACGCAGGCGCTGCGAAGCCACGCGCAGCTCCATTTGCTCGCCACGGCCAAGCTCGGGCATGCTTTCCAGGATCTTGCGAGCGGTTTCGTGCTGGGGGGTGGTAGCCGGGGCCGGGGCCGGGGCTGGGGCCGGAGCGCGGGCTGGTGGAGACGATGGCGCAGCCACGACTTCCAGCACCGCGTCTGCCATGGCCGCCGCCTTGGCGCTGGCTGTCTTGCTGCGCGTCTTGCGTGGTGCTTCGTCGATGGCCTGGCTGGATGTCTTTGCGGGCGTTTTGCGCGCGGCCTTCTTCGCGGGCAGCGCGGCCGCCTTTTTCGCTGCAGGGGTTTTGCGCGCCGCGGTCTTGCGCGCAGGCTTGTCGGCCGCCTCGGGCGACTTGCGGTGCTCCAGCACAGTGAAGTCGTCATAGACCTCTTGCGTCTCGTTGCCGGTCTTGCCCTGCTGGCCAATACCGCGCACGACGCAACCTTTTTCTCGCAGGCGGTGTACCAAGGGCGCGAAATCGGAATCCGAAGAGGCGATGGCCACGACGTCGGGGCGTTCGGCCAGCACCAGGTCGATGGCATCCACTGCCAGGGCAATATCGGTGCTGTTCTTGCCGGCCGCCAGGTTCACCATCGGCTTGATGCCCAGGCGCTTGAAGACGGCCTGGTGCTTCACGGCACTCTCGGCCGTGCAGTAGGCGCGCCGCACGTGCAGCGCGCCGTGCTGCTTCATCAGCAGGCGCACGGCCTGGTCCATCACGTCCACCGATATGTTGTCGGCGTCGATCAGCAGCATCACGCGGTCGGTGGTCATCAGCAGAGTTTCCAGTTCAGGGTGTCGCCAGCGCGCAGCGGTTTGATCAGTGCATCGCCGAAAGGCAGGGTTTCGGGCAGGGTCCAGGACTCGCGCTTGAGCAGCACGGTCTCGGTGTTGGCCGGCAGGCCATAGAAGGCGGGGCCGTGCAGGCTGGCGAAGGCTTCCAGCTTGTCCAGGGCGCCTGCGACCTCGAAAGCTTCGGCATACAGCTCCAGCGCCGCAGGTGCGGTGAAGCAACCTGCACCGCAGACCGACTGTTCTTTCATCACTGCCGCATGCGGCGCGCTGTCTGTACCCAGAAAGAAGCGTGGGCTGCCGCTCGTGGTCGCCTGCACCAGGGCCAGGCGGTGGCGTTCTTTCTTCAGCACCGGCAGGCAGTAGTAGTGCGGGCGCAGACCGCCAGTGAACAAGGCATTGCGGTTGTAGAGCAGGTGATGCGCGGTGATGGTCGCCGCTGTCGGGCCCGGCGCCTGGGCCACGTACTGCGCAGCTTCGGTGGTGGTGATGTGCTCGAACACCACTTTCAGCTCGGGGAAATCGCGCCTCAGGGGCTGCATCACGCGATCGATGAACACGGCTTCGCGATCGAAAATATCGATCTCGGCGTCGGTGACTTCACCATGCACCAGCAGCAGCAGGCCTTCGCGCTGCATGGCTTCCAGGGTGGCAGCGGTCTTGCGGATGTCGGTGACGCCCGCGTCGCTGTTGGTGGTGGCGCCGGCCGGGTAGAGCTTCAGCGCCACGACACCGGCGTCGCGTGCACGGCGGATCTCGTCCGGTGGCGTGTTGTCGGTCAGATACAGCGTCATCAAAGGCTCGAAAGCCATGTTGTCGGGCAGTGCCGACAGGATGCGCTTGCGGTATTCGGTGGCGGCAGCTGCCGTGGTCACCGGCGGCCGCAGATTGGGCATGACGATGGCACGTGCGAATTGCCTGGCCGTGTACGGCAGCACGGCTGCCATGGCCGCGCCGTCACGCAGATGCAAATGCCAGTCGTCGGGGCGACGCAGCTGCAAAACGTCAACGGGGGCGGTGTGCGAAGAAGTGGTGATGTTCACCACCTGATTCTCGCACCCGCCCCCAGGCTTGCATGCCGTTGAACAAGCATGCTTGACAGCATGCAGTTCGGTATGCAGCGTCCTAGCGAACGAACTGGAAGATCGCGCTTTCGTTCTGCACCGGGTTCTCACCCACCAGCACCAGCAGACCCTTGTTGCCCGGCGATACCGCAGCGGCCGCATTGGCGCTGTTGATGGTGTAGGTCACTTGCTGGGCCTGCCCTGAAGCCAGCACCAGCGAGCTCGTCGTGGGCGTGGCGACAGTCGCGTCCAGCTTCACGTACTGGAACGCGTTGCTGTTGGGTAGCACGTCCAGCACCGGGCCACCATTGGAGTTGCTGGAATTGACGCGGATGCCGATTCTGCTGGTGCCCGTGATGCCCATCACCGACGGAAACACCGACAGGATCGCCTTCGTGGAATCAAGCGCGAAATCCGTGAAGATGAAGGCGCTGCCCGGCACGCCCGTAGCGGCTGGCACGATGAAGTTGGAGCTGCGGTTCTCCGTCGTGTTCAGGTTGCGCACGGTGAAGTCGGTCACGCCGTCTCCGTTGGTGTCGATCTCGATATTGAAGATCGAAGAGCGCAAGTTTGAAACCGGCTGCCACAGCGTCACGGCAAAGTCGATCACGTCGCCGCTGGTCACGCCAGCAGGCGGCGTGGCCACCGCACCTGCACGGTAGCGTACGCCCACTGCACGCAGGTCTACAGGCAACACGTTGGTGCCGGGCACCAAAGCGGGCTGGTCCTGTGCGTCCTCACCGCCAATCAGGTTGAACAGGTCCACGCTGGTGTTGGCCACACCAGCGTTGCGCAGCGCCACGGTGCCAGCGCGGCCACCGATCGCCACGCTGGAGGCCTGGCGCGGGTACATCAGGTAGGGCACACGCACGGTGTCGTTCGGGCCGGCGGTGAGCGTGACGAAACCGTCCTGCTCCAGCTGGTCGAACTTGCCCGTGCACGCGGCCACCGGGCCTGGCGGGGTGGCTGCAGTGGTGCAGGTGTCCAGGTTGGTCAGCTTGTTCGGGAAACCGCCAGCCGTAGGCAGCTGGCTGCCGGTGGCCGTACCGATGAGCTGGAAGCTGCCGGTGCTGTTGCCCGGCACGGTCAGCGTCGAGGTGCTGGCGCTGAAAGTCATGCCGCGCGCAAGGTCGTCGGCAAACCGTGGAGCCACGCTGATGGTGTAAGTCTTGGCTGTAGTTCCCAGGTTCTGCACATTGACGGTGCGTGACACGCTGCTGGTGCCCAGACCGGAGAAGGACTGCGCGCCAAAGGAGACTGCGGCGTTGTAATACGGCGATTCGCCCGATTCGATATTTTCTGCATCGAATGCCAGGGTACCGGTGGCCACAGCGCGGTCGGCCTGCACGCGGCCTGCACCCATGCGTGCCAGCGCCGCCAGCGTGTTGCCGCCAGTGGCTTTGCTGGCGAACACGTTGGTGTCTGCCGTGTTCATCAGCGCGGCTTTAACCTGCCAGGGCGCGAAATCGCGCTTGGCCGACAGCACCAGAGCGGCAGCGCCTGCCGTCAAGGGGCTGGAAAAGCTGGTGCCGCTGCTGGAGTTGCCGCCAAAGCCTGTGCCCACATCAGCCATCCAGATGTTGGTACCCGGGGCGGTGATGTCGGGCTTCAAGGCACGACCAGCTTGCGAAGGCCCGCGCGACGAGAAGCCGGAGATCTGGTCCACGAGGTTGACACCGCTGGCCACGTTGGGCGCATCGCCCAGCGGCACGATGGTGCCGGTCAACGCCGGGTTGGCGGACACGGCGTTGCGCACTTCCAGACCTTCGGCCGTACCGATCGAGTACGAACCGGTGGTCACCAGCGGCGATGCATTTCCAGCGGCCATGCCGAAGGGGCCTGCGCCGGCAGCGTTGTTGACGATCAGCGACGCCGTGGCGCCAGCGCGCTGCACGTTCAATGCTTTCTCGGCGAACTGGCAATTGCCACGGTCGGCGATGCCGATGCGCGGTGGCTGAATGGCCGGAATGGCGGGTACTGCCGGGCCCGGGTCGGGCAGGCTGATGGGGTCGGAACAAGCCAGGTTGGTGTTGTTGCCTACAGCCGTGTTCGGACCGCCGAAAGCAAACGGTGCCGTGAACAGCGAAGTGAAAGCGACCCCGAAAGAGCCGCCAATGACGGCATAGCTCTTGTTCAGCGGCGCGCCCACAGTCAGCACCGGACCAGTCAACGAGGCCGGCTCGCTGGCGGCCACGCTGATCAGCGTGTCGGTCGCAGAAGGCGTGCCGACGATGAACGGGATGTTGCCGCTGTTGCCGGCAGAAGCCACCACCGTGACCCCGGCGCGAACGGCATTGCGCGAGGCTTCCGACAAGGAATTGGTCAGCGGGTTGCCGTAATTGGCACCCAGGGACATGTTGATGACGTAGCGCGTACCTTCAGGCAGCAGGGGGTTGTTTGCATCCTGCTGACCTTCGTTGGGCATACCCATCGCGTACTTCACCACCGAGTCGATGCTGTTGAGCAAGGCGCTGCCTTCGCAGGCGCTGCTCAGCCGGCTGCAGCCGCGGTAGGCCAGGATGATCGCTTCAGGTGCCGAGCCGGGCTGCAGGTTGCTGGCGGGCACGGCGCTGCCTGCGGCTGCACTGGCAGATTCAGTGCCGTGGCCGGCAAAATCGCTGGGCATCTGCTTGTTGTCGATGGGGTCCGGGTCAGGCGTGACGGCCAGCGCGGAGCTGCCGTTCCAGGTGTCGCCCAACCAGTCGTAACCGCCTTTCACACGCGAACTGCCGTTTGGGAAAACGCCTGGGGTGTCGTCGATGCGGGTGGGGCCGGTGCCAGCCACTGCCGCCTGGTAGTAGGCGACGGTGCCCGGGCCGGCGAACGAAGCGTGCGTGTAGTCAACACCAGAGTCGATGATGGCCACGGCCACGCCCCCCCCGCCATTGCCACCTTGGTTGACAGGCAGCGTGCCGATCAGCTGCGGCACGGTGGGCGTGGTCTGCGACATGCGGTAGATGCCGGCTGGTTCCACCAGCTTGACGCCGGGAATGGCACGCAGGGCATTGATCTGGCCGGCGTCGATATCGACGACGGCAGCGTTCAGGCTGATCTCCAGCGTGTTCTGCACGCGACCGCCCAGGGCCCGGATGGCGGCCAGGCGCGGTGCCTTGGCCGACTGCAGGCTGCGCGCCTGAGACTGCATGTCTGCACGAGCTTGCGGCGTCATGGCCTGGCCGGCGCGGGCTTCCACCACCGAAGGCTCTACGAACTGCACGATCACGCGCACATTGCCGCGCATCGGCAACTGGTCGGGCACGGCCAATTGCGCTGGCTGCGCGCTGAGCAAAGGTGACTTGACTGCGGCCCGAGTCTGGGCTTGCGCAAGTGCTGCGCCAGAGACGGCCAGGGCACATGCAGCGGCGATGAGCGACCGCGTGGGAAGGCTGTGACGGCGACTGGCAAATGCGGCAGCAGCTGAAATCTGGTGTGACATGGCTCAAAACCTCGAAGGTGGGCTGTCGGAAGAATTTGCCCCGGGGGGGGGCTGGCGGCGTTGGGTGCGGCGCGCTTGTTCGGAGGTCACTAGCAACCCCGGTGCAAACCACGTCACCCGACATGATCACCGAAGGTGGCGAACCTTTTGTTGATACAGCCCTAGCAATCCCCAAGATGAGGGGCAGGTTCACCCGAAGACAGCCCGCAAATCGCCCGCGCAGCGGCCAAATCCTGTAGCGCCATGCCCACAGACTTGAACAAAGTCAGGTCAGCTTGAGGCAAGCCAGGCCGCAGCCGGTCGCGCAACAGCTGCGCCAGATCGCCAACGATGGCCTCACGCTTCAGTCGCCCGGCAGCCAGCGGCTGCACCAGGTCGCCGGCCTCGGACAGTGCGCCGGCTTCGCTGTCCACCACGATGCGCGCGCGCAGCACGGCTGCGTCATCGACCTCGCGCATGGTCGGACGAAACGCCCCCACCAGGTCCAGGTGCGTGCCCGGCCGCAACCACGCACCTTGTACCACCGGGCTCTGGGCGGTGGTGGCGCAGCAGACGATGTCTGCTTGCTGCGCTGCGGCAGCCAGGTCGGGCGCGACTTGTGCAGGCAAGCCTTCTCCTGCCAGTTCTTCGGCCAGTGACTGAGCCGACTGCGGGTTGCGGCCCCAGACATCGATGCGGCTCAAGCCGGGCCGCAAAGCGCTGTGCGCGCGGGCCATCCACGGCGCCAGACGGCCACTCCCCACGAGCAGCAGGCGCGCGGCATCCGGCCGCGCCAAACGCTGCGCGGCCAGGGCCGAGACGGCTGCAGTGCGGCGCAAGGTCACGGCCTCGCCGTCCAGGCAGGCCAGCGGCTGGCCTGTCGCGCGGTCCAGCACCAACACGATGGCTTGCACCGTGTGCGGTGCTGCAGGCATCACTGTCACGAGCTTGGTGACGATGAGCCGGTCATCCCAGGCCGGCATCAGCAACAAGTTGTCGGTCGCGGACAGGGCGTGCGCGTGGCGCAATGGCGCTGTGGCTGCACCTTGATAGACCGCTTCGAGGGCTGCCACCAGCACTGGCCAGGTCAGTAGCGCATGGACTTCAGTTGCTGAATAGACTCGCATCATGCAAGGCAGTGTAGTGATCGTTGGTGGCGGCGTGATGGGCGCGGCCACGGCTTGTTTCCTGGCGCGCGACCACGGCGTTTGCGCCACCGTGATTGAACGTGACACCAGCTATGCGCGGGCTTCCAGCGCGCTTTCAGCCAGTTCGATCCGCCAGCAGTTCTCGCAGCCCGTGAACATCGCGCTTTCGCTGTGGAGCCTGGCTTTTCTTCGCCGCGCGGCTGAGGAGCTGGCCGTGGGCGACGAGCGGCCAGCCCTGGGTCTGGTCGAGCCCGGCTATCTGTACCTGGCCACCACGCCTGCAGGCGCGCAAACGCTGCGAGCCCAACAGCAAGTGCAGCGCGCACACGGCGCCGACATCGCCCTGCTCACCCCGGCCGAACTGGCCGCGCGACTGCCCTGGCTGCACACCGACGACTTGCTGCTGGGCAGCCTGGGCATCAGCAGCCAGAACAGCGGCGAAGGCTGGTTCGACGGGCCGGCGCTGCTGCAGGCTTTCAAGCGCAAGGCGCAAGCCTGCGGCGCGCGCTTCGTTCGCGCTGAGGTCACGGGCATTGCCAGCCAGGGCAGCCGCGCGCGCGCCGTGTGGTGCAGCGACGGCAGCCAGCTTCCTTGCGACGCGCTGGTGTTGACTGCCGGCGCGTGGGCCGCGCCGTTGGCGCAGCAACTGGGGCTGCGACTGCCGGTATCGCCGAAGAAGCGCGATGTCTTCGTTTTCGACACGCCAGCGCTGCTGCCCGGCTGCCCGTTGGTCATCGACCCCAGCGGTCTGTGGTTCCGACCCGAGGGTCGGCATTTCCTGTGCGGGGCCCCGCCTCGGGGCCTGGACGAAGACGAGCCGCCTTTGCATGACGTCGACCTGGCGCAATTCGAAGAACAGCTTTGGCCCGCACTGGCGCACCGGGTGCCGGCGCTGCAGGCGGCCCGCCTGCATTCGGCCTGGGCTGGCTACTACGAGATGAACAGCTTCGACCACAACGGCCTGGCGGGCGGGCTGCCGGGCTGGGACAACGCCTATACGGCCTGCGGCTTTTCTGGGCACGGCATGCAGCAGGCACCGGCCGTGGGCAGTGCGCTGGCGGCGCTGGTGGCCGGCGGCACAACTACGGCGCCCTGCATCAGCGCGCTGTCACCACAACGGCTGCTGGACCAGCGGCCGCTGATCGAGGCCAATGTGATCTGACGCTTGTACTGATGCGTGTACTGAAGCTCGTTCAGTGCCCCAATATCTTGGACAGAAATTCCTTGGCGCGCGGCGAGCGGGCGTTGGGGTCGCCGAAGAACTCGTCTGTCTTGCAGTCTTCAACGATCTTGCCCTCGTCCATGAACACCACACGGTGGCTCACCTTCTTGGCAAAACCCATCTCATGCGTCACGCACATCATGGTCATGCCTTCATCGGCCAGCTTGACCATCACGTCCAGCACTTCACCCACCATTTCCGGGTCCAGCGCAGAAGTGGGTTCGTCGAAGAGCATGACGATCGGGTCCATGCTGAGCGCGCGCGCGATGGCCACGCGCTGTTGCTGGCCGCCTGAAAGCTGCCCCGGGTACTTGTCCTTGTGCACCGTCAGCCCCACGCGGTCGAGCATTTTCATGCCGCGCGCCTTGGCGTCGTCGGTGCTGCGGTTGAGCACCTTGATCTGCGCCAGCGTCAGGTTCTCGGTCACGCTCAGGTGCGGGAACAGTTCGAAGTGTTGGAACACCATGCCCACGCGCGCCCGCAGCTTAGGCAGGTCGGTCTTGGCGCCGCTGATGCTGATGCCGTCGACCACGATGTCGCCTTTCTGAAATGGCTCCAGCGCATTGACGGTCTTGATCAACGTGCTCTTGCCCGAACCCGAAGGCCCGCAGACGACGACGACCTCGCCCTTCTCGATGTGGGTCGTGCAGTTGGTCAGCACCTGAAACGTGCCGTACCACTTGGAGACATCTTTGATTTCGATCATGTCGGCGGTCTGGGCTAGCGGATGATGGCGATTTTCTTCTGCAACTCGCGCACCAGCATGCTGAGCGAGAAGCAGATGACGAAGTAAACGACGGCAGCCACCAGATAGGTTTCTACCGGCCTGTTGAAGTTCTTGCCTGCAATCTCGAAGCCCTTGAGCAGGTCGTACGCGCCGATGGCGTAGACCAGGCTGGTGTCCTGAAACAGGATGATGGTCTGCGTCAGCAACACCGGCAGCATGTTGCGGAATGCCTGCGGTAGCACGATGAGCTGCATGGTCTGCGGGTAACTCATGCCCACCGCATAGCCTGCATAGACCTGACCCTTGGGCACGCTTTGAATGCCGGCGCGCATGATTTCGCTGAAGTAGGCGGCCTCGAACAACGTGAAAGTGATGATGGCCGAGAGTTCAGCACCCAAGGGCTTGCCTGTCAGCAAGGGGATGAGCAGGAAGAACCACAGGATCACCATCACCAGCGGGATGCTGCGCATGATGTTCACGTAAGCCGCTGCCGGGCCCGCCAACCAGGGCTTGCCCGACAAGCGCATCAAGGCCAGCGCCGTGCCCAGCACGATGCCGCCGATCATGGCAATCAATGTCAGCTGGACCGAGAAGATCAGGCCCTTGATGACAAAGCTGGAGACAACGTCCCAGCTGAGGAAGGAGAAGTCCAGGTTCATGGCGTGGGTCCTGGCTTCTTACTTCGCGCCCAGCAGGCCAGGCACCTTGACCCGGTTCTCGAACACCAGCGCCAGCCGGTTGATGGAGAAGGCCGAGATGAAGTACAGACCCGTGACTGCCAGGTACATCTCGATGGTGCGCGAGGTTTCTTCGCCCGCCTGCATGGCAAACATCGTCAGCTCGGCGATGCTCACGGCAAAGGCCACCGAAGAGTTCTTGACGATGTTCATGCTCTCGCTGGTGAGCGGCGGGATGACGATACGAAACGCCATCGGCAAGAGCACGAAGCGGTAAACCTGAGGCAATGTCAGCCCCATGGCCAAACCAGCATAGGTCTGGCCTCTGGGCAGGCTTTGGATGCCTGCCTTGACCTGTTCAGAAATGCGCGCTGAGGTGAAGAACCCCAGCGCAAAAACGACGAGTACGAAACTGGGTACACCGCGCAGCGACAGGAAGATCGAAGGCAGTACGTGGTACCAGAGAAATATCTGCACCAGCAAGGGAATGTTGCGGAACAGCTCGGTCCAGGTGTTGCCCAGCGCCACCAGCAGCTTGCTGGGCGTGGTGCGGAAGATGCCCATCAGCGAACCGAAAACCACCGCCACCACCAACGCCAACAACGAAACTGAAATCGTCCAGCCCCAGGCCGACAGCAACCAGTCCAGATAGGTGATGTCGCCGCCTTTGCCAAAGCAGCTGGCGATCTGGTCGCCCGTGGTGATTTCGTTGCAGAAGACCTGCCAATCCCAATCAGACATCGGTGCCTTTTTCGTTCTTTGTGTGCCCGGGTGAAAGGCGGGGTGTCAGGCGCAATGAAAGGCAGGTCTTCCGGGCTGGCCTTACTTCTTGGCCGCGTATTCCTCGACGGGCTTGTCGTTCGGAGCAGCCCAGGCCGCCTTGGTGGCATCGCTCAACGGCAGGCCCACGCGCGTGTTGGTGGGCGGGATGGGCTGAATGAACCACTTGTCGTAGACCTTGGCCATTTCGCCAGACTTCATCATCGCCGACAGGCTGGCATCCACGGCCGCCTTGAACTTCGGGTCGTCCTTGCGGAACATGATGGCGATGGGCTCGACCGCCAGCACTTCGCCGACGATGGCGAAGTCAGCCGGGTTCTTCGCTTTGGCAATGTTGCCGGCCAGGATCTGACCGTCCATCACGAACGCTTCAGCGCGGCCGCCTTCCAGCAGCAAGAAACTGTCGGCGTGGTCTTTGCCGAACACTTCTTCAAACTGGACGCCCGCTGCGCGCTCGTTCTTGCGCAGCAACTGCACTGAGGTGGTGCCCGTGGTGGTGGCAACTTTCTTGCCGGCAAGCTGCGCGATGCCGGTGATGCCAGAAGCCTTCTTCACCGCGATGCGCACCTCCTCGACATAGGTGGTGACGGCGAACGACACGTCTTTTTGTCGCGTGGCGTTGTTGGTGGTGGAACCGCATTCAATGTCCACGGTACCGTTTTGCACCAGAGGGATGCGGTTTTGCGATGTCACCGGCTGGTACTTGATGTCCAGCTTGGCCATGCCCAGGCTCTTTTGCACATCGGCCAGTACGCGCTGGCACAGCTCGACGTGAAAGCCGGCGAACTTGCCGTCGCCCAGGGTGTAGGAAAGCGCGCCGGAAGATTCACGCACGCCCATGGTGACAGCACCGGAATCCTTGATCTTGGCCAGCGTATCGGCTTGTGCCATGCCGGCAGTGAGCATCAGCGCAGACAAGCTGCAAACGGCAAGCAAAGTCTTCTTCATGTCGAGGTCTCCTTCAAGGGGTAAATCGAAACGCACGGGAACTGAGGATGAAACACATTCTAGGCAGCGCTTCGAAGCGCCGACCTGCGTGGTTGCCCGCAGGCTGAAACAAGGCCTGGACGAAACCTGACGCAAACCTTGTGCCGGACCCTAGGTACCGGCAATCAGCAAAGCGCTGGTAGTGCGGGTACGGCTCACCTTGGCACCTTCACAATCACCACATGAAGATAGCCTGGATATGGCGTGTAGGCGTGGCTTTGGGCCTGCTGTTGTTGGTGCTGCTGGCCGTGTATTTGTCGCGCCCGACTGCCACAGCCGCCGTGGAGGTGGCGCAGACGAGCCTGGTGCGAACGTTGCAGTTCAGCGCCCGCGTAGCCACCTTGTCCCGTGTGGACATTGGCGCCACAGTCACGGGCCGGGTAGTGCAGGTGGCCGTGCGCGAAGGTGCTCAAGTGAAGGCAGACGAGCCCTTGGTCCAACTGGAAGACGCAGAAACGCGCGCTGCGCTGGCCCAGGCCGTTGCGGCCAGCCAGCAGGCGCAGGCCAGGCTGGCAGGACTGCGCAGCGGCTCGCGCGACGCAGCCGCGGCAGGCGTGGCGCAGGCAGAAGCGCAATGGCTGGCAGCCACATCTGAACTGCGCCGCACGCGTGAGCTCGTGGACAAAGGCTTTCTGGGCCAGGCCCGGCTGGACGAAGCGCAGCGTGCGCTGGCCGTGGCAACTGCGCAGCGCGACGCCGCGCGCGCTGCGCAGTCGGGGCTGGAAGGCAGCGGCAGCGACATCGCCCAAGCCCAGGCGCAGCTGATTGCCGCCCAGGCTGCGCGCGAAGCAGCGCAGGCCAGGCTGGAACAAGCCGTGTTGCGCGCACCCACTGCCGGGCGCGTGCTGGCACGCAGCGTAGAGCCGGGCCAGATCGTGCAACCGGGTCGCAGCTTGCTCACCTTGGCGCTGGCCGGGCCTCTGGAGCTGGTGGCGCAGGTCGACGAGCGCTTCCTGCAAGAACTGCAGATCGGCCAAAGCGCAGCGGTGCTGGCCGATGCTTTCCCGACGCAGCGCTTCGTGGCCAGACTGGCCCGTATTTCGCCGCTGGTGGATGCCCAGCGCGGTGCGGTCGAACTGCACTTCGATGTGCCGCAGCCACCGGCTTTTCTGCGCGAAGACATGAGCCTGTCGGTCGAGGTCACCACGGGTGAGCGTCAACGCACACAGGTGCTGCCGCTCTCAGCAATGCGGGGCGCGAACGATGCGACCGCTGACCGAAACACGGTCTGGCGCGTACGGGACGGCCGTGTGCAGGCCGTGCCCATCGCCCTGGGTCTGCGCACCCTGGCTGCCGTGGAAGTGCTGCAGGGCCTGGACAACGGCGACACGGTGTTGCTGGGACCTGCGCCTGGGCCTGGCGCGCGTGTTCGACCTGTGTTGCAACCCGCTGACAAGACGTTGCCCGAGAAACGTGCAGGCGTATCCAATGGCGAAGGCGCGGCCAAGCTTGGCAGCTCGATGGGGCGCTGAGGTGATAAGGCGATGAACCTGCTGGGTTTCGAGCGCCGCGTGGCGCTGCGCTTTCTCATCGAAGGGCGCATGCAGTCTTTGCTCATCCTCGTGGGCGTGGCTGCGGGCGTGGCCGTGGTGACCTACATCTCGGCGCTCATCGGCGGGCTGCAGGCCAACACGCTGGAAAAGACACTGGGCGCGCAAGCGCACATCACCATCACCGCCAAAGACGACGCGGTGAGCCCGGCGCGCGCGGCCAGCGCGGGTGAGACGCTGTTCACCCGCACGCAGCCGCGCGACCAGCGCCCTCGCGACATCGCCGACTGGCCGGCCCTGATCCGTCTGCTGGAAGCCCGGCCCGGCGTGGTCGCCGTTTCACCCATGGTGGCAGCCGCCGGCCTGGCGCTGCGCGGCGAGGCCACCAAGGCCGTGTCGCTGATAGGCGTGGACCTGGACCGCTACGACCGCATCGTGCGCTTGCGCAGCAAGGTGGTGGCGGGCAGCGCGCGTCTGAACGCCGGCGAGGCCCTGCTGGGCCGCGAACTGGCCGCCGACCTGGGCGTGGGCGTGGGCGACCGGCTGACGATCGCCAACGGCAGCGTCAGCGACAGCGTGCGCGTGACGGCGCTGGTCGACCTGGGCGTGCGCGAACTGAACCGGCGCACCATCTACGTGCCACTGCGCACCACGCAAACCCTGCTGGCCCTGCCCGGCGGCGCCACCAGCGTGGACATGCGGCTGGACGATGTGTGGGCCGCCAGCGCGCTGGCGGCTGAGCTGTCGGCCGAGCTGCCTTTCAAGGTGGAAAGCTGGCAGCAGGCGAATGCGCAACTGGTCTCGGCCCTGAACGCGCAAAGCATCAGCACCAGCATCATCCGAGCCGTGGTCGCCGTGGTCGTGGTGCTGGGCATCGCCAGCGTGCTGGTGGTCTCCGTGGTGCAGAAGCAGCGCGAGATCGGGATCCTGCGCGCCATGGGTGCCACGCGGCGCCAGGTGCAATCGGTATTCTTGATGCAGGGCGCCGTGGTGGGTGCGCTGGGTTCAGTGCTGGGCATCGTGCTGGCGGCCTTGCTGATCGCCGCCTTCACGCGCTTCGCCCGCGGCAGCGACGGCCTGCCGTTGTTTGCCATCGTGCTGCCGCCGATGCTGGCGCTGCAGGTGGCCGCAGGCGCCACGCTGGCCGGTCTGCTGGCTGCCGTGGCACCCGCCCGGCGCGCGGCGGCACTGGACCCGGCGCAGGCGATCCGCGTGTGAAGGCCGACGCAACAGATGCAGACAGCGGTGGCCTGATCCACCTGCAAGGCTTGCGCAAGTCCTACAACATCGGCTGCCCGAACGAGGCCGAAGTGCTGCATGGCCTGGACCTGGAATTGGCCAGCGGCGAATTCGCAGCCCTCATCGGTCCCTCGGGTTCAGGCAAGAGCACCCTGCTCAACATCCTGGGTTTGCTGGAACCTGCCACAGCCGGCAGCTATCGCTTGCTGGGCGAAGAAACGGCGCAGCTGAGCGAACAGGCGTTGACGCTGCGCCGTCGCGAAGCGCTGGGTTTCGTCTTCCAGTTTCACCACTTGCTGCCGGCATTCACTGCGCTGGAAAACGTCTGCATGCCGGCCTTGCTGCGCGACGGCACGGTGACGGCTGCCGAGACAGCGCGCGGTCGCGAGATGCTGCAGGCCGTGGGCCTGGGCAAGGCACTGGCCAAGCGGCCGGGCGAATTGTCGGGCGGCATGCAGCAGCGTGTGGCGATTGCCCGCGCCCTGGTCGGCAGCCCGCCGCTGGTGCTGGCCGACGAGCCCACCGGCAACCTGGACCGGGCCAGCGCCGACGAAGTTTTTGCCGTCATGCGCCGCATGCACCACGAACGCGGCACCGCGTTTCTGATCGTCACCCACGACCCGCGCCTGGCCGAACGTTGTGACCGCGTGGTGGAGTTGGCAGACGGGCTGATTGCCCGGCCGCCGCGGCGCGGGAAAGACAGCAACCCCGGCAGCGAACTCAGCCCGGCGCCAACCCCGGATTGAAGATGGCTGCGGCAGGATCGACCTGTGCAACCAAGGCATCAATGTCACCACCGCTTTGCTGCAGGCGCCACATCTGCGCATAGCGCCCGCCGCGCGCCAGCAACTCAGCATGCGGTCCGCGCTCGACGATGCGCCCGGCTTCCAGCACCACGATCTCGTGCGCGTCTACCACCGTGCTCAGCCGGTGGGCTATGACGAGTGCGGTCTTGCCCTGCGACAGGCGCTTCAGCTCGGCCTGGATGGCGCGTTCGTTGGCACTGTCCAGCGCCGAGGTGGCTTCGTCGAAGATAAGGATGGGCGGGTTCTTCAGCAGCGTGCGGGCAATGGCCACGCGCTGCTTTTCGCCGCCCGAGAGTTTCAAGCCGCGCTCACCCACCATGGTGTCGTAGCCCTTGGGCATGCCAGCGATGAAGTCGTGGATGTGCGCAGCGCGGGCAGCGGTTTCCACTTCGGCGCGGCTGGCGCCGGTGCGGCCGTAGGAGATGTTGTATTCCACCGTGTCGTTGAACAGCACCGTGTCCTGCGGCACGATGCCCACAGAAGCACGCAAGCTGCCTTGCGTCACTTGCCGGATGTCCTGCCCGTCGATCGACAGGCTGCCGCCGCTGATGTCGTAGAAGCGGTAGAGCAAGCGCGCGAGCGTGCTTTTGCCGGCACCCGAAGGCCCGACCACCGCCACCGTCTTGCCCGGCGGAATGTCGAAGGTCAGCTCGTGCAGGATGGGCCGCGCGGCGTCGTAGGCGAAGCTGACCTTGTCGAACCGCACATGACCGGCGCTGACCTGCAAGGGCTGCGCGCCGGGCGCATCGGCCACTTCGCGGTCGCGTTCCAGCAGCACGAACATCTTGTCCAGGTCGGTCAGGCCCTGTTTGAGCTCGCGGTAGATCACGCCCAGAAAGTTCAGCGGGATGTACAGCTGAATCATGAAGGCGTTCACCATCACCAGGTCACCCAGCGTCAGCCGGCCTTCAGTCACGCCCAGCGTGGCGCGCCACAAAATCGCCACCAGCGCCGTGGCAATGATGACCTGCTGGCCGATGTTCAACACGCTCAGCGTGCTCTGGCTCTTCAGCCCCGCCTTGCGCAGGCGTTCCAGGTTTTCGTCGTAGCGGCGGGCCTCGAAGTCTTCGTTGTTGAAGTACTTCACGGTTTCGTAATTCAGCAGCGAGTCGATGGCGCGCGAATGGGCGACCGAATCGATCTCGTTCATCTCCTTGCGAAACTTCGTGCGCCATTCCGTCACCGTGACGGTGAAGGTGATGTACACGATGAGTGCCGCGATGGTGATCCAGGCAAACCAGGCGTCGAACTTGATGGCCAGCACGGTCAGCACCATCGTCACTTCAATGACGGTGGGCACGATGCTGTAAAGCGAATACGAGATCAGAGAATGCACGGCGCGCGTGCCGCGCTCGATGTCGCGCGTCATGCCGCCGGTCTGGCGTTCCAGGTGAAAGCGCAGGCTCAAGGCATGCAGATGGCGAAACACCTGCAGGCTGATGCTGCGCGCCGTGCCTTCGGTGGCCTTGGCGAAGATGAGTTCGCGCAGTTCGGTGAACAGGCTGGTGGACAAGCGCAATGCACCGTAGGCCACCAGCAGGCCCACCGGCACCACCAGCAGCGCTTGCGCGCTGCCCGGCGCGATGGTCATGGCATCGACCAGGTACTTCAGCAGCACCGGCACGGCCACGTTGGCGGCCTTGGCCGCCACCAGGAAACCCAGGGCCAGACCGACGCGCCAGCGGTATTGCCACAGATACGGCAGCAGCTTGCCCAGGGTGCGCCAGTCGGTGCGGGGGGGTGGGGCGGGCGCTTTGCCGCCGGGGGTGCTGGTGGCTGCGGCGGGGGCCGGTTCGGCGTGGGCGTGAGGGCGCATGCGGCATTGTCGCCGGGGCTGCGCTGCAATACTCCCGGCCACGACTTACGCCCTGACCGCTGCGATGAACCCCCCTGCCCTGCCCCTTGCTCTGCCCCCTTCCCTGCCCCCAGAGATCTTGCCCGACAGCAGCCAGCTGGTATTGCGCGTGATGCCGCTGCCGGCCGACGTGAACGCCAACGGCGACATCTTCGGCGGCTGGATCATGGCCCAGGTGGACCTGGCCGGCGCCGTGCTGCCCAGCCGCCTAGCCAAAGGGCGCATCGCCACCGTAGCGGTGAACCAATTCGTCTTCAAGCAGCCGGTGAGCCTGGGCGACCTGCTGAGCTTTTATGCCCGCATCACGCGCATCGGCAACACCAGCATCAGCGTGCATGTGGAAGTGTTTGCAGAACGCGACCCGGCCAACCTGCATGTGGTGAAGGTCACCGAAGCCGACCTGACCTATGTGGCCATCGACGCAAAGGGGCAGCCTCGACCCGTGCCGCGTTGAAGCCTCCCGGCGATAACAGAAAGAGCACTGGATGCTCAAACCCCTGCGCTTTCCGGAACGCCTGTTCAGCCTGGTGATCTGGGGCTTGTCCTGCCTGTTCGCTTCATTCCTGATGGATCTGGGCGGCAAGATCGTCGCCGACCTGCCCAAGCTGGATAGCCTGGCATGCACCGAGCTGGACCTGCGAGCCGGCGACGACGCGTAACGCTCAGTACGCGAGGCCATGTTCTTTCGCTTTTGCCAGCAATGCGGAACGGGTGCTGAGGGGTCGCCTGTGTCTAGCCCGTGTCTACTTCAACCCCCGCTTCAAACAACAGCGGCTTGGCGGCAGACGCGGGCTGACACCAGCCCGCTTGGGCTGCCAAAGCTACCGAAGTTACCAAAGTTACCAGGCGCCCACATTAGGCATCGACAGCCAGGGCTCGGCCGGCTCGAGCGCGTCGCCAGCCTGCAGCAACTCGATTGAGATGTTGTCGGGCGAACGCACGAAAGCCATGCGGCCGTCGCGCGGTGGGCGGCTGATGACGACGCCATGCTCGGCCAGGCGCGTGCAGCTGGCATAGATGTCGTCTACCGCGTAAGCCAGATGGCCGAAGTTGCGGCCGGCGGTGTAGGCCTCTGCCTGGCCGTCTTCGGGCGGCCAGTTGTAAGTCAGCTCCAGTTGCGCGCTGCGGTCGCCTGGGGCGGCCAGAAAGACCAGCGTGAAACGGCCGGACTCCATCTTGCGCTCACTCAGCAGTTCCAGACCCAGGGCGTCGCGGTAGAAGCGAAGTGATGAGTCGAGATTGGTCACGCGGACCATGGTGTGCAGGTATTTCATGCGGGTTCCCTCAAGATGAGTCTCGCAGTATCGGCCAGCGGGCTGGCACCGGTGCGCTGGCGGATATGCGCGGCCGCATGGCTGGCGATGGCTGAAGCGCATTGGCGATAGACGGGCTCGCCGGGGTGGAAGCCGTCGCTGGCCAGCACGCCACGGTTCAGCGAAATCGGCACCTGAACGCGCGACACATCCGCGCGGCCATCGGCCCAGGCTTGCAAGGCACGGTTGTGTCTGCGGGCGTCGGCGCCGGCCACCCAGCGCAGAGGCTGGGGCAGGCCATGCATCTGGTGCACAGGCGGCAGCGGCGCATAAAACACATGCCACACACCCAGGGCATTACGGCAATGATTGGCCAAAGCCTCTCGCGCAGCCACAGCATGGTGCGTCGGCACTTGTTCGACCACATCGTTCACGCCCGTGACCACCACGGCCAGGTCGAACGACAGGCTGGGCTGGCGCTGGAGCAGCTTCAAGGTGTCAGCCGTATTCAAACCCGACTGCGCGATGAGCTGCCATTCCACACGCACCCCTGCCAGGTGCGCCAGCAGCCCGGGCAACTGGCCCGCCAAGGCATCGCGCTGACGCACCACGCCCACGCCTGCAGCCGATGAATCACCCGCAATCAACAAGCGCAGAACCGGGCCGCGGCCTATACGGCCGTGCCGCGATCCTTCAGCCTCGGGCAGGCGCGGCATGCGCGCTCGCGTGGTCAGCGCTTGGGCCACCAACACGGGCGTGAGCATCAGCTTCAGGGCCAGCGACATGGCAGCGCGCCCGGTTTCAGAACTTTGAGAAGTCGGGCTTGCGCTTCTGGAAGAAGGCCTGGAAAGCTTCCATCGCTTCGGGGCTGCGGAGCCTCTTGCCGAAAAGTTCGCCCTCGCGTTGAATGACCTGCAGCATCAGATCGCGCTGCGGCGCACGCATCAACTGCTTGGCTTCGCGCACGGCGCCGGGCGGCAACTGATTGAAGCGCTCGGCAATGCGACGGGCATGGTTCACCACTTCGGCTGCGGGCAGCACGGCGTTGGCAATGCCGCATTCCACGGCCTGTTCAGGCGTGAAGGGCTCGCCCAGCAGCAGCTTTTCAGCGGCGCGGCGCTGGCCCATCAACTGCGGCACGACCAGGCTGCTGGCGAATTCAGGCACCAGACCCAGGCTGACAAAGGGCATGGCCAGACGGGCTTCATCGCTGATATAGACGAAGTCGCAATGCAGCAGCAGGGTGGTGCCGATGCCGATGGCCGCACCCGTCACTGCAGCCACTACGGGCTTGTCGCAGTCCAGCAGGGCGCGCATGAACTGGAACACGGGTGATTCGGTGCTTTCGCTGCCTTGGCCCGGCGGGCGCGACATGAAGTCCTCGATGTCGTTTCCGCTGGTGAAGATGCCCGGCTGTCCGGTGATAAGCACGGCGCGCACGCTGGAATCACTTTCGGCGGCGGCCAGCGCGTTGGTCATCGCCTGGTACATGGCAACCGTCAGCGCATTCTTCTTTTCGGGCCGTGCGATCTCGATCGTGGCCACGCCGTTGAGGGTGGCGGTTTTGATGCTCATGGCTGCTCCTTAAACGCGTTCGATGATGCCGGCGGCGCCCTGGCCCATGCCGACGCACATGGTGACCATGCCGTACTTCAGGTTCTCCCGGTGCAGCGCATGCACCACCGTGGCCGCGCGGATGGCGCCGGTGGCCCCCAGCGGGTGGCCCAGCGCAATGGCGCCGCCCATCGGGTTCACGCGCGCAGGGTCCAGACCCAGGGTGCGGATGACGGCCAGGGCCTGTGCGGCGAAGGCTTCGTTCAGCTCGATCCAGCCCATGTCGGCCAGGTTCAGGCCGGCGTACTTCAAGGCTGCAGGAATGGCTTCGATCGGGCCGATGCCCATGACCTCGGGCGCCACGCCGCGTGAGGCATAGCTGACGAAGCGGGCCAAGGGCTTCAAGTCGTAGCGCTTGATGGCGGCTTCGGAAGCCAGGATCAAGGCACCGGCGCCGTCGCTGGTCTGGCTGCTGTTGCCGGCCGTGACGCTGCCTTTAGCAGCGAAAACAGGGCGCAACTTGGCCAGGCCTTCCAGGCTGGTGTCAGAGCGTGCGCCTTCGTCCAGGTTGACGGTGCGCGTCTTCAGGCTCACCTCGCCCGTGGCCAGGTTCGGGAAGCGGTCGATGACGTCGATGGGTGTCATCTCGGCCGTGAAGCTGCCATTGGCCATGGCCGCCAGCGCGCGCTGGTGCGAAGCCAGTGCAAACGCATCCTGGTCCTCGCGGCTGACCTTCCACTGCGTGGCCACCTTCTCGGCCGTCAGGCCCATGCCGTATGCGATGCCGACGTTCTCGTCGTGCGCAAACACTTCGGGGTTGAAGCTGGGCTTGTTGCCGCCCATGGGCACCATGCTCATGCTCTCGGCACCGCCGGCGATCATCACGTCGGCCTCGCCCACGCGGATGCGGTCGGCGGCCATCTGCAACGCCGTCAGGCCACTGGCACAGAAACGGTTGACGGTGACACCGCCCACGCTGTGCGGCAGGCCGGCCAGCACCATGGCGACGCGCGCCATGTTCATGCCCTGCTCGCCTTCGGGGAAGCTGCATCCGATGATGGCGTCCTCGATCGCCTTCGGGTCCAGGTTCGGCACTTGAGCCAGCGCACTGCGCACGGCAGCCACCAGCAGGTCATCTGGCCGCGTGTTCTTGAAATACCCGCGCCCGCTTTTGCCGATGGGCGTGCGGGTGGCGGCGACGATGTAGGCGTCTTGAACTTGCTTCATGTTCGTTTCCTTGTCATTCGCTACGCGGTCAATTGCGGACTGGCTTGCCGGTAGAGAGCATGCCCATGATCCGTTCCTGCGATTTCGGGTGCTCCAGGAGACTGCAGAAGGCCTTGCGCTCCAGCGTCATCACGTATTCTTCGTTCACCAGGCTGCCGGCGTCGACATCGCCACCGCAGACGGCTTGCGCAATCAGGGTGCTGATGTGGAAGTCGTGCGCGCTGATGAAGCCGCCGTCGCGCATGTTGGCCAGTTGCGCCTGGATGGTGGCGATCGCACTGCGGCCGGCCACCGGGAACATCGTCTTCGTCGGCGCGCGGTAGCCGCTGTCGAAAAGGGCCTTGGCCTGCGCTGTGGCCACGAACAGGAGCTCGTCCTTGTGCGGCACGATCACGTCGCTCCACAGCAAATAGCCCAGCTTGCGCGATTCGATCGCACTGGTGCCCACTTTGGCCATGGCGGCATTAGTGAAGCCGTCGGTGACAAACTTCATGATGTCGGCCGACGCGTTCCCCGCGTGAGCCATCTCGGCACCACGCCGCGCGATGTAGGCCAGCCCGCCGCCTGCAGGCACCAGGCCCACGCCCACTTCGACCAGGCCCACATAGGTTTCCATCGCCGCCACGCGCTTGGCGGCATACACCGCCATCTCGCAGCCGCCGCCCAGCGCCATGCCGCGCATCGCGGCCACCACGGGCACGCTGGCGTAGCGCATGCGCAAAAACGCGTCCTGCAGCTTCTTCACCTCGGGCTCGATGCCCTTGGCGCCAGACTTCATGAACACCGGCATCAGCGCTTCCAGGTTGGCGCCGGCAGAGAACACGTCGTCGGGCGACCAGATCACCAGACCTTTGTAGCCGGCTTCGGCAATCTCGATGCCCTTGAGCAGCGCTTCCACCACGAGCGGGCTGATGAGGTGCAGCTTGGCGGTGATGCTGAGGATGGCGACCTCGCCGTCCAGCGTCCACACGCGCGCTTCGTCGTTCTTGAAGAGTTCGGTGCCGGCAGCCAGCGGTGCCTGCGCGCCTGCGCCGAACACGCTTTCGCGGAAATGCTGGCGCTGGTAGACCGCCAGGCTGCTGGGTGCCACGAAGCGGGCATGCGCCGCGCTCCACGAGCCTTCAGGCTGGTGCACGCCGCCCTTGGCCGCCACCGGGCCGCTGGTCACCCAGTCGGGCAGCGGCGCCTTGGAAAGCGCCTTGCCTGCATCGATGTCTTCTTGCACCCACTGCGCCACCTGCGTCCAGCCGGCGGCCTGCCACAGCTCGAAGGGGCCTTGCTGCATGCCGAAGCCCCAGCGCATGGCAAAGTCGATGTCGCGTGCGCTGTCGGCGATGTCGCCCAGGTGCACGGCGGCATAGTGGAAGGCATCGCGCAGGATGGCCCACAAGAACTGCGCCTGCGGGTTCTTGCTTTCGCGCAGCAGCTTCAGGCGGTCTGCCGGCGGCTTCTTCAGCATGCGGGCGACGATCTCGTCGGCTTTGCCGCCGGCCGGTACATACGCTTGCGTCGCCGGGTCCAGGCGCAGGATGTCGCGGCCCACTTTCTTGTAGAAGCCTGCCCCCGTCTTCTGGCCCATGGCACCGGCCTTGAGCAGGCCTTCCAGCACAGGCGGGGTGGTGTAGCTGGCGAAGAATGGATCAGACCCCAGGTTGTCCTGCAGCGTCTTGATGACATGCGCCATCGTGTCCAGGCCCACCACGTCGGCGGTGCGGAAGGTGCCGCTGCTGGCCCGGCCCAGCTTCTTGCCCGTCAGGTCGTCGACCACGTCGTAGCTCAGGCCGTAGGTCTCGGCTTCCTTCATCGTCGCCAGCATGCCGGCGATGCCCACGCGGTTGGCAATGAAGTTGGGCGTGTCCTTCGCGCGAACGACGTTCTTGCCCAGATAGGTGGTGACGAAGCTTTCCAGCTCGTCCAGCACCACCGCGTCGGTAGTGGGCGTGTCGATCAATTCCACCAGGGCCATGTAGCGCGGCGGGTTGAAGAAGTGGATGCCGCAAAAGCGCGGCTTGATGCTCTCGGGCAGCACTTCGCTCAGCTTGGTGATCGAGAGACCCGAGGTGTTGCTGGCGACGATGGCATGTGGGGCCAAGGCCGGCGCGATCTTCTCGTACAGCGCCAGCTTCCAGTCCATGCGCTCGGCGATGGCTTCGATGACGAGATCGCACTCGCCCAGCAGGGCCAGGTGCTCTTCGTAATTGGCGGCCTGGATCATCGCCGCGTCTTCCGGCACGCCCAGCGGCGCGGGCTTCAATTTCTTGAGCCCGTCGATGGCCCTGGTGACGATGCCGTTCTTCGGGCCTTCCTTGGCCGGAAGATCGAACAACACGACCGGCACCTTGACGTTGACGAGATGGGCAGCGATCTGCGCGCCCATGACGCCGGCGCCGAGCACGGCGACCTTGCGAACTTGAAATCGGTTCATGGCGGTTTCCTTACTCAACGCGAACCCAGGTTTGCGTGCGACCCAGCATCGGCATGCCGACATAGCCGCGCACTTCCATCCTCTTGCCGTCTTCGATCGGCTTCATGCGCACTTTGTAAATCTTGCCTTCAGCGGCGTCCAGGATCGTGCCGCCGTCCCAGGTGTTGTCTTCGCCGGCCTTCTTCACGCCGCGAAGCACTTCCAGGCCGATCAGCGGCTTGTCCTTGCGGTCGTCGCTGCACTTGTCGCACACGGCGTCTTGCTTGGCGTCTGCAGCCAGCAATTTTTCGATCTTGCCGCTGAGCACGCCACCGGTTTCCGTGATGCGCAATTGCGAACGTTCGGTCTTGGTCTTGTCGTCGATGGTCTTCCACACACCCACGGGTGTGGCCTGGGCGAAGGCGAAAGCCGGGGCAAAAGCCAGCAGCAAAGCAACAGTCAAAGATGCGGTCGATGTCTTCATGGTCTTGTCTCCGTGGTGGTTGATAGCAGATCTCAAAACAGCGCTTCTTCCATCGCCATCAGCGGCGCGACGCCGCTGCGCGCGGTGCGGATCAGGCCTGCAGTTTCAGGCAGCAGCTTGGCGAAATAGAAGCGCGCGGTATGCAGCTTGGCGGTGTAGAACGGATCGCCGCTGTCCTTCTTCTCCAGCGCGACCTTGGCCATGCGCGCCCAGAAGTAGGCAAATACCAGGTGACCCGCCACGCGCAAGTAGTCCACTGCCGCGCCGCCCACTTCGTCGGGGTTCTGGAAGGCCTTCATGCCCAGTTCGGTGGTCAGTTTGGTGACCTTGTCGCCCAGGTCGGCCAGCGGGTTGATGAATTCCTGCATATCCTCGTTCGTGCCTTCGTCCTCGACGAATGTCTGCACCAACTTGCCAAACTTCTTCAGCTTGGCACCGTTGTCGCCCAGCACCTTGCGGCCCAGCAGGTCCAGGCTCTGGATGGTGTTGGTACCTTCGTAGATCATGTTGATGCGCGAATCGCGCACCAGCTGTTCCACACCCCATTCGTGGATGTAGCCATGGCCGCCGAAAACCTGCATGCAGTGGCTGGTGGCCAGCCAGCCGTTGTCGGTGAAGAAGGCCTTGATGATCGGCGTGAGCAGGGCCACCAGGTCGGCGGCTTCCTTGCGCTCGTCTTCATCGTCGCTGCTCAGTTCCTTGTCGATGAGCAGCGCGGTGTAGATCGCCAGGGCGCGGCCGCCTTCGGCATAGGCACGGGCCGTCAGCAGCATCTTGCGCACGTCGGGGTGCACGATGATCGGGTCGGCGGCCTTGTCAGGCGCCTTTACGCCCGTGAGGCTGCGCATCTGCGTGCGGTCTTTGGCGTAGGCGGCGGCCATCTGGTAAGCCATTTCGGTCAGGCCCAGGCTCTGGTTGCCCACACCCAGGCGGGCAGTGTTCATCATCACGAACATGGCAGCCAGGCCCTTGTTCGGCTGGCCCACCAGGCTGGCAGAAGCACCGTCCAGCATGATCTGGCAGGTGGCATTACCGTGAATGCCCATCTTGTGTTCCAGCGCGCTGCAGAAGATGGCGTTGCGTTCACCCAGGCTGGCGTCGACTTTCACCTTGAACTTGGGTACGACGAACAGGCTGATGCCTTTGCTGCCGGCAGGTGCATCAGGCAGGCGCGCCAGCACGAGGTGAACGATGTTCGCGGCCAGGTCGTGTTCACCGGCGCTGATGAAGATCTTCTGGCCCGTCAGAAGGTAGCTGCCGTCAGCTTGCGGCTCGGCCTTGGTGCGCAGCATGCCCAGGTCGGTGCCGCAATGCGGCTCGGTCAGGCACATGGTGCCGGTCCACTCGCCGCTGGTCAGCTTGGGCAGGTAGATCGCCTTCTGCTCTTCCGTGCCATGCGCGTGCAGGCATTCGTAAGCGCCATGGCTCAGGCCGGGGTACATGGTCCAAGCCTGGTTGGCCGAATTCATCATTTCGTAGAAGCACTGGTTCACCACCAGCGGCAGGCCCTGGCCGCCGTAGGCCGGATCGCACGACAGCGCTGGCCAGCCGCCAGCAACGTACTGCGCATACGCGTCTTTGAAGCCTTGCGGGGTATGCACTTCGTGCGTGGTCTTGTCCAGCGTGCAGCCTTCGGCGTCGCCGCTCAGGTTCAGCGGGGCCAGCACTTCGGCCGCGAATTTGCCGCCTTCTTCGAGCACGGCATTCAACGTGTCGGCGTCGATTTCTGCGTGGCGCGGCATCAGCTTCAGCTCATCGGTGACGTTCAGCAGTTCGTGCATGACGAACTGCATGTCGCGCAGGGGCGGGGTGTACTGAGACATGAACTACTCCGGTAGACGTGGTGAAACAAGGGGATATGAAAGCGGCGTGCGGTGGTTGGCCAGCACGCGGTCGAAACCTGTCCGGGCGCGGTCGAGCACGCCAGGGTTGCGCAAGAAGCGCGCGTCGTGGTGCAGGGCCAGGATCAGCCCGTGGATTTCAAACAGCATCTGCGCCGGGTCGGTGCTGGGCGCCAAGTGGCCTTCGGCAATCGCCATGCCGATGGCGCGTTCCAGCGCCCCGTGCCAGGCGCGCACCATCTGTGCCAGTGCGTCGCGCACGGGACCGGGCCGGTCGTCGAATTCGACTGCGCCGCTGATGTAGATACAGCCGCTGTCGAGTTCGACAGAGACACGTCTCACCCAGCGCTCGAACAAATCTTGCAGACGTGGCAGGCCGCGCGGGCCGGCAATGGCCGGGAAAAACACCTCTTCCTCGAAGCGGGCGTGGTACTCACGCACCACCGATATCTGCAGTTCTTCACGCGAACCAAAATGCGCGAAAACGCCGGATTTGGACATCTGCATCAGTTCGGCCAGCGCGCCGATCGACAACCCTTCCAGGCCCATGTGCGAGGCCAGACCCAGCGCCGCTTCAAGAATGGCCGCACGCGTCTGCTGCCCCTTGTGCAGGGGTCGAGACAGGTTTCTGGCGGTGTCTGTCGGCAGCATGGTGCTCACGAGGCGGCGGTCTCCTGGGTCTGGATGCAAGGGATCCGGAGAAAAACGAACGGTCGTTCTATTTTGCCGCCATCGCCGCTGATGTGTGGTGCAAAAGGCCAATTTTTCTAGGGTCAGCAGCTTAGAAAGCATGTGCCGGCAGAAGGTCACACGAATCGGCTACTCTTCGAACATGGACGTTCTGCAGCTCGACATTTCGGGCCGCCCACAGGCGTGGATTGCGCCACGCGAAGCGGCTGTGCTTTATGCCACTGACAGTGTTTCGTGGACGCTGGGCGACGCTTTTGCTGTCTTGAGAGGCGGCATGCAGCGCTCCACAGGCCTGCAAAGCCGCATCGAACTGCACCCTATCGTGGCCGTTCGTGGCGCCATTCCGGCGCGCGCCTGGCGCCAGGCGCCCGCGCTCAGCAACCCCAAATTGTTCGCCCGCGACTGCGGCATGTGCGCCTACTGCGGTCGGCGCTTTCATGTCGACGACCTGACGCGTGAACACATCGTGCCTGTTTCACGCGGTGGCGAAGACACCTGGATGAATTGCATCACCGCCTGCCGTGGCTGTAACGGTCAAAAGGGCAATCGGCTGCCAGAAGAAGCCCGCATGAGCCTGATGTACCTGCCTTATGTGCCCAGCCTGCACGAAGACATGATCCTGCGCGGGCGGCGCATACTTTCCGACCAGATGGATTTTTTACTGGCCAGCGTGCCACGCAGTTCCAGGCTGTACGGTTGAACTGAACTTTTTTGCGGGTTTGAACCCCAAGACGCCATGAATCTGCCTTTGAAAACCTTGTCCGCATTGGTGATGGCTGCCAGCCTGGCCGCCTGCAGCACCACCAGCCCCGACGTCATCAGCCGGAACGACGCGCAGCGCATGTCCACCGTCATCGACGCCACGGTGCTTTCAACCCGGCCGGTGGTCGTTGACGGCTCGCAAAGCGGCATCGGCGGCACCGCTGGCGCAGTGGTGGGCGGTGTGGCGGGCAGCTCGGTCGGCGGAAGCCGCGAAGCTCTTGCCGTTGGCGTGATCGGCGCTGTAGCGGGTGCCGTGATCGGCAACGTCATCGAGCGCACCACCACACGCGAGCAGGCGGTGGAAATCATGCTGCAGCTCAAGAGTGGCGAGCGCCGCGCCGTTGTTCAGGCCAAGGGTCTGGAAGAGTTCACGCCCGGGGAACCGGTGATTCTGGTCACCACGGGCGGCAAGGTGCGGGTCACCAAGGCCCCGCCGCAGCCCAGAAGCTGAACTGAGACTTCAGCCGCCCGCGCGCTTGGCGCGCAGGCCGGCTGCCAGCAACAACGCCAGCACGCGGTCTACATGGTCGCCCTGCACTTCCAGCACGCCATCTTTCACCGTGCCGCCAGCCCCGCAGGCCGTACGCAAACGCTTGCCCCAATCGGCCAGCGCTGTGGCCTCCACCGGCATGCCGCGAACCACGGTCACCAGCTTGCCGGCGCGGCCCTGCTTTTCGCGGCTGACGCGCGCCGTGCCGTCGCCAACCGGCGAAGAAGCGGTCGATAAAGCGGCCGCTTTGCAAACGCATTCAGCCTTTGCGCGGCAACAGGCCGGGCACATACGGCCGGCATCGGTGGAATAGACCAGGGCCATGACATGGAACCATATCAGCTGTGTCGAAGCTGCATGGTTCAATGAAGCGCATTCGACCCACCCACACTGAAGGAAACCAGCATGTCTTTACGCATCAACGATATCGCCCCCGACTTCACCGCCCAGACCACCCAAGGCCCCATCCGCTTCCACGAATGGATTGGCGACCAGTGGGCCGTTTTGTTCTCGCACCCCAAGGATTTCACGCCGGTTTGCACCACCGAGCTGGGCTACATGGCGCGCATCGAGCCCGAGTTCACCAAGCGCAACACCAAGCTCATCGGCCTTTCTGCCGACCCGGTGGATCGGCATGAACAATGGTCGGCCGACATCGAGGAAACACAGGGCCACAAGCCCCAGTACCCGATGATTGGCGACCACGATCTGGCGGTGGCCAAGCTCTACAGCATGCTGCCGGCAGACGAAGTGGGCAGCGATGGCCGCACGGCCGCCAACAACGCCACCGTGCGCTCGGTGTTCATCATCGGCCCGGACAAGAAGATCAAGCTGATGATGACCTACCCCATGACCACGGGCCGAAACTTCGACGAGATCATTCGCGTGCTTGATTCGATGCAGCTCACCGCGCAGCACAAGGTGGCCACGCCGGTGAACTGGAAGCCGGGCGACGACGTGATCATCGTGCCTTCGGTCAGTGATGAAGACGCGGCGACGATGTTTCCGGGCGGCTTCAAGACGCACAAGCCCTACTTGCGCACGACCAAGCAGCCAGGCTGAACAAACAAGCGGCTGCAGTTCTAGGCGATGGCCTGGAACGACGCCACAGAGCGATTCGTCACGCCCAGGTCACGCCAGTTCGTCGGATGACAGGTGAACAGCAAGATCTGATGCCGCGTTCCGGCATCGAACAGCACGCGCTTCATCAGCGCCAGCCGGTTCTCGTCGCTGTGCACCAAGGCGTCATCCAGGATGATCAGCGTGGGCCGCCCGGCTTCTCGCAGCAGGTCGGCGTAAGCCAGCCGGCTGATCACGCCCATCTGCTCGCGCGAGCCGAAACTCAGCGCGTCGAACGCGCCTGATTCAGGCCCTGACGGGCCCTGTCGCGTCAGCGATCCTGGCGTCAGGTTCGCATCGATCGCCAGGTTGGCCTGCGAGAACAGCAGTTGCAGGTAGTGGTTCAAATGCTTCTGCAAAGGCGCCTGCAGCTTGCGCGTCAAGGCGCCACGCTGATCTTTCAGCAGTTTGAGCAGATGGTCCAGCGCTGCAGCGCGCCGGCGCAATTCCTCGGTGCGGCGTGATGCTTGTGCCAGGTCGCGCGCCAACGCTGCGCGTCTTTCTTCCAGGCCCTGGGCGCCGCCGCTTTCCAGCTCGACTTCCAGCCGCAGCAAGGCCGTCTTGCGCTCGTCGAAGCTCTTTTCCAGTTGCTCGGCACTGCGTTGAAAGCGCTGTACATCCTGCTTCAGGATGTCGGGGCGGGCCTGCGCCACTTCTTCGGCCTGGCGCTTGACCGAGGCTGCAAGTGCCGACTCTTCAGCGCGGCTGTCCACCAGAGCCTGGCTGGCGGCCTGCAGCTTGTTGGCCCGGTCTGGCGCTTCCAGCAAGCGCTGCACAGCCTGGTGTTCACGCTGCGCGCTTTCCAGCGTGGTTTGCGCATTGCCGGCTGCCACGCGCGCCGGCCCCAGGCTGCCGTTGACCTGCTCCAGCGCACGGCGGGCGCTGTCCTCTGCGGCCTCGGCTGCCAGGACCGACACCGGTGGCACAGCATTGGCCTCCTGCGCAGCGGGCATCTTGCCCAGCGCCGTCCCGAGCTCTTTCGCCCGCGCGAATTGCGTCAAAGCGTCGGTGCGCAGCGTGTCCACGCCCTCGGGCGCCAGGGCCTTCAGCGCGGCGCCGATGGCCTTCAGTTCTGATGCAGCTTGCGCGTGGGCCTGATGGCGCGTCTCGGCCTCTTCCAGGCTCGCCAGGCCCAGCCGTTGCAGCAGCGCGGCATGTGCATCGCTCACGGCGCTTTCCTGGCGGCCCAGCTCTGGCAGGTCGGCGCCGCCTGGCGATATTTCCACCTGGCCCAGCGCGCCCAGTTGCAGGATGGCGGCTTGCAGCAGCAGCCGTTCGCATGTGCCTTGCAGCAGCTCGCCATCGAGCTGTACGCCGTGGCCGTCGATCAATCTAAAACGCAAGCGGGTCGCAGCGGCCGCCTGCCGAATCTGCAGTTCATGCAACTGCAGGCGCTGAGCGCGCAGCTGCTGCAGCGCTTCAGGCTCGATTCTTGAAGCCGCCATCTGTGCCTGCAGTTCCAGCAGCTGGGTCTGCTCGGCTTGCACCTGCTGCAGCCGCGTTTGCGTGGTCTTCGCTTTTTGCTCCAGCTCTTCAAGCTCGCGCGACAGGCTGGCTTGTGTGTCGTGCTGACGGGCCTGTCGCAGCAGGACCCTGGCCGATTCATAGACATTTGAAGCTGTGCTGGCCTGGGCCGTCCATTGCTCGACAAGATGCGTGGCAGCGGCCAGCGCCTGCTGCGCCGTGTCTACCGCCACGCCGCGCGTCTTGACTGCAGCTTCCTGCTCAGCAAACGTTTCCAGTCGCCCGCGCAGCAGCTTGACTTGGGTCTCCAGCTGAACGGCGCGCTGGCGATCGGCAGCCAAAGACGTCTGCACGCGTTCGATGGTTTGCAGCTTGCCGCGCGCATCCATCTCCTGCCTGCGGGATTCAGCCCAGGGCTTCTGTGCTTCGTCATTCGCCTGGTCGCGCCGCAGGCCACCCAACAGGTCCACCTTGTGGCTGTAGGTGGCCACGTCGGCATCGGCTGCGCTCAACTCGGCTTCGAGCTGCTGCTGGCGTCTTGAAGCCTCGGCCAGCACACCGCGCGGGGCGCCGCCAGCAGGGGTCAGCAGTTCGTTGCGTTGTGCTTCCACGGTGGCCAGTACGTCGTCGCCGCTGCTGGCCACTTCGCCCAGTGACGCATTCAAGGCGTTGCGCAAATGGTCGGTGGCATGCGCCACCGGGTCGTGAACGTCCTGGCCAGCGCCTTGCTGTATCCACAGCAGACCCGGGATGCCCCAGTGCTGCGCGGCGCTGGCGCCTTTGCCCGCGTACTGAAAACCCAGCAGTTCGGCCAAGTGGTCTTCTGCCAGCGCGCCGTCCAGCCGCTGCAGGCCGGCCTGCAGCTCGCAGCGCTTCTTGCCCAGGAAGCTCTTCGTCAGGCGGTGGGGAATGCCTGCGACCGTGAAGTCGAGCTCCACCGTGGGCGACGCAGAAGCGTCGCCCCAGGGCCGCAGGTCGTCGACACTGCTGGAGCGATGGCGCTCGAAAAAGGCTGCACGCACTGCAGCCACGATCGTGCTCTTGCCGGTTTCGTTGGGGCCCGTGAACAGGTTGATGCCGTCGCCGAGATCGCTGATCTCGATGGGCTTGCGAAACTGCTTGAATTGTTCCAGCCGAATGCGCGTGATCTTCAAGTTGCAGCTTTCGCACCCGTGCGGCGCTCGTCCAGGATGCCGGCCAGCAAAGCCAGCGCATCACTGGCTACGTTGGATGTGTCAGCGCTTGCGCTGTCCTGTGCTGCACGCAGGCCGGCGATGACGTCACCCAGATAGCCATCGGCTCGCAAAGCGCCTATGTCTTCGGCCGTGGGCTCAAAACGCAGGGCCGACAGGTCGGCAAGCAGGCTGCGCGCCCGGCCGCCTGCCTGGCTGATGGCGTCCAGCAGCCGCCGCCGCCCGGGCAGGTCGATGCGGCCCGTGAGGCTGAGCGCGACCACATCAGTCGGCGTCAGGCCGACCAGCCGCTGCAGCAAGGCGTCGATGTCGCTGGGCACCTGGAGATCCACGCTGTCTTCTCGCCAGCGGTACTGGCCGGTGGCGTGCTGCGCTACGCTGGGCAAAGCGCCGGGTTCAGACAAGCTGACCACCAGTGCCTGGCCGGATGCATTGGCCTTGAAACGATCGGTTTCCGGCGTGCCGCTGTACCAGGTGCGCGCATCCACCTGCTTGCAACCGTGCCAGTCGCCCAGAGCCAGGTAGTCCAGACCGGCCTGCTCAGCCCGCCCTGCAGCGATCGGGTTGCTGGAGTCGATGTCCTCGGACAGGATGCCCTGTACGCTGCCATGCGCCAGGCCCACGCGAAACATCTGCGCTGGCACTTGCGCTGAGGCAAACCACTCCGTCAGGTCGTTATGCGTCTGGCGCTGCGTCAACGGCGCAGGCAGCACGGCCAGGCCCAGCGATGCCAGCAAAAGCGGCTCGGGTCGCAGGCACACCTGGGCGTTCGGCGGTACGGCGTGCAGACGCGCTGCGCGCGTCCACACAGATTCGGTGAGACCCGCGTCATGGTTTCCGGGGATCAGCACCCACGGCCCGCTGAACGCGGCAAGGTTGTTGAACAGCCGGTGGATGGTCTTGTCAGAAACGCCTTGAGCGTCGAATACATCACCGGCCACGAGCACCGCCTGCACGCCTTCAGCGGTGGCCAGCTGGGCCAGGCGCTGGACGACGGCAAAGCGCGCTTCGGCCAGCAGCGCAGCGTCGTCGGGCTCAAAAGCGGTGGGGTTGCGGCCGATCTGCCAATCGGCGGTGTGCAGCAGCTTGATCAAGGGCGCCTCGGCTTGGGTTTTCGATGGGTGAGGACGGCTGGGCCAGGCTGCGCTACAGCCCAGCGCCCAGATGCCCCACCTTGACGTAAATCAGCGCGCCCTCGGGGCCGGTGAACGGCGTGTGCGCGCTGCCGCAGGGGCCACGCAGCCAGGTGCCGGCCGAGTAGCTGCCGAACTCGTCGCGGAACACGCCTTCCAGGACGAAGATCTCTTCACCGCCCAGATGCCGGTGCGGGCTGAACTGGGTGTTCGGCGCCCAGCGCACCAGGGCCGTGCTGACCGTGCCATGGCTGTGCAGCGGCATGACCTTCAAACCGGGCACCAGGCCCTGGCGCCATTCAGACTGCCGTGTGTCGATGCGAACCAGCTCGCCATCGTCAGGCGCAAACTGACGCAGCTTGACGAACAGCAGGCAGCCTTCCGCCGAATGCGGCGCGTGTGCGCTGCCCGGCGGGTTGCGCAGATAGGTGCCGGCAGGGTGGTCGCCAGTCTCGTCGGAGAAAACACCTTCCAGTACCAGGATCTCTTCGCCGCCGTCATGCACATGGCGGCTGAAGTGCGAGCCGGGCGCATAACGCACCACGCTGGTGGCACGCGCCACCTCGCCGCCTACCCGGTCGAGCATGCGGCGGGTGACGCCTGGCAGCGGCGATGGCAGCCATTGCGCTGCGGCTGCTTGGGCGACAGCGCGCTGGCTGAAGTCGCTGTTCAGGTTGTCATGTGTGGCGGATAGCGGCGCAATCGCGGTCATGTTCGACGGGCGGGTGGTTGGTAGGCTGCAGAAGCGTAAGCGCGAAATGCCTGCATCTGTGTGGGCATCCAGCTTAAACACCGGACTACCGCAGAATTACTTCCCATGCACACCTACCCCAAACCCGTACCCCGTCCAGCGAACGCTGGACTTCGACGCCGTTACGTGCTGGCCGCCGCCCCTGGCGCTTTGCTGGCGCTCAGCCTGCCCGGCTGCGCCAATTCTGGCGGCCGCACGACAACGCCAGCTGACGCCGCCCTGCAGGCCGCGTTGGCTGCGCCACACCGCAGCGAAGCCAACCGTGCGCGTGATGCCTGGCGCAACCCGGGCGCGACGCTGGCATTTCTGGGCCTGCGACCGTCCCTGACGGTGGTGGAACTCTCACCCGGCGGCGCCTGGTACAGCGAGATCCTGGCACCCTACCTGCGCAGCAGCGGTCGCCTGTACCTGGCGCACTTTCCGGCCGACAGCGCCAATGCCAACCTGCGCCGCAGCCGCGCCAATTTCGCAGAGCGCATGGCCAGGGCACCCGAGGTCTTTGATAGATCCGTGCTCGCAACCTTGCCCGGTGCTACTGGAACGGCCGACTTGCCGGCGGGAACGGTCGATCTGGTACTGACCTTCCGCAACGTGCATAACTGGGTCAGCGACGGCTCGTTGGATGACAAATTGCAGGGCTGCTTTGCGATGCTCAAACCCGGCGGCGTCTTGGGCGTGGTGGACCACCGGGCCGCACCCGGCACTTCGGTGGAAGTGATGAAGAAGAGTGGCTACGTCACCGAGGACTACATGCAAACGCGCGCCCGCGCTGCCGGTTTTGTGCTGGCCGCCAGAAGCGAGGTCAACGCCAACGCCAAGGACACCAGAGACCACCCGAGCGGCGTGTGGACACTGCCACCGACCTTCGCGCGCAAGGAAGTGGAACGTGAACGCTACGCCGCCATTGGCGAGAGCGACCGCTTCACGCATCGCTACGTCAAACCCGCTTGAGCTTTGCGCGCCTGCTGCGTTGCGGTGGCAATGCAGCAGGCTTTGGTGGAATTACTGGTAGGCCGTGTTGGGCTCGAACCAACGACCAAAGGATTATGAGTCCTCTGCTCTAACCAACTGAGCTAACGGCCCTGAGCCTGAAAGTGTAGGCGGGCTGTGGCGGGTTGGTTCACACCACTACTTCGCAGACAGCGCGTTGCCTAACAAACGCGAAGTGATGTCGACGATTTCGA